>NZ_JBEOUW010000019.1:96256-169750 GCF_040303045.1 Kitasatospora sp. NPDC096140
CTGCTGTCGCTGGTCGACAAGTCCCTGCTGGTCGCCGACCTGGACGGCGCCAGCCAGCCGCGCTACCGGATGCTGGTGTTTTCCCCACTCGGGTAATAGGCTGGAAGCAGTCAGCCCGTTACCGATTCTCTGGAAGGACCGCCGTGGAGCTCGCCTCGTACGCCGACCTCGCCGTTCGGCTGGTGAACACCGAGGAGCCGGAGCGCGGCACCGACACGCTGACCTCCGTGGACGCGGTGCGCGCCCTGTTCTCCGACTCCTCCCGGGCCGCCGCGCTCGCCGACGAGTCCGACCTGCCCCGGCTGCGGGCCGTGCGGACCCGGCTGCGCGGGGTCTTCGAGGCCGCCGCCGACGGGGACGAGACCCGCGGCGTCGACCTGCTGAACAGCCTGCTGATGGAGTACCCCGTCAGCCCGCTGATCTCCGGGCACGACTACCTGGACGACGCCGGACGGCCCCGCTGGCACCTGCACCTGGCCGACAACTCGCCGACCGCCACCGCGCACTTCAGCGCGGTCGCCTGCATGGGCCTGGCCGTCCACCTCACCGAGCTGGGCGGCGACCGGCTGGGCATCTGCCAGGCCGCGCCCTGCCGCAACGCCTACCTGGACACCTCGACCAACCGCTCCCGCCGCTACTGCTCGGACCGCTGTGCGACCCGGGCCAACGTCGCCGCCTACCGGGCCCGCAAGCGCCAGGAGGCGGAGGCCGCGCTGGGCGGCGGGCAGTAGGCGCTAGACGTCCTCCACCCAGGCGCCGAGGCGGCGGGCCAGGCCCGGCACCCGGGCCAGCCGCGGGGCGAGCAGCAGCCGCTCCAGCCGGCGGCCCGGCGCCAGCCAGGACGGGCGCGGGCTCAGCCGCAGCAGCACCCGGCCGAGCACCAGCTCGTCCGGGACCGCGCCGTAGCTGCGGCTGTCGCTGTCCACCGGACGGTTGTCGGACAGCAGCCACCACCCGCCGGGCCGGCGCCCGGCGGCCCGCTTCACCACCAGCAGGTCCTGCTGGAAGGGGTGGCGGAAGAGCACCACCGCGCCCGGCCGGATCGGCGCGCCGTAGCGGACCAGCAGCCGGTCGCCCTCGCGCAGGGTCGGGACCATCGACGGGCCCGCCACGTCGACGACCCCGAACGGCAACACGCCGCCCCCGGTCCGGCCCTCCGGTTCCGCGCTCCGTGCCACGACTCCTCCTCCCGCACGCCCGCCCCCAGTCTGCCGTACGGACCGTCACCTGTTCGGTGTCCGGATTACCCCGGTTCCGGGTCCGCCTTTTGCCCTAGGCCCACCGCCCGATCGCGAAACCACGAGGGCGGAAGGGTAATCTCGGGCGCGGGAAGACGATCTAAGGAAGGACTCCCATGTTCTCTCGTCTGTTTGCACCGCGTGCCACCGCTCACGCCCACTGTGACCTGCCCTGTGGCGTGTACGACCCGGCGCAGGCCCGGATCGAGGCCGAGTCGGTCAAGGCCACCCAGGAGAAGTACCAGGCCAACGAGGACCCGCACTTCCGTGCCCGCGCCGTCATCATCAAGGAGCAGCGCGCCGAGGCCGTCAAGCACCACATCTCGGTGCTGTGGAGCGACTACTTCAAGGCCCCGCACTTCGAGAAGTACCCGCAGCTGCACCAGCTGATCAACGACACCCTGAAGGCCGCCTCGGCCACCAAGGCGTCCACCGACCCGGCCACCGGCCAGGCCCTGCTGGACCTGATCGCCGAGGTCGACAAGATCTTCTGGGAGACCAAGCAGGCCTGAGCCTGACGCGTCGCCACCCGACCGCCCCCGTCCGCACCGCCGGACGGGGGCGGTCGTGCGTTCACACCCGACCCGACCTCGGTAAGGGTTGCCTACCCTGAGTGCCTGTTATGCTGCCAGGGCGTCCGAGGGGGAAGTCCGGTGAGAATCCGGCGCTGACCCGCAACGGTGAGCACGGCCCGCACCCGCGGTGCGGCCGCGCCAGCCCGATCGCCCTCGGCCGTTGGACTCCCGAGAACTCGCCGTGGACTGCGAGGGGGACGGCGCCCGGGCACGCCCCCGGCCGGCGCCCGCCCCGGCGCACCCGCGGCCCGAGGCAAGGCGCATCCGTGACCCGCGCACCCATGACCCGCGCACCCGTGACCCGCGTAGCCGGCGGCCCGTCCGTCCACCGGACACCCGTGCTCCCGCTCACCGTCGGCCTCGGCGCCGCCCTGCTGCTGTCGCTGGTCTGCGGGGTCGCGCTGGGCTCCTCCGGGATCGGGCTCCCGCACGTACTGCGGCTGCTGGGCGCCGGACTGACGGGCGGTCGGCTGGAGGCCGACGAGGCGGCCGCGTACGCCATCGTCTGGGAGATCCGGCTGCCGCGCACCGTCCTGGCCGCCGTGGTCGGCGCCGGGCTGGCCGCCACCGGGGTCGCCGTCCAGGCGCTGGTGCGCAACGCCCTCGCCGACCCCTTCGTCCTCGGCATCTCCTCCGGCGCGGCCGTCGGCGCCAACGCCGTCCTGCTGTTCGGCGCCTTCGCCTCGCTCGGGGTGTGGGCGATCTCCGCCTCCGCCTTCGGCTCCGCACTGCTCGCGATGACGCTGGTCTACCTCGCAGCCCGCACCGCGTACGGGCTCACGCCGCTGCGGCTGGTGCTCACCGGCACCGCCCTCTCCTACGGCTTCGCCGCCGCCACCACCCTGATGGTCTTCGCCGCCGACCGCGGCGACGCCGCCCGGAACGCGATGATGTGGCTGCTCGGCAGCCTCGGCGGTGCCACCTGGGGCTCGGTGCCGATCGCCGCCTGCACCGTCCTGGCCGGGCTCGCCCACCTCGGCTGCGCCGCCGGACGGCTGGACGCGCTCGCCATGGGCGACGAGACCTCCGCCTCGCTCGGTGTGGACCCGGACCGGATGCGCCGTGAACTGTTCGTGGTGACCGCCGCCGTCACCGGCACGGTGGTCGCGGTCAGCGGTGCGATCGGCTTCGTCGGGCTGCTGGTGCCGCACGTGGCCCGGATGCTGGTCGGCGCCGGGCATCGCCGGGTGCTGCTGGTCGCCCCGCTCGCCGGGGCGCTGCTGCTGGTCTGGGTGGACATCGCCTCCCGCACCCTGCTGGCACCCGCCGAACTGCCCGTCGGGGTGTTCACCGCCGTGCTCGGCGTGCCCGCCTTCCTGCTGATGATGCGTCGGCGCGGCCACGCCTTCGGAGGCCGACGGTGACCGACGCGATCGGTACGACCGATGCCATCCGTACGACCGGCCCGGCCGCCCCGGCCGCCCCGGCCGGCTCGACCGCCCGGCCCGACCGGGCGAAGGCCCAGGACCTCGGCGTCGACACCGTCTCGGTGGAGTCGGCCGGCACCCGGATCGTCCACGAGGTGAGCCTGGCGGCCGCCGCCGGGCAGGTGGTCGGCCTGGTCGGACCGAACGGCAGCGGCAAGTCGACCCTGCTGCGCTGCGTCTACCGGGTGCTGAAGCCCACCGGCGGGGCCGTCCGGCTCGACGGCGACGACCTGCACGCGCTCTCCGCGCGGGAGACGGCCCGGCGGGTGGCCGCGCTGACCCAGGAGCACTCCGCCGAGTTCGACTTCACGGTGGCCGAGGTGGTCGCCATGGGCCGGCTGCCGTACCGGCGCGGCCTCGGCGCCCCGACCGACGCGGACCGGGAGCGCTGCGCCGGCGCCCTGGCGAAGGTCCGGGCCGGGCACCTCGCCGGACGGGGCTTCCTGAGCCTGTCCGGGGGCGAGAAGCAGCGGGTGCTGTTCGCCCGCGCGCTGGTCCAGGAGCCGCGCCTGCTGGTGCTCGACGAACCCACCAACCACCTCGACGTCGCCCACCAGTTGGAGGTCCTGGCGCTGGCCCGCGAGGCCGGCCCGACGGTGCTCGTCGCGCTGCACGACCTCAACCTGGCGGCGAGCCACTGCGACCTGCTGTACGTCCTGCGGGCCGGCCGGATCGTGGCCTCCGGACCGCCCGCCGAGGTGCTCCGGCCCGCCCTGCTGGCCGAGGTGTTCGGTGTCCGGGCCACGCCGGTCCGGCACCCGGAGACCGGCGCCCTCCAACTGCTGTTCGACCGCCTCGACCGCTCCCTCGACACCCGGACGCCCGGGACCCGGACCGCCGACGCCCGTACCCCCGACGCCCGTACCCCCGACGCCCGTACCCCCGACGCCTGAACCACCGAAGGAACCACCGTGCGCACCAAGGCCGTTGCCGCCGCCACCCTGCTCGTCCTCGGACTCACCGCCTGCGGCGCGGAGATCGCCCCCCGGCAGGCCTCGACCGGCTCCGCCCACTACCCGGTGACCGTGCAGAACTGCGGCGAGGAGCTGACCTTCCCGCAGAAGCCGGCCCGGGTGGTCACCAACGACGTCAACATCACCGAACTGATGCTCTCCCTCGGCCTGGCCGACCGGATGGCCGGCTACGTCATGCCCGACGACAAGGGCCGGGTCGACAAGGTGCCGTGGAAGGACGGCTACCAGCAGACCGCCTGGCTCTCCAGGAAGGTGCTCACCAAGGAGATCGCCCTGGACGCCAGGGCCGACCTGGTGCTGGCCGGCTGGCACTACGGCTTCGACGAGGGCAGCGGCGTCACCCCGCAGGCGTTCAAGGCCCTCGGCATCGACTCGTACGTGCTCAGCGAGTCCTGCCGCAGCGGCAGGGGCACCGAACGCGGCGTGATGGACCCGCTGGACGCGCTCTACACGGACCTGGCCAACCTCGGCGAGATCTTCGACGTCAAGGACCGCGCCGACCGGCTGATCGCCGACTCCAGGGCCCGGATCGCCGCCGTCCCGCAGCCCGAGCGCCGCCCGTCCGTCTTCCTGTACGACAGCGGGCAGGACAAGCCGTACACCGCCGGGAAGTTCGCCGCCGCCGACGAGATCATCGCCAAGGCCGGCGGCACCAACATCATGGGCGACCTCGCCGACACCTGGGTCACCGCCGGCTGGGAGAGCGTGGTGCAGCGCGACCCCGAGGTGATCGTGATCAACGACTACGCGACCCCGGACGCCGAGGAGAAGCGGAAGTTCCTGAAGTCGTTCCCGCCGCTGGCCGGCGTCTCCGCGATCAGGAACGACCGGATCTTCGTACTGGACTACGTCGACCTGGTGGAGAGCCCGCGCAACCCGGCCGCGATCGGCACCCTGGCCGAGTACCTGCGCACCGTGCCGGCCCGCTGAGCGGCCCGGTCTCCGGCCCCTCCGGTCGGTGGTGCCGGGCGTAGGCTCTAGGTACGAGCCGACGGACCCCGACCGGAGGAGCGAATCATGACCACCATGGCGGCCCCCGCCGCCTTCGACACCCGCGCCCTGCGCGAGGGCATCGAACGCTGCGACGCCGACGCCCTCCTGGCGCTCTACGCGGAGGACGCCGAACTGCGCGTGGTCGACCGGAAGACCCAGCCCAGCCACCCCCTGGTGATGCACGGGCTGGAGGAGATCGGCGCCATGCTGAGCGACATCTACGGCCGCGAGATGACCCACAAGCTGGAGCAGGTGGTGGTCCAGGACGACCACGTCGCCTTCCTGGAGTCCTGCCGCTACCCGGACGGCGTCCGGGTGCTGATGGCCTCGATGGCCGACCTGCGGGACGGAAGGATCGTCGATCAGACCTCCGTCCAGGCCTGGGACGAGACGGGGCCCGAGCAGTAGGCTCGCTGGCATGATCCGCACCGCAGTCGCCACCGACGTTCCCGTCATCCACGCCATGATCCGTGAGCTCGCGGAGTACGAGAAGGCCCCGCACGAGGCCGTGGCCACCGAGGAGCAGCTGCGCGAGGCCCTGTTCGGCGCCGATCCGGCCGTGTTCGGCCTGATCGCCGAGGACGGGACCACCGGGGAGCCGGTGGGCTTCGCCCTCTGGTTCCGCAACTTCTCGACCTGGCGCGGCACCCACGGGATCTACCTGGAGGACCTGTACGTCCGCCCGGAGGCGCGCGGCGGCGGCCACGGCAAGGCCCTGCTGCTGGAGCTCGCCCGGATCGCCGTGGAGCGCGGCTACTCCCGGGTGGAGTGGTCGGTGCTGGACTGGAACCAGCCGTCGATCGACTTCTACAAGTCGATCGGTGCGGTGCCGATGGACGAGTGGACCGTGTACCGGCTCACCGACGAGGCACTCGCCGCCGCCGGCCGCCGCTGAGCGGACCGACGGAGTCCGGGAAAGGGTCTGCCACCCTGCGTCGCAATGCCTTACCATGAGTAACCCCGAACCGGGGTGCAACAGGGCAGGCAGAGTGATGGCGGACCCGCAACCCCGGTGCCTCCTTTGAGAGGCGGCAAGCAGGGGTAACAAGCGGGGTACCAAGCAAGCACAGCGCGTCACCCAGGAGGCAAGGGTGTCCCAGATCGACGGCGATCTCGGTGTTCAGGATTTCGTGGAGGTCCGGCTCCCCGCGGCGGGGGCCTACCTCTCCGTGCTGCGAACAGCGACGGCCGGGCTGGCGGCCCGGCTGGATTTCACCCTCGACGAGATCGAGGACCTGCGGATCGCGGTCGACGAGGCCTGCGCCATCCTGCTGCAGCAGGCGGTGCCGGGCTCCGTCCTTTCCTGCGAGTTCCGCCTGGTCGGCGACTCGCTGAAGGTGACCGTCGCCGCCCCGACCACCGACGGCAAGGCCCCCGAGCGGGACACCTTCGCCTGGACGGTGCTCTCCGCGCTGGCCGGCGAGGTCGACTCCTCGGTCGGCGAGGACAACACCGTGTCGATCAGCCTGCACAAGAAGCGCGGCGGGTCCACGGCCCACTAGCCGGGCGCCGGACCGCACCGCACAGACCGAGCAGCACCCGCGCAAGGGCCGTCCGCCGCACCCCCTCCCGGGGCCGGGCGGACGGCTCCCGGTACCGCCTCCGGGCGGTACGACCAACGAGACGATTCCGGGGCCGCGGCCCCGGTGCTCCCGGAACGGAACGGGGGAATGGCCGTGAGTGATCTGGACCGTACCGGCCTCGCGACGGCGGGACCTGCCGTACCGACCCAGGCGAGCGTTCCCGGCCTCGCCGCCAACGACGAAGCGCACCCGAAGGACGCCCACCGGATGAGCCACCCGACCGAGCCGACGTCTGAGCCGACGCCCGACTCCGTCCCCCCGCCGGAGCCGGCGGACCGGGCGGACGAGACGGCCGAGGCTGAGCTGCACGGCGCCGTGCCCGCGCAGGGCGCGCACCGCTCCGGCGCCCCGGACCGGGAGGCCGCCCGCGCCCTGTTCGTCCGCCTGTCGGCGCTGCCCGAGGGCTCGCCGGAGCGGGTCGAGCTGCGCAACCAGCTGGTGCGGATGCACATCCCGCTGGTCGAGCACCTGGCCCGGCGCTTCCGCAACCGGGGCGAGCCGCTGGACGACCTCACCCAGGTCGCCACCATCGGCCTGATCAAGTCGGTGGACCGCTTCGACCACGAGCGCGGGGTCGAGTTCTCCACCTACGCGACGCCGACCATCGTCGGGGAGATCAAGCGGCACTTCCGCGACAAGGGCTGGGCGGTGCGTGTCCCGCGCCGTCTGCAGGAGCTGCGGCTGTCGCTCACCACGGCGACCAGCGAGCTCTCCCAGCGGCACGGCCGCTCCCCCACGGTGCACGAGCTGGCCGAGCACCTGGGGATCTCCGAGGAGGACGTCCTGGAGGGCCTGGAGTCCGCCAACGCGTACTCCACGCTGTCCCTGGACGTGCCGGACAGCGACGACGAGTCGCCGGCCGTCGCGGACACCCTGGGCGCGACCGACGAGGCGCTGGAGGGCGTCGAGTACCGCGAGTCGCTCAAGCCGCTGCTGGCCCAACTGCCGCCCCGGGAGCAGAAGATCCTGGTGCTGCGGTTCTTCCGGAACATGACCCAGTCGCAGATCGCCGCCGAGGTGGGGATCTCCCAGATGCACGTGTCCCGGCTGCTCGCCCGGACGTTGGCCCAGCTGCGGGAGAAGCTGCTGGTGGAGGAGTAGGACTGACGGCCGCTCAGCTCCGGCTGCGCGGCCGTCCGGCCCTCCGGCGGCCCTGTGCGCTCAGTCCTCGGACGGGGCGTACAGGGCCGCCGTCGACTTCGGGTTCAGCAGCGAGCCGATGCCCACCAGCCCGAGCAGGCCGACCAGCGCGCCCACGGCGATCATCGTGCCGCCGCTCTGGAACATGTAGTAGGCGACCGGCAGGCAGATCGAGTTGGTCAGCACCGCCGGGCTGCGGCCCCAGCGGCGCTCCTTCAGCAGCGCGCGGGCGGCCAGCACCGGCAGCACGCCGAGCAGCACGATGACCACGCCGCCGAACTCGTTCAGGGCGAGCTGCTTGGACTGGCCGGACAGCGCGGCCACCATGTCCCAGACGCCGACGACGGCCAGCGCGGCGCCCTCCAGGGCGGTGATGGCGGCGCCCAGGGTCAGGGACGCCGGACGGCCGGAGTCGGCCGCGGGTACGGGTGCGGAGGTTTCTGCGGTCACTCCAGCAGGGTAGCCGCCGGTTGGTCCGTACCGCCCCGTAGGCTTTCCCCATGCGCGCTCTCCTGGTCGTGAACCACAAGGCCACCACCACCAGTGGCCGGACCAGGGACGTCCTGATCCACGCCCTGCGCAGCGACCTCAAGCTGGAGGTGGCCGAGACGCAGTACCGGGGCCACGCGCGCGACCTGGCCCGCGAGGCGGCGGAGGACGGCACGGTCGACCTGGTGGTGGCGCTGGGGGGCGACGGCACCGTCAACGAGGTGGTGAACGGGCTGCTGGCGCACGGCCCGGGCGAGAAGGTCCCGCGACTGGCCGTGGTGCCGGGCGGTTCGACCAATGTGTTCGCCCGCGCGCTGGGCCTGCCCAACGACCCGGTGGAGGCCACCGGGGCCCTGCTGCACGCGCTGGAGCACAAGCAGGAGCGCCCGATCGGGTTGGGCAAGGCGATGACCGACGGCCTGCCCGACCGCTGGTTCACCTTCACCGCCGGCCTCGGCTTCGACGCCGGCGTGGTCGGCCGGGTCGAGGAGCAGCGCAGGGCCGGGCGCAAGTCCACCCACGCCCTCTACGTCACGCAGGCGATCCGGCACTACTTCACCCAGCGTGAGCAGCGCCGATCCGGCCCGGTCTCCCTGGAGCTGCCGGGCCGCGAGGCCGTTCCGGGGCTGGTGCTGTCGATAGTCAGCAACACCTCGCCGTGGACGTTCCTCGGCAACCGCCCGGTCTACCCCTCACCGCTCGCCTCCTTCGACACGGACCTCGACGTCTTCGGCATCACCCGGATGACGGCGTTCGGTACGGCTCGAACGATCCGTCAGATCCTGCGGTCACACACGCCTTCGAGCGACGGCGCACCGCCGGTCGGCCCGTCCGGGAAGCACGTCGTCTCCTACCACGACGTCCGGCACTTCACCTTGGTTTCAGAGGAACCGGCCCCGTTCCAGGTGGACGGCGACCATCTTGGAGACAGGAGTCGCGTCAGTTTCACAGGCGTTCGGCGGGCACTGCGTGTGATTGTGTGACCGGAAGCGGGGTTCGCCCTTCTTCTCGAACGCACAAGCCCCCTTCACTCCATAGAAGTACTGGCTGTGAGCTAGGCGACACCGAAGAATCAAAAATTCCTCCCCGAAGGGGGTTGTATCCGAGCCCGAGGTTTGCGAACCTCTACATGGCGATCGGGACACATCGCAGCGACGGCGACTCCGGAACCACGGAGCACCGACCGCGGGGTGTCCCTCGAATCGCCGAATCCCCCCCAGCACAGACCACCCGGGCCCGGTAGGCCTTTGGTCTCTTTTGCTGTTGCGGGATTCGTGAAAGCGTTCACATTCACAAAGCCATCGATTATGCCGCCCGGGCAACCCCCGTCGGCAGGAGGAGTTGGACGACCATGGACTGGCGCCACCGCGCTGTCTGCCGCGAAGAGGACCCGGAGCTGTTCTTCCCGATCGGGAACACCGGTCCTGCTCTGCTGCAGATCGAGGAAGCCAAGGCCGTGTGCCGCCGCTGTCCGGTGATGGAGCAGTGCCTCCAGTGGGCCCTCGAAACCGGCCAGGACGCCGGCGTCTGGGGCGGCATGAGCGAGGACGAGCGTCGTGCGATGAAGCGCCGCGCCGCCCGCAACCGCGCCCGCACCGCCTGATCGCGCCGATCACACGGCGTAGCACCAGCAGTGACCGCAGTACCGATCAACACATGATCAAAGGCTTCCCTGCACCTCCTGGTGAAGCCTTCCGCACAAAGGACCTTGCCCGGCTTGGTCCTGCGACACCGGACCCGTCCAGCCACTTGATACTGTTCACTTAGAGCAATATCGTGGAGCTGTGGCGCTCACCGTGTGCAACGCACCGGCGAGGTGTCGCTCTACCCAGAGCCCCCGTTCCGGCCGACTCCCCCCGACGGCCGGAACGGGTTGAGAGGCCCTGTCGACCCACCCCCCCCCGGTCGACAGGGCCTCGTTTCTGTTTCCGCGACCGTTCGCTCCCCGCGCTCCGCCGCTCCCCCGCCACGTCCGGCCGAAGCGGCACGGGGCGGCCGGAGTGCGCAGCCGGCGCTTCCGCCGAACGCGCGCCCCCGCCGAGCGCCCTCGTGCAACGGATTCTCAGCAGAATCTCAGCCGGGCCGGACCCGGCGGACCGGGCCCGCGGCGGACCGGGGTCCTCAGCGGACCGGGATCTCCAGAACCACCTTCGTACCGCCGTTCGGACCGGCCACCATGTCGAAGGTGCCGCCCAACTCGCCGGTGGCCAGCGTCCGGACGATCTGCAGGCCGAGGTTGCCCGCCGTCTTGGGGTCGAACCCCTCCGGCATGCCGCGGCCGTCGTCCTGCACGGTGATCAGCAGGTACTCCTCCGGTCGGGCGCCGCCGTTCCAGCTGTCCGACCAGCCCATCCCGGTCGCCGGGGCCCGCCCGCGCAGCGCGCTGACCTCCAGGTTCCCGGAGGCCGTCGGGCCGAAGGCGTGCTCCAGGGCGTTCTGCAGCAGCTCGGTCAGCACCATCGACAGCGGGGTGGCCACCTCGGCGGACAGGATGCCGAAGCTGCCGGTGCGGCGGGTCGCCACCCGGCCGTCCTGGGACAGCTCCATCACCATCGCCAGCACCCGGTCGGCGATCTCGTCGAAGGCCACCTGCTCGTCCAGGGCCTGGGAGAGCGTCTCGTGCACGATCGCGATCGAGCCCACCCGGCGCACCGCCTCGTCCAGCGCGGCCCGGCCGGACTCCGACTCCATCCGGCGGGACTGCAGCCGCAGCAGGGCCGCGACGGTCTGCAGGTTGTTCTTCACCCGGTGGTGGATCTCCCGGATGGTGGCGTCCTTGGTCATCAGCTCGCGGTCACGGCGGCGCAGCTCGGTGACGTCGCGGCAGAGCACCAGCGATCCGGTCAGGGTGCCCTTGGGCTTGAGCGGGATCGCCCGCACGGTCACCACTCCCCCCTGCGCCTCCACCTCGGTCTGCCGGGGTGCCCAGCCGCTGGCCACCTTCACCAGTGCCTCGTGGACGGCGCCGCGGGACGGCGGGGCGAGGTCCGCGGTGGTGCGGCCGAGGTGGCTGCCGACCAGGTCGGTGGTGAGGCCGAGGCGGTGGTAGGCGGAGAGCGCGTTGGGGCTGGCGTAGGTGACGATGCCGTCCGCGTCCAGGCGGATCAGGCCGTCGCCGACGCGGGGGGCGGCGTCCATGTCGACCTGTTCGATGCCGGGGAAGGGGAAGCTGCCGGCGGCGATCATCTGGGCCAGGTCGGAGGCGCTCTGCAGGTAGGTGAGCTCCAGCCGGCTGGGGGTGCGGACGGTCAGCAGGTTGGTGTTGCGGGCGATCACCCCGAGCACCTTGCCCTCGCGCCGGACCGGGATCGACTCGACCCGGACCGGGACCTCCTCGCGCCACTCCGGGTCGCCCTCGCGCACGATCCGGCCCTCGTCGAAGGCGGCGTCCAGCAGCGGGCGCCGACCGCGCGGGACGAGGTGGCCGACCATGTCGTCCTGGTAGGAGGTCGGCCCGGTGTTGGGCCGCATCTGCGCCACCGAGACGTAGCGGATGCCGTCCCAGGTGGGGATCCACAGCACCAGGTCGGCGAAGGAGAGGTCGGAGAGCAGCTGCCACTCCGAGACCAGCATGTGGAGCCATTCCACGTCGGCCCCGGTGAGGGTGGTGTGGCGGCGGACGAGTTCGTTCAGCGAGGGCACATGGCGAGGGTAGCGCCGCCGGTCCGGGCGGGGCGCGGCGGACCGGCGGTCGGACGGCGCGTGACGGCCTCCCGACGGCCCGGAGTTGTTTAGACCAATTCGCCGAGCGGCCTGGACAACCCAGATTGGTCTAGTCCACAATGAAAGAGCACCAAGGAGCGGACCCCGCGCAACTGCCCTGACCGCGCGCGGCCCCTCCTCGGTCGGACGCCGCCGAACGAGGACCCCGCACAGTCCTCGATCGTCCCCGGCGCCCGACGACAGCTCCGGGCTGCGGTGCCGCACGGGTTGAGGGTCCCGTGTCGGCGCCGTGGCCCGTAGTGCTTTCCGGCCGCCGCGCGGCCCCGGACCACGTTTCCGCCGCTCAGCGGACCGGCCCCCGTCCACAGGCTGTGGACGGGGGCCGGTCCGCGCGCGGGGCCGGTCTTCCTCGGTCTACCGCGGTCTACCTCGTCTCGGTGACCTTGGCCAGGGCGCGCGGGGCGTCCGGGTCCTGGCCGCGGGCGATGGTGACCTCGTACGCCAGCAGCTGCAGCGGCAGGATCTCCAGGATCGGCTGCACCTCCTCCGGCACTCCGGCCGGCAGCACGAAGCCCGCCGAGGCGGCGTCCACCTGTGCCTGCTGGCCGATCACCACCAGGTCCGCGCCGCGGCCGCGCAGCCGGTCCAGGACCGGCTGCAGGGCTTCGCCGCCCTTGCCGTCCGGGACGATCGCGATGACCGGCGAGACGTTGTCCACCATGGCCAGCGGGCCGTGCAGCAGGTCCGCGCCGGAGAACGGACTGGCCGGGATGTAGGTGGTCTCCATCAGCTTCAGCGCCGCCTCGCGGGCCGTCGGGTAGCCGTAGCCGCGCGAGGTGATGACCAGGCGCTGGGCGAAGCGGTAGCGCTCGGCCAGCGCCCGCACCTCGGCGTGCCGCTCCAGCACGCCCGCGGCCAGGGCCGGCAGCCCCTGGGCGGCCGAGCCCTCCCCGGGCTCCCGCCGGGAGTACCCCCAGGCCTCCGCGAGGCCCTCGACCAGCAGGTAGAGCGCCAGCAGCTCGGCGGTGTAGGTCTTGGTGGCGGGCAGCGCCTTCTCCGGGCCTGCCAGCACGTCGATGTGGAACTCGGAGACCTCGGCCAGCGGCGAGGAGGCGTTGTTGGTGACCGCGAGGGTGATGGCGCCGGCCTCGCGGGCGGCCTTGGTGGAGGCCACCAGGTCCGGCGAGCCGCCGGACTGGCTGACGGTGATCACCAGGACGTCGGTGAGGTCCGGCTTGGCGCCGTACGCGGTCGTGGTGGACATCGAGGTCAGACCGGCCGGCTTGCCGAGCAGGATCTCGACCAGGTACTTGGCATACAGCGCGGCGTTGTCGGACGTGCCCCGCGCGGTGAGCAGGACGAAGCGCGGGTTGCGGGAGGCGATCTCGGCCGCGATCCCGCGGATCTTCGGGGCGCCCTCGTCGAGGATGCGCTGGAGGACGGCCGGCTGCTCGGCCATCTCCGCCGCCATGATCCGGCCGGGGACGGGAGCGGTGTGCGGGTCGGACATCTGGGTCTGCCTCCGATGAGACGGTTCGACCCCGCCCGGGCGGCTGCCCGACGGGGACCTCTACGGCGGCGAGTCCGCACACTCGCGGCGGTTCTTCGTGCCCGGCAATCCTATGGGCGCGCCCGGCCCGGAGCACCTCCGAACTTCCCTGCCGCACGCCCGTCGTGCGCCCCGCGCGCCCGGCGCGCGATCCGTCTCCGGACCTCCGTCCGACCCGCCGCCCGCCGCTCCCGGAGGCGGGAGGGCGGACGGCGGCGGGGCGGCTCAGGACGTCTTGTTGATCAGCTGGTCGATCGCGGCGTCGGCCTCCTTGGTGGCCTGGTCCACCGACTTGCCCTTGAGGATCGCGCTCAGCATGTCCGGGATGACCTTCTGCTTCTCGACCGCGCCCCAGCCGGGGGCCAACGGGGTGAACCAGGCGTCCGGGACGGCGTTGGCCGCGGCGGCGGTGGACGGCTTGTTCTTCAGCGGGTTCAGCTGGGTGAGGTTGTTCGGCAGGATGTCCTTGTCGGCCAGCGCCTGCTCGGACTTGCTGCTGGTGAACATCCGGATCCAGTCGGCCGCCAGCGCCACCGACGGGGACTTGGCCGTGACGGCGAGGTCGGAGCCGCCGATGAAGGTCGGCAGCGGCTTGCCGTCCGGGCCGGGCATGGTGGCCACCTTGACGGCGTCCTTGAGGCTCGGGTCGCCGGTGACCGGCGCGGTGACGGAGGCCGCCTCGTAGCCGTTGCCGTAGAAGGACGCGGCGTGCCCGCGGGCCATCGACTCGAACTGGTTCTGCTCGTTCACCGTCAGGTCGCCCTTGTTGTACTTGCGCACCAGGTCGACGAAGTGGCCGATGCCCTCCTGGGACTTGGGGTCGTGCAGGGTGCCGTGCCAGTTCCCGGCGCTGTCGAACTTGGCGATGCTGCCGCCGTACGCGGCCACGTAGCTCATCGCCGCGTACCAGTACGGGCCGGGCAGGTAGAGCGGGGAGAAGGTCCTGTCCGCCTTGTTCCTGTCCGCGACCTTGTCCAGCGCGGCCAGCAGTTCGGGCTCGGTCTTCGGGAACTCGGCGCTGCCGGTGACCTGTTGGAAGGCCGCGGAGTTGTAGATGGCGACCCGCGAGCCGGCGTAGTACGGCACGCACCAGAGCTTGTCCTGGTAGGTGCAGGTGTTGGCGAGCGCCTTGATCCAGCTGTCGGAGTTGTCGAAGCTGGTCCGGTCCACCGGGGCGAGCGCGCCGGACAGCACGTACTTCATGGTCTCCGTGTTGCCCAGCTCGACGACGTCGGGGGCGGAGCCCTCCGCGATCGCCTTGTCCAGCTTGGTGACCTTGTCCGCCCAGCCCTGGTACGAGAGCTTGAGGGCGACGTTCGGGTACTTCGCGGCGAACTCGTCGTTGACCCGCTGGACGAGGTCGGGCCAGTTCTTCTGGGCGTCGTCCATCAGCCAGACGGTGACGGTGCCGGTGGCGGCCTTCGAGGCGGCGGAGCCCTTGCCGTCGCCCGACGGTGAGCCCGACGAGGAACACGCCGTCAGGCCCGCCGCCAGTGCCATGGTCCCGAGCGCCGAGATGAGCTGACGCGTCTTCACGCCGTCCTCCGAGGGTGTTGAGAGCCGTGATGCCCGCCGGCAGCGTGATTGGCGCCCGCAGCGGAGAGTCCGGACAGGGGGCGGCGACGTGCTTCGGGGTGGGCCGATACCACATCCGGTGAGGTTGAAATTCGAACCGGATGACTGGACTCTGGCCTAGACCAATGGCGGTGTCAACGGCCAACAGCCTTTGCGACCAAGGCCGTTGCAGAGCCGTTGTACCCCGTGGCGATCAGTCGCCGCCCCGTCACCGTAAGTGGAAATTAAGGTGGATTTAAGGCTCACTTGAGGGAACACGGTCACCCGGCGGATCCGCGGGCCAACGCCGGGGAAACGGAAACGGGCCCGCCATGCGACATGCGCATGACGGGCCCGTGGGCCGACGTCCACCGGCTCCGGCCGGTGACGTTCCCCTGGTCGGTTCAGCCGATCGCTCCCGGCTGCCCGGTGAGCACCTCCACGGCCGCCAGCCCGCAGACCCGGGCGGCGCCGTGGGTGGCGATGTGGAGCGCGCCGACCGGCTCGGACTGGGGCAGCCCCATCTCGACCACGGCGGCGTCCGGGCGGGCCGCCACCAGGCGGCCCAGCACGGCGGACATCCACGGGTAGCGGTGCACGTCCCGGACCACCAGCACCAGGCGGCGGCCCTCGGCCCCGGCCAGCAGCTCGTCGACCAGCGCGTCCAGCTGCTCCGGGGCGGCCTCGGCGGCCGACACCGCGCGGGTGCGGGTGCCGGGGAAACGGTCGGCCAGCATGCCGGCCACACCCCACGGGGTGACGTCGCCGACGGCGATGTTCGGCTCGTCCGAGAACGAGGCCACGTACGGGCGCTCGCTCACCGGAGGCGCCACCAGGCCCGGCGCCCGGACCACCTTCAGCGCCCGGCGCGCGGCCCGCAGGCCGACCGCCAGGTCCGGCTCCGGCCGCTCGCCCTGGGCCGAGATCCGGCCCCAGCTGCCCAGCGCCCGGACCCGCGCGGCGGCGTCCGCCAGCCGCTCCTCGCCCAGCCGGCCGGCCCGCACGCCCGCCACGATGGCGTCGCGCAGCATCAGGACCGTCTCCTCGTCGGCGAGCCCGCCGCCGACGCAGATCGCGTCCGCGCCGGCCGCCAGGGCCAGCACGGTGCCCTCGCCCATCCCGAAGGTGTCGGCGATGGCGCCCATCTCGATCGCGTCGCTGACGATCAGGCCCTGGTAGCCGAGGCCGCCGTCGGCCGGCGCGGCGCGCAGCAGGTCGCGCAGCACGGTCGGGCTGAGGGTGGCCGGCAGCTTCGGGTCCAGCGCCGGGATCATGATGTGGGCGGTCATCACGGCCTTGGTGCCGGCCGCGATCGCCGCCTGGAACGGGATCAGGTCGCGGGCCCGGAGCACGTCCAGGTCGACGTCGATGACCGGCAGGCCGTGGTGCGAGTCCACCGCAGTGTCGCCGTGCCCCGGGAAGTGCTTGGAGCAGGCGGCCACGCCGGCCGACTGCAGGCCCTCGACCCAGGCGGCGGTGTGCCGGGCGCACAGCTCGGGGTCGGCGCCGAAGGAGCGGACCCCGATGACCGGGTTGCGCGGGTTGGAGTTGACGTCCGCGGTGGGCGCCCAGTTGTAGTTGACGCCGGCCGCGGCCAGCGCCCGGCCGAGCTCGCGGGCGACGTCCCTGGTCAGCGCCGGGTCGTCGATCGCGCCGAGCGCCAGGTTGCCGGGCCAGGAGGAGCCGGAGCCCGCCTCCAGCCGGGTGACGTCGCCGCTCTCCTCGTCGATGGCGATCAGGAGGTCGGGGTTCTCGGCGCGCAGCGCCCGGGTGAGCGCGGACAGCTGGTCGAGGTCGGCCACGTTGCGGTCGAACAGCGCGACCGAGCCGAGCCCGGCGGCGAGGTGGCGCAGCACCCACTGCGGCGGCTCGGTGCCGACGAAGCCGGGCTGCAGGACGGTCAGGGCGTCGCGGTGCAGCTGGTCGCTGTCCGGCACGGTGGGAACGAGGATGCTCACGGTGACTCAGCCCTTCACGGCGCCGTCGGTCAGACCGCCGACCGCCTTGCGCTGCAGGAAGATGAACAGGATCAGCACGGGGATGGCGAACATCGTGGACGCCGCCATGGTGGCGCCCCAGTCGTTGCCGAAGGCCGTCTTGAAGGAGGACAGCCACAGCGGGAGGGTCTTGCCCTCCTCCTTGTTCAGGATCAGGACGAGCGGGAACTCGTTCCACGCCGTGATGAAGCCGAACAGCGAGGTCGACATCAGGCCGGGGGCCAGCAGCGGGAAGATCACCTTCACGAAGGCCTGGGTGCGGGTGCAGCCGTCCACCATGGCCGACTCCTCCAGCTCCTTCGGCACCGCGGCGATGAAGCCGCGCAGCGTCCAGATGGTGAAGGGCAGGACCATCATCATGTAGAAGAGCGTCAGCGGCAGCAGGCTGTTCAGCATGTCGTTGTCGCGGGAGATCATGTACACCGCGATGGTCATGACCTCCCACGGCGCCATCTGCGCGATCATGACGACCAGCACGAAGGCCTTGCGGCCGCGGAACTTCATCCGGGCGATGGCGAAGGACGCCAGGGTCGCGATCACCAGCGAGAGCAGCACCGCGCCGACGGTGGCGGTGACGCTGTTGGCGACGTACGTCCAGAAGTTCGGCGCGTTGACCGCGGTGGTGAAGTGGTCGAGCGTGCCGTCGAGCGGGAGGAACACCGGCGTCTTGCTGATGATGTCGCGGTCCTGCTTGAAGGAGGTCGCGACCATCCAGTAGACGGGGAAGATGAAGAAGACGAAGAGGACGACCGCGATCACGTTCGGCCAGGTACGTCCGAAGAGAGAGCGCCTCACAGCTCGTCCTCCTGCTTGATCATGATGCGGAAGTAGTACGCCATCAGCGCGCCCAGCATCAGGATGGTGAGCACCGCGATCGCGGAGCCGATGCCGTAGTGCTGGCCGGACGAGCCCTCCAGGAACGCGTGCACGGGCAGGGTCCTGGTCAGGTTCTCGGGGCCGCCGCCGTTGATCGCGTAGACCTGGGTGAAGGACTTGAACACCCAGATGACTTCGAGGAAGGTCGTGGCGAGGAAGAACGGCTTCAGGTTGGGGAAGATCACCAGGCTGAAGATCTTGCCGGAGCCGGCGCCGTCCATCCGGGCGGCCTCGTAGAGCTCCTTGGGGATGGTGGTCAGAGCGGCGTACATGTTGAACGCCACGAACGGGATCGACTGCCAGACGATCAGCAGGATGACCACGAAGAAGGTCGAGTACTGCGAGCTGAGCCAGTTGTAGTCGGCCATGGAGTGCCAACCGAGCTGGTCCAGGAACCAGTTGACGACGCCCCACTGCTGGTCGAACAGCCAGGTGTAGACGGTGGTCGCGGCGACCACCGGCATGGCCCAGGCCATCAGCAGCGAGATCGACAGCGCCAGGCGCATCCGCTTGCCGAGGTGGTTGAGCAGCAGGCCGACCAGCGTGCCGCCGACCATGATCAGCACCACGTTGACCAGGGTGAAGACGACGGTGCGCCCGGTGACCGACCAGAAGTCCGGGTCGGTCAGCTGCTCCTTGTAGTTGTCGAAGCCGGTCCACTCCGTGAGGTGCATGACCAGCTGGCGCCTGTTGAGGTTCTGGAACGACAGCAGGACCGTCTTGACCAGCGGCCAGCCCAGCAGGGCGATGGTCGCCAGGGTGGCCGGCAGCAGCAACAGGTACGGCGCGAAGCGGGAGCCCAGTCCGGGGGCGCCCGGCGGTCTGGTGCGCTTCGGTCCGGCGCCGCCGGCACCGCCGCCCGCGACAGTCGTCCCGGTCCCGTCCACCACGGCCTCCCCCGCGTCCGGGGACGGTGCCTGCACCCGCTCTGAATGCACAGCCATCGTTCTCACTTCCTCACAACCCGACCACGACGGACGGGCGCCGCCCACCGGCCCCCCGCCGGGAGCCGGTGAGCGACGCCGCTCGATGCCTACTGCTTCTGGTTGAGCCGCTTCGCGATCTCGTCGTCGTACTTCTTGGCCGTGGCGGCGTAGTCGCCGCCCTGCAGGGCGGCGGTCAGGAAGTCCTTGATCGGGTTCGGCTTGTCCTCGACGCTGGCCCAGTTCGGGGTGTTCGGGGTGATGCCGCCGACCGCCGCGGCCGTCTGGGCGGCCTTCGCGAAGTCACCGGTGATCTGGCTGTTCAGCGCGGCCTTGTTGGGGATGTTGCCCGCAGCGGCGACCAGGCCCTCGTTCTTGTCGTTGAGGGCGACCTTCAGGAAGTCCTTCGCCATGTCGGTGTTCTTGCTCTGCGAGGCGACCGCGAGGTTCGAGCCGCCGAGGAAGACACCGGAGGGCTTGTCGGCGGTCTTGCCCGGGAGCGGGAAGAAGCCGATCTTGTCCTTGGCCATCTCCTCCGGCTTGGGCAGCTCCCAGCCGAGGGCGATCATGGCGCCGACGTTGCCCTTGGCGAAGACGTCCTTCTGCTGCGGGGTGGCCTCGTCCTTGTCCTTCGGACCGGTGGCCGAGTAGCCCTGCAGCTTCTTGTAGGTCTCGAAGGCCTTCTGCGCCTCGGGCGAGGACAGGCCGCCGACCCACTTGTCGCCGTCCTTCTTGGCGATCTTGCCGCCCTCACCGGTCAGCAGGCCGAAGTAGGTGTACCACTCCTGGCCCGGCAGGTAGATCGGGTCGGCGACGCCCTCGGTGCCCTTGAGCTTGTCGAGGTCGGTGTAGAACTCGTCCAGGGTCTTCGGGGTGTCGGTCAGGCCGGCCTTGGCCCACAGGTCCTTGTTGTAGGCGACGACGCGGTTGGAGACCCACCACGGGGCGGCGTACTGCTTGCCGTCCAGGATCGCGGCCTCGTTCTGGTTGGCGGCCCAACCGTCGCCCCCCAGGGCGGACTTGTCCTTGGTGATGTCCAGCAGGCCGCCCGAGGCCGCGTAACCGGCGGTCTGGGTGTTGCCGATCTCCAGGACGTCGACGGAGCCCTCGGACAGCGCGGCGGTGACCTTCGGGCCGATGCCGTCCCACTCCTGGATCTGGAAGTCGACCTTGGAGCCCGGGTAGGTGGTCTCGAAGTCCGCCTTGACCGCGTCCGTCCAGCCCTTCGGGGCCGAGCCGGTCATCAGCCACACCTTCAGCGTCTTGCCCTTGTACTTGTCGGCCGCCGAGGAGGACGACGACTTCGAGTCACCGTCACTCTTCTTGCCGTCCGAGCCGCAAGCCGCCAGGCCGACGACCATTGCTGCGACGCCGACCGCCGCGATGAGCTGACGCTTCACGCCATCCTCCTGAGGGATGCCTGGTTTACCCCCGTCGGGCGGCAGCGGCAGACCCACACAAAGCGGGGGAATCGGTGCCGCGGAACCCTTCGAACGGGTGGGGGGATGAATAGTGACCGGCCTAGTGGTGTAGACCAGATGCCTGGAGCTTGGCCTAGACCAATGGGCCTGTCAACGGCTGTTCGACCGATCTCGACCACCCGTTATCAAGCCGACACCGCACATCGTTCATCGCGTGATGAGGTATTCGTTCCGCAGCCATACATGCAACGATGTGAGCCGTTAACGATGTGGTGGGGCCTGTGAAGGCCCTGCGAGAAGCGGGAGAACAGGTCCGATGAGCAGCGACGGGGGAACCACCGCCCAGGCCGAAGACCCCGAGGTGAAGAACCTCCCGAACCAGGCCGGCACCGACCCGACCGCGCGCGTCCCCAAGTACTACGGGCTCAAGCGCCACCTGCTGCAGCTCACCGAGACCCAGCCGGCCGGCACCCCGGTCCCGCCGGAGCGCGCCCTGGCCGCCCAGTTCGACACCTCGCGCACCACCGTCCGCCAGGCCCTGCAGGAACTGGTCGTCGAGGGCAGGCTGGAGCGCATCCAGGGCAAGGGCACCTTCGTCGCCAAGCCCAAGGTCGCCCAGGCGCTGCAGCTCACCTCCTACACCGAGGACATGCGGGCCCAGGGCCTGGAACCCGCCTCACGGCTGATCGAGATCGGCTACATCACCGCCGACGACCACCTCGCCCCGCTGCTCGACATCAAGCCCGGCGGGCGCGTGCTGCGGATCGAGCGGCTGCGCCTGGCCAACGGCGACCCGATGGCCATCGAGGTCGCGCACCTGTCCGCGAAGCGCTTCCCCGCCCTGCGGCGCAACCTGGCCAAGCACAACTCGCTGTACGCGGCGCTGCGCGAGGTGTACGGGGTCACCGTGGCCGAGGCCGAGGAGACCATCGAGACCACCCTGGCCAACCCGCGCGAGGCCGGGCTGCTCGGCTCCGACCTCGGCCTGCCGATGCTGCAGCTGTCCCGGCACTCCTTCGACGCCGAGGGCAACCCGGTCGAGTGGGTCCGCTCCATCTACCGGGGCGACCGCTACAAGTTCATCACCCGCCTGAAGCGCCCGGAGTAGGCGCCCGGAGCAGGCACCCGGGACGGCTCCCGGAGCGGGTGCCGCCCCGGCTGAAGCGTCCGGCGCGGACGCACTCCCCCACCGCGCCACGGGCACCGGCGCGCGCGACCTGCGCGCCGGTGCCTTCCGCTTCCCGTGACGGTGTTTTTCGTGTCCCGCGGCGGCGGGGATCGGTCGGTCACGTCCGACTGGTGGGAAGTTCCGTCGTTCCCGGTGACATGGATCACGCCATGCTCTAGATTGCGCAGCCGTACTGACTGCCGATCACCGATGGTGCTGCCCGGCGGGCTCGCGGGGGCGTGCGGTGCTCCCGGGGCTGCGGCGCCGACGGGGAGAACCCTCCGGAGCGGAGCCGAAGATGCCGTCTGATCCCGATACGTTCGAAGATGTCATGCCCGAGCCAGTCGGGGCGCCCGTCCCGGCGGTGACCCCCGAGCGGGTGCTGGCCGGTCTCGCCCTGCTCGTGCCGATCGTCGCGATGCTCTGGGTGTCCTCGTACGACAAGTCGGACCCGGCGGTGGCCGGGATTCCGTTCTTCTACTGGTACCAGCTGCTCTGGGTGCCTGCGTCGGCCGTCTTCACCGTCGCCGCGTACCTGCTGATCAACCGGGACGAGAAGGCCCGCAAGGCGGCCCGGAAGGGCGGTGTCCGATGAAGGACGTCAACGTGCCGGCCCTCGTGGTCTTCGTGCTGTTCTTCGCCCTGGTCACCGTGATGGGCTTCCTCGCCTCGCGCTGGCGCCGCGCGGACGACGCGGCGCACCTGGACGAGTGGGGCCTGGGCGGGCGCAGCTTCGGGACCTGGGTGACCTGGTTCCTGCTCGGCGGCGACCTGTACACCGCGTACACCTTCGTCGCCGTCCCGGCCGCCGTGTACGCCACCGGCGCGGCCGGGTTCTTCGCCGTGCCGTACACGATCATCGCCTACCCGCTGGTCTTCCTCTTCCTGCCGCGGCTCTGGTCGGTCTCCCGGGTGCACGGCTACGTGACCCCGGCCGACTTCGTCCGCGGCCGGTACGGCTCGCGGCCGCTGTCCCTGGTGGTCGCGCTGACCGGGATCCTGGCCACCATGCCGTACATCGCCCTGCAGCTCGTCGGCATCCAGGCGGTGCTGGACGTGCTGGGCGTCGGCGGCGGGGAGAACGCCAACTGGTTCGTCAAGGACCTGCCGCTGTTCATCGCCTTCGGTGTGCTGGCCGCCTACACGTATTCCTCCGGCCTGCGCGCCCCGGCGCTGATCGCCTTCGTCAAGGACGCCCTGATCTACATCGTGATCATCGTCGCGGTGATCTACATCCCGATCCGCCTCGGCGGCTACGGGCACATCTTCGACGCGGCCGCGCACAAGTTCGGCGCACCGGGCGCCAAGGGGGCGATGACCGTCCCGCACGACAAGCAGTGGACGTACGCGACGCTGGCCCTCGGCTCTGCGATGGCCCTGTTCATGTACCCGCACTCGGTGACCGGTGTGCTGGCCTCCAAGTCCCGCAACACCGTGCGCCGCAACATGGCGATCATGCCCGCGTACTCGCTGATGCTGGGCCTGCTGGCGCTGCTCGGCTTCATGGCGATCGCGGCGGGCGTCGGCAAGGGCGACAAGACCTACAACGCCCAGCTCTCGGTGCCGCAGCTGTTCGCGAGCATGTTCCCGGACTGGTTCACCGGCGTGGCCTTCGCCGCGATCGGGATCGGCGCGCTGGTGCCGGCCGCCATCATGTCGATCGCTGCGGCCAACCTGTTCACCCGCAACGTCTACAAGGACTGGCTCAAGCCCGCCGCCACCCCCGCCGACGAGACCCGCGTCGCCAAGGCGGTCTCGCTGCTGGTGAAGGTCGGCGCGCTGGTCTTCGTGCTCGGCATGGACAAGCAGGCCGCGATCAACCTGCAGCTGCTGGGCGGCCTGTGGATCCTGCAGACCTTCGTCGCCATCGTCGGCGGCCTGTTCACCCGCTGGTTCCACCACTGGGCGCTGTTCGCGGGCTGGGCGGCCGGCATGGTCTACGGCACCTGGAAGGCGTACGGCCTCGCCAGCCCGGCCACCAAGCACTTCGGCGGCAACGCCGCCGAGATCCCCGGCATCGGCGAGATCGGCTACATCGGCCTGACCGCCTTCGCGCTGAACCTGATCGTCGCGGTGGCGCTCACCCTCGTGCTGCGGGCCGCCAAGGCGCCCGAGGGCCCGGACGAGACCAAGCCGTCCGACTACAGCGCCGACGCCGGCGACGACGAGCTGAAGAACGCGCCGGAGCCCGTAGCGGCGCACTGATTCGCGACGTACGCGCCCTGTGATCGTGCCGCCTTCTCCGTGAACACTGGAGAAGGCGGCGCGATCATATGTATGAACAGGCGTGCACGCCGGGCACCACCAGACCGGACCGGCAACCGGCCGGGACCTGATCGACCACGGGGAGCTCGCGGCCATGGCAGAACTCGGTACCACCCTCAACGGCCAGCACCAGTCCACCCAGAGCCACCACCACCTCACGGCCCATCGTCCGGCGGCGGCCACCCGGCTGCCGTCCGTCCTGATCGCGACCCGGCACGGCGAGTCCACCGCCAACGTGGAGTTCCAGCTGGCCGAGGCCGCCGGCGCGCTCAGCGTCCCGATCAGCTGCCGCGACGCCGACATCCCGCTGTCGCTGCACGGCCGGGAGCAGGCCCGGGCGCTCGGCCGCTGGTGGGCCGCCCTGCCCAGCGCCGACCGGCCGCGCAGCGTCTGGTGCTCACCGTACGTGCGCACCACGGAGACCGCCGGAATCGCGCTCGCCCAGGCCGCCGGGCTCGGCGCCGTCCCGGTCTCGCTGGCCGTCCGCTACGACGAGCGGCTGCGCGACCGCGAGCTCGGCGTCCTGGAGATGCTGCCGAAGGCCGCCATCGAGGCCAAGCACCCGGAGGAGGCGGCCCGGCGCCGCAAGATGGGCGAGCTCTACTACCGCCCGCCCGGCGGCGAGTCCTGGGCCGACGTCGCGCTGCGGGTGCGCAGCCTGCTGCGGGACGTCTGCGAGGAGGAGGCCGGCCGGCCCGTCCTGCTGGTCGCGCACGACTGCACGGTGCTGATGCTCCGCTACGCGCTGGACCGGCTCACCGAGGAGCAGCTCGTCGCGCTCGGGCCGGTGCACAACTGCTCCACCAGCATGTGGCGGGCCCAGGAGGGGCGACTGCGGCCGGACCGCTGGAACGTCGTCGACCACCTGGCGGCCGCGGAGGACTGACGCACCGTCGTCTCGGCGCCGCAACGCCCACGCCCTCACGCCGGTGCCGTCACACCAGCGACGGATCGGCGAAGCCGCGCCGGTAGGACAGCGGCGTGGTGCCCAGCCGGCGGCCGAAGTGGTGCCGCAGCGCGGCCGCGTTGCCGAAGCCGCAGCGGGCGGCGATCGCGTCCACCGGCTCGGTGGTGGACTCCAGCAGCCGCTGGGCGAGCAGCACCCGCTGCCCGACCAGCCAGCGGTGCGGGGTGGTCCCGGTCTCCTGCCGGAACCGGCGGGCGAAGGTGCGCGGCGACATGTGCGCCCGGGCGGCCAACTGCTCGACGGTGGACTCCTCGTCGAGGTGGTGGCGCATCCAGTCGAGCAGCGGGGCCAGCGAGTCGCCGCCGCCCTCGGGCAGCGGGCGGTTGACGAACTGGGCCTGCCCGCCCTCCCGGTGCGGCGCCACCACCATCCGGCGGGCGATCTCCCGGGCCACCTCGGCGCCCTGTACCTTGCGCACCAGGTGCAGGCAGGCGTCGATGCCGGCCGCCGTCCCGGCGGAGGTGATCACCGGGTCGTCGTCCACGTACAGCACGTCCGGCTCGACGGTGGTCAGCGGGAAGCGCGCGGCCAGTGCCTCGCCGTACCGCCAGTGCGTCGCGGAGCGGCGGCCGTCCAGCAGCCCGGCGGCCCCCAGGACGAAGGCGCCGCTGCAGATGGAGAGCACCCGGCCGCCGTCCGCCACCACCGCGCGCAGCGCCGCCAGCAGCGGCTCGGGGTACTGCGCGCGGACGCCCGACGCGGTGACCACCGCGAGGTCGGCGCCGGCCAGCCGCTCGGGGCCGTGCGGGACGTCCACGGTGAAGCCCGAGTGGGTGGTGTGCGACCCCGGACGGGCGCCGGCGATCGCGAAGTCGTAGCCGGGCAGTCCGTCGGCGGTCCGGTCGAGGCCGAACACCTCGCAGGCGACGCCCAGTTCGAAGGGGTGGATCTCCTCCAGCACCACCGCGACCACGTTCTGCAGCCTGCCCCCGCTGTTCCGCATGCCGTCCAGGATGCCCCGGGAGCCCCGCGCGGGGGAAGGCGTCGGCTGGCAGGATTTCGAGGGCATCGGTCATTCCTGCCACTCGTGGGCGCCGCCGCGCCCGGCCAGAGTGGAGCGCATGGACAACGACACCATCGCCGGCGCACTCGCCCTGGCCGGAGCCGTCGGCGGCTTCGGCCTGCTCGGCGTCCTGATCGGCCGCGAGGTCTCCCGCGGCGCGGCGGCCGGCCGCGACAACCACCACCGCCCGGGCGGCTACCCGGCCGACCTCGCCCGGCCCGACCGGCTGTACGGCACCGCGCCCACCATCCCGCCGCACCCGCCGCACCCGTCCGCCCCGGCCTGCGCCCCGGCCGAGGCGGCCCGTTCGACCCCGGAGCGTTGCACCCCGGCCGGGGCGGCCCGTTCGACCCCGGAGCGTCGCACCCCGGCCGGCTCCGGCACACTGGCCGCATGGACTACCTCATCCGCCCGGCCCTTCCGGAGGACCTCGAAGACGCCGGCCGCATCACCGTCGAGGCCTTCGTCGACGGCGGCTTCACCTCGCCCGGGAGCAGCTACGTCGAGCTCCTGCGCGACGCCGAGCGCCGGGCCCGGGAGGCCGAGCTCCTGGTCGCGGTCGACCCGGCCGAGGGACGGGTCCTCGGCTGCGTGACCTTCGCGGTCGGCGGCACCGAGTGGGCGGACATCGCCACCGAGCGCGAGGGCGAGATCCGGATGCTCGCCACCGACGCCGCCGCCCGCGGCCGGGGCGTCGGCGAGGCGCTGGTGCGCGCCTCCCTCGCCCGCACCCGCGAACTCGGTCTGGCCGGCATGGCGTTCTCCACCCGCCCGGAGATGACCGCCGCCCACCGCGTCTACGAGCGGGTCGGCTTCCGACGCACCCCCGAGCGCGACTGGGCGCCGTACCCGGGGATGGACCTGATGGTCTACACCCTGGCGTTCTGAGCGCCGGTCACGCCCGCGCGGCGCCGGTCACGGCTGCTTGTCGTAGCCGGGCGCCACGTAGACGGTGTACTGGCCGTGCGGGCCGCTCTTCACGACGGTGACCACCCGGTACCCGGCGGCCTTCAGCGTCGGCTGGATCGCCTTGTCGGTGGCCCCGGTCTGGGTGAAGTCCAGGACCACGACCTTCCACTCGTGCGCCTGGATGCCGGCCTGGATCGCGGGCACGCCGTTCTGCATCTCGCCGGTGGCCGGGTCGCGGCGGAAGACCGCCACCAGGTCGTGCCACTGCTGCCAGTTGCTCTGCTTGCGCAGGTAGTACGCCGGGACGTTGTAGTTCTCGACCAGGTACTTGTCCTCGCCCTTGACGATGTACGGCTCCAGCGCGGCGACGAACCCCTTCGAGTTCGACCACTCGCCGTACATCTCCCGGCCCTGGGCGGCGCCCACCCAGGCCAGCGGGCCGACCACCAGCACGGCGGCCGCGACCCCGGCCACCAGGTGCAGGCGGCCCTTCAGCCACAGCACCGTGCGGGCCAGCACCAGGCCCACCACGACGCAGGAGAACCAGGCCCCGAAGTCGACGTGCTTCTGCAGCGACAGCCAGGTGTGGATGCGGACCTGGTTCACCGGCGCCATCAGCCCGGCCAGCAGCAGCAGGACGGCCAGCCAGAACTCGGGCCAGGCCGCGCCGCCGCGCCGGCGCGCCCGCACCAGCTGCACCACCACGCCGATCAGCGCCACCACCAGCAGCGGGCCGACCCAGCGGGCGGCCTCCGAGGCCACGTAGGAGTACGAGTCGTGGCCGGGGGCGCGCTTGAGCGTGGTGTGGTTGAAGCCGTTGACGTAGCGCTCGCCGGCCGCCGCGGCCGCCGCCCCGACCGCCACCACGAAGGTGAGCAGGACCAGCAGCCCGCGCCGCCAGGCCTCCCGGGAGCGCAGCGACCCGCGCGGCCCGGCCAGCACCGCGATGCCCGCCACCACCGGGACCCACAGCAGCGCGGCGTACTTGGTGGCGCCGGCCAGCGCCAGCAGCAGACCGGAGGCGACCAGGCTCGGGTACCCGCCGCCGGTGGTCAGCCGCACCGCGAAGTACCCGGCCCAGGCGAGGATCGCCAGCGCCATCGCGTCGTAGGTGGCCAGGCCGCCCAGGAACTGGGTGGGGCCGAGCGCCACGAAGGCCGCCGCCGCGCAGAAGGCCGCGAGCGAGCCGTGCAGCCGCCGGGTCGCCAGGTGGACGGCCACGGTGGCGGAGAGCATGAACACCAGGCTCAGCAGCCGGGCGCCGTTCAGCCCGCCGGCGAAGTCCGCGGCGGCCACCACGACCGGGTAGATCAGCGGGGAGCCGGAGAAGAAGGTCTCGTACGTCGACACCGGGGTGCCGTGCCGCAGGTGCGCGATCTCCTGGTAGCCGGCGTAGATGTAGGTGCCCTCGTCGATGAAGGCGGTGTTGCTGAGGATCAGGTGGTACGAGAGCGCGCCCTGGACGAGCAGCACGGCCAGCAGCGGCAGCCAGTCGGCCCGCAGCGCCGGCCGGGCCGGGTGCGGCACCCGGGGCGGGCCGGACTTGCGGCGGCGCCGGTCGGCCGGGGACGGCTGCGCCGGCGCGGCGGCCGCGCGGTCGCGCTCGCCGAGGGCCACCCCGCCCTGCCTGGCCCCGCCCAGGACGGGCTTGCGGGTGGACTCGGGCCGGATCCAGCGGCCGTCCGCGCTCATCAGTACTGCTCCTCATCTGGGCTTTCGCATCCGGACGCGCGCCGGCGGGCGCGCGCCCCGGGGCGCGCTTCGGCCGCCGCCCCCCACTGCCGGGGCGCGGCGGCCGGACGATCGGGAGGCCGGGCGGCCCCGGGCGGGCTCAGCCGCTGAGCCAGGCCCCCACCGGTGGGACGGACGGCGGCGAGCTCGGACCGGCGACGATCTTGACGATGTCGGCCTCCGGCAGCACCTGGCTCCAGAGCTGGATGTCGGCGACCGCGCCGTGCCAGGGGTCGGCCCACTGCGAGTTGGAGCTCAGCCGCCCCACCTGCAGGGAGTTGGTGCCGCTCGGCTGCACCCCGGCCGACTTGGCCGAGGACTGCGGAGCGCCGTTGACGTACAGGGTGAGCTGGCCCGTCGGGTCGTCGTACACCCCGGTCAGCAGCACCCACTGGTTGACCGTCGCGTCGCCCTTGGACCAGGCGATCGCCGAACCGCCGCCCGGCACCTGGACCTTGAAGTACCACTGGTCGTGCCCGTTGTTGTTGGCCCGGCCCAGCGAGTACGAGTAGTACTGGCCGTCGCCCTGGCTGACCGCGCTGCGGTTGCCGTTGGGCAGGTCGACCAGCACCCGGGCGGAGACCGTGAAGCTCTTGTTCACGTCGACGATCGAGGTGGACGTCGAGGCGAAGGAGTCCGGCCCGCTGGGCAGCCTGAGGACCTGTCCGGAGAACCCGGCCATCGTCCCCTGCTTGGCGTCGGCGCCGAGGTTCAGCGGCACCTGGCCCGTCTTGGCGGGCAGGCTGCCGACGGTCGGCGGGCTGTCGATGCCCTTGACCGGCGGGGCGCTCGACGGGGTCGACGGGCCGGTCGAGACCGGGGCCGTCGGGCTCGCCGAGGTGGTGTTCTGCGTGGTCTTCTTGGTGTCCTTGGAGTGCTGGTAGTACCAGAACCCGCCGCCACCGGCCGCCGCCACCACGACCACCGCGGTCAGCACGCCGACCAGCTTGAGCCGGCGGCCGCGCTTGGCGGCCTGCTCGTTCCGCTCGGCCAGCGCCTCCCAGTCCGGCGTGCCGGAGGAGCCGGCCGGCGGCGGGAAGCCGCCCTGCTGCTGCCACTGCGTCGCGGGCT
Source organism: Kitasatospora sp. NPDC096140 (assembly GCF_040303045.1). NCBI lineage: Bacteria > Bacillati > Actinomycetota > Actinomycetes > Kitasatosporales > Streptomycetaceae > Kitasatospora > Kitasatospora sp. NPDC096140. The sequence goes on from NZ_JBEOUW010000019.1 coordinate 125,773, forward strand.
GCGTGGGCTGCGCCGGCTGCGCGGCCGACGGGAACGCCTGCGGGCCGGGCTGCGGCGCGGGCGGCTGCTGGACGGGCTGCGGGACGGCCTGGGGCTGCTGCTGGACGGGCGGCTGCGGCAGGGGCGGCTGCTGGACGGGCGGCTGCGCCTGCGGCGGCGCCACCGGACCCGGCTGCACCGGACCGGGCACCACCGGGGCCGGCCCGCCGCCCGGCTGCGGCACCGGCGGCACCGGCTGCGGGAACGGATGGGGCGTCACCTGCTGGGGCTGCTGCGCAGGCGCACCGGGCGGCGGCCCGTAGCCGGACGCGGGGCCGAAGGCACCGCTCGGAGACTGCGGTGGCACACCGGTGGCCGGAGCGGCCCCCCCGGCCGGTGCCTGCTGCGGTGGCGTGGGCGGCTGGCCCGGCTCGCCACTCGGTACCGGTCGATCGCTCATGGCCGGAATGCTAGGGCATCCGCCCCGACACGCCCATGGGGGGTGCGCGGACGGAACGTCAGTGCCGTTCCGTCCCCGGTCGCGCGGCGCCCCGTCACGCAACCCCGTTGTACGGCAGCTTCCAGCGCTGCGAGACGGTGTCCGCGCACGACCTCAGGAGCACCGGCGTGCCGTCCGCGAGCGCACCGCCCGCGGTGCCCAGGCACAGACCCGAGTCCGGGTGCCGCAGTCGCTGCCCGGGGGCGGCCACCCAGCGCTGCGCGGAGCCGCCGGTGCACTCGGCCAGCGTCACGGACGCGCGGTCGGCGGTCGGCGCCAGGCAGGCCGCTCCGCCGCGCAGCGAACCGTCGTTGCCCACCGTCCAGCCGGTCGAGACGCCCGGATCGCCGCAGGTCCCGACGGTCACCGGGGTGCCCGCGAGCCCGCCGCCGCCGTGCCGCAGGCAGATCCCGGGCGCCCCCGCCGGGACCTCCCCGGCCGGCAGGCCGACCCGGTTGTGGAAGGCGAAGGACTCGCTGCGCAGGCCGGTGCCGCCGCTCCACACCTCGAAGCCCGCCTGCACCCGGCACAGGTAGGAGCCCTTGGGGACGTACCCGCGGGCCATCGCGTCGGCGGTGAACAGCCGCAGGTTGAGGCCGCGGGTGGTGTGGGTCGGCGCCGTGCGCACGTAGCTGATGACGCTGTGCGGGCCGGTGATCGGCGCCTGGTAGACGTGGTAGCTCGCGTCCCCGAACTGCTGGGAGTCCGCGACCTTGTCGCCGGCCGGGCGCACGCTGTCGGTGGCGTCCAGCCAGACCATCAGCTCGGCGCTCTCCCCCGGCAGGCAGTTGTCCGGGGTGGAGCCGTACCAGAGGTCGAAGGAGAGGTTGAAGGAGCCGCTGACCCGGCCGTTGGCGTCCCAGTCGGCGGTCGCGTCGCCCAACGCGCTGACCGGTACGGGCAGTCCGCTCGCGCCCGGGGCGGTGGAGACGTTGGGGTAGGCGCCCGGGGCGAGCGGGTTCTTCGGGACGAAGTCGCGGATCTGGCCCACCGTGAACCCGCTGTCCCCGACCGGGTCCACGCAGACCGTGCCCGCGGTGTTCCACGGGTTCGGTTCGAGGACCTTCGACCCGCCGTCCATCGCCAGCTTGGGGAAGGGCTCCTGCACGGTCGAGCAGAGGCCGGACCCGGCTGCCGCGGTCGTCGCGGTGACGGCCGGCGGCTGTTCCACCGCCCCGACCTCGCCGCTGCACCCGGCCAGCAGCGCCGCGACCGCGCCGAACGCGGCCGCCGCCCGCAGACCCCGCGCCACGCGTCTGGCCGAGCCGTCCTCGATGATCATCACTCTTCCCCGAACCGTCCTCACCCGCTGGGCGGACACCGTACACAAGCGCTCCACCCGCACTTCCGTTCACATCACGATCGGAGCTCGATATCGGTTCCGGGTCGCCGACCGAAGAGGGGGGAGAGAACTCACAGCAACCGGTCCCGTACGATCCTGGCGTCCCCCCGCGCACCGACCGACAACGGCCGCCGTGCGGGGAAGGTTCAGACTCAACACGGCTTCGGGGGAGTAGAGCACGTGACTGTCACCGAGGGCACGCGACTCGCGGGCAGCGGTCAAACGCCCGTCTCACGACGCCGGAGCCGACGGGACCCGGCCGCCCGCAACCAGTGGGGCCTGCTCCCCCAACCCCCGGACAACACCGAGAAGTACCTGTACGCGCGCACCAACCTCTGGGTGCTGACCTGCTTCTCCGTCATCAGCTTCGGCTGCATGGTGGCCAGCGAGATCGGTCTGCTCAGCGCGACGCCGTGGTTCTTCGTGTTCGTCCCGCCGCTCGCCTTCACCATCGCCTACTACCTGATCTCCCGGTGGGTGCACGGCTTCAACCAGACCTTCGACGTGGCCGCGCACCGCGCCCTGGTCAAGTCCTGGCAGCCGGAGCGCCATCCGACCGTCGACGTCTTCCTGCCCGTCGCCGGCGAGCCGATCGAGGTGCTGCACAACACCTGGACGCACGTCGCCCGGCTGCGCGACCACTACCCGGGCGAGGTCACCCCGTACGTCCTCGACGACAGCAACAGCCCGCAACTCGCACAGATGGCCGTCGACTTCGGGTTCGTCTACGGCACCCGGAACAAGCTCGGCTGGTTCAAGAAGGCCGGCAACCTGCAGTTCGGCTTCCGCAACTCCGACAGCGACTACATCCTCATCCTGGACGCCGACTTCGCGCCCCGGCCGGACCTGCTGAACGAGATGCTCCCCTACATGGAGGCCGACCCCCGCCTCGGCATCGTCCAGTCCCCGCAGTTCTTCCGCATCCTGGACTCGCAGAACTGGATCGAGCGCGGCGCGGGCGCCGTCCAGGAGCTGTTCTACCGGACGGTGCAGGTCTCCCGGCAGCGCAACGACGGCGCCATCTGCGTCGGCAGCTGCGCGGTCTACCGGCGCGCCGCGCTGGAGGAGAACGGCGGCACCACGCTGATCGGCCACTCCGAGGACGTGCACACCGGCTTCGACCTGCGCCGCCTCGGCTGGGACCTGCAGTACATACCCGTGGCGCTCGCCACCGGTGTCTGCCCGGACAACGTCGGCGGCTTCTTCAACCAGCAGTACCGCTGGTGCACCGGCTCGATGAGCCTGCTCGGCAGCAAGAAGTTCTGGACCACCAAGCTCCGGCCGGTCACCCGCGCCTGCTACCTCTCCGGGTTCTTCTACTACATCCACACCGCGCTGTTCACCGTCGTCTCGCCGCTCATCCCGATCGTCCTGCTGCTCGCCCGGCCCGACCTGATCCGCTGGCAGAACACCGCGCTGGTGCTGCCCGGACTGCTCTACGCGACGGTCGTCTTCCCGCTCTGGCACCGCAACCCCTACCGGCTGGAGGCCTGGGCCGCCCGCATGATGTACGGCTGGGCGCACGTCTTCGCCATCTGGGACATCGTGCGCCGCAACCGGATGGCCTGGCAGCCGACCGGCTCCAGCGGCGCCAAGAAGAACAAGACCCGCCGCTTCTGGATCGCCGTCATCGCCTGGGGCGGCGGGACGGCCCTGCTCTGGGTGTTCCTGAGCATCTGGCGGATGCTCACCATGGGCCCGCTGAACTTCGCCCTCGTCCTCGCCTCCGGCCTGTTCTACGCCACCATCGTGGGCCGGGTCCTCGTCCAGCCGCGCCCCACGGAAGCAGTGTGATCGCCATGACCGCACACCCCCGACGGGCCGGTCGGCTCCGTCGCCGGCTGGCGCTCCCGGTGCTGACGGCCGGCCTGCTGCTCCTCACCGCCTGCGGCCCGGAGGACCCGGGCTTCGCGATGCAGAAGGGCTTCGCCCCGCCCGCCGCGGTCACCACCACCGCCCCGGGCCAGGCGGCCGGCGGCACCGCGGCCGCGGCCGGTGCCGCCACCGCCCCCACCGGGGCCGCCACGCCCAAGGCCCTGCCGGCCGGCGTCCCGTACGACGTCACGCCGCTGCTCAAGCCCGGTCTCAAGTACCTCGGCGCCGCCCTGCCCGATGTCCCCGCCTCGATGGACGCGCTGGGCCCCTACAGCGCCACGATCGGCAAGCAGCCCAACGTCCTGGAGTACTACGCCCACTGGAAGGGCGGCTTCGACACCGCCGGCGTGCGGCGGATCTACGAGGCCGGGGCGCTGCCGTACATGGCCTGGGAGCCGTACGACCACTCGCTCGCCTCGATCGCGGCCGGGGACACCGACGACTACGTGCGCGGCGTCGCCAAGGCCGTCGCCAAGCTCAACCTGCCGATCGCCGTCAGCATCGCCCACGAGATGAACGGCGACTGGTACCCGTGGGGCCGCCAGGCCTCCAGCCCGGCGGACTTCGTCGGCGCCTGGCGCCACGTCCACGACATCTTCGACCAGGCCGGCGCGACCAACGTGATCTGGGTGTGGAGCCCCAACATCACCGACCCCGCGCCCAACACCCGCCTGGCGCCGTACTACCCCGGCGACACCTACGTCGACTGGGCCGGCATGACCGGCTACTTCACCAAGAGCGGGCCGAAGACCTTCGAGACCCTGTACGGGCCGACCATGGCCGAGATCCGCACCTTCTCCAAGAAGCCCTTCTTCATCAGCGAGACCGCCTCCGAGCAGGGCAAGCGCCAACGCGCCGACATCGACCAGCTGTTCTCCGGGCTGGAAGCGCACGACGACATCGTCGGCTTCGTCTGGTTCAACATCGTCAAGCGGGCGGACTGGCGGGTCGAGGCGGTCCCGGACACCCTCGCCGCCTTCAAGCAGCGCGTGTCCGACCCCCGCTACGGCTTCGACATCCGGAACCCCCGATGAGCACTGACTCCGACTTCAACCCGTTCGCCCCCATCCCGCGCCGCCGCGCGCCGAAGGGCGACGCACCGCCCGGCGGCGCCGTGCCCGACGGGCCCGCGCCCGACGGCAGCGCGCCCGACGGCAGCCGGCAGAGCGGCACCGCGCCCGAGCGCACCGTGCCCGCCGGCTCCGCGACCGGCCGCGCCGCCCGTCGCCGGGCCGCGGGGTCGGAGCCGACCGTCCCCGGGCCCCGCACGGACACCGCCACGCCGACCGCAGCACCGGCCAGGGCGGCCACGGCCACGGCGACCGCGACCGCGACCGCGACCGCCGAGGCCAACCCCGACGGCATCGAGCTGGCCCCGTACACCATCCCGCAGGTCCCCACGATCGGCTGGGACCCGGGCACCAGCCCGCGCCGCCGCTGGATCGCCCGCGGCCTGCTCGGCGCCGTCCTGGCCGTCCAGGCCGCGCTCTCGCTGCGCCTGCTCGCCGCCGCGCACCCCGACGAGGCCGCCGCGATGGTCGCCGGCCGCCAGCAGCTCGCCCATCTGATGCACGGCACCCCGGTCACCACCGACCTGGTCGACCGGATCAACGGCTCGCCCTGGCTCTACCCGCCGCTGGCGGGCGCGGCCGCCGACGCCAACGGCATCTGGGGCACCCGGCTGCTCAGCCTCGGCTTCGCGCTGGCCACCACCGTGCTGCTGTACTCGCTGACCCGGCGGCTGTTCAACGAGCGGGTCGCGATCTGCGCGATAGCCGTCTACGCCGTCCTGCAGTCCACCGTCGTGGTCGGCTTCTACGCCGCCCCCGAGTCCCTCGCCGTGCTGCTGGTCGCCCTCGCGGCCTGGGCCACGGTGTTCACCTCACGGCGACATCCGGCGCTGGTCCTGACCGCCGCCCCGGCCGCCGCGCTCGCCTGCGCCGTCGCGTACTCCGCGGCCTTCGCCGTGCCCGCCCTGGTCGGCCTCGCGCTGGCCACCGCCCGTCCGCACCGCCGCCTCGGCCCGGCCGCCCTGCGCGCCCTGCTGCTGGCCGCCGGCACCGTCGTCCTGCTGCTGCCGTACGGCACGCTGGGCGAGCTCGCCGGGTGGTCGCCCTCGCACGGCAACGCCCCCGGCTCGGCCCGCGCCGTCCTGCTCTCCACCGTCCAGTGGAGCGGCCTGTTCACCGTCCTCGCGGTGGCCGGCACGATCGCGTACGCGCGCCGCGAGCAGATGAACGAGCACGACGCGCCCGAGAAGGAGGCCGTTCCCACCTCGCGCGGCCACCGCGCCCTGCTCGGCACCGTGCTGACCGCCACCGCCCTGCTCGTCCCGGCCGCGCACGTGTGGACCGGCACCTCCGGGGCACTGTTCCGCCACCTCGCCTACGGCATGCTGCTGGCCGCCCCGCTCGCCGGGGTCGGCCTGACCCGGCTGGTGGGCGCCCACTTCCGCCACCCCCAGCTCGGCATCCTGGTCTGGGTCGCGCTGCTCGCCCTCGGCCTGGAGCAGTCCGCCCTGCGGTACCAGAACGGACCCGACTCCGGCCGCCTGCTGGCCGTCCTGCGGTCCCACGCGGTGCCCCAGGGGCGCTACCTCACCGAGGTCGACGGACTCGCCGAGTACTACCTCGGCGCGGTCAGCAAGCCCGAGCAGTGGGTCTCCGCGCGCACCGGCACGGAGTACCGCGACGCGGCCGGCGTGCAGCACCACGGGGACGACGGGAGCGTCGCCGCGATCCGCGACGGCTGGTTCACGATGGTCGTCCTCGACAGCACCGCGCCGCGCGCCACCGACCGCGCCCTGAGCGCCGCGCTGGCGGCCGGCGGGCAGTACCGACTGGTGGCGCAATTCACTTCGCCGACCGGCGATTCGAGCACGTACAAGGTCTATCTCAAGCACTGACCGGCCGACGGGCCCGCCCACGCGGGCGACACGACAGGCACAACATATGGTGCCGCCGCAGAGCAGCGGCACTACATGTATGCTCGCTTCTGCTGTCGATGCAGGGGAACCCGGTGCGAATCCGGGACTGCCCCGCAGCGGTGTGCGGGCGGCTGGAGCAGCTGTCCCCGCGAGTCCGAGTACCTGCCGGCGGCGTGCGCCACGGCCCTCCCGCAGAGGCCGCGCCAGCACCAAGCACCACCCCTCCGGGCCTCGCGGGCGGGCCGGGGAGACACCGTCGCGCGACGCCGTTTGCGTTCGTGCCGTGCTCCCCTGCCCCGACCGGCCCGAGGCTCCGATCACCGCCGCCGATCGCCGCCAGGAGAGAGCGCCTTGACCACCGCTGCCTCAGCCACCCTGCCCGCCCAGGGCTCCGGTACCGCCTTCATCGACCCGAAGGTCTCCGACCCCGGCGGCGCCCTGCTGCGGCTGCTCACCGACCGCAGTGTCGACCTCCCCGAGGTCGACCCCGGCCATGTCGCCGCCGCTGCGCTGCGCGGCCGCCACGCCGGCTCGGACTTCGCCGAGCTGCGCGGGCTGGCCGTGGACGCCGCCGCGTCGATGATCGCCGAGGACCCGCAGTACTCGAAGCTCGCCGCCCGCCTGCTCGCGCTGGAGATCGTCGACGAGGCGAACAGCCAGGGCTCCACGTCCTTCTCCGCCTCGATCGCCGTCGGCCACGCCGAGGGCCTGATCGGCGACACCACCGCGGACTTCGTCGCCAAGCACGCCGCCGCGCTGAACGCCCTGATCGACGCCGCGGGCGACGACCGCTTCGAGTACTTCGGCCTGCGCACCGTGCAGTCCCGTTACCTGCTGCGCCACCCGATCACCCGCAAGGTGGTCGAGACCCCGCAGCACTTCCTGCTCCGCGTCGCCTGTGGCCTGGCGGTCGGCGACAACGAGCAGTCGGTGCGCGAGGTGGCCGAGCTGTACGGCCTGATGAGCCGCCTGGAGTACCTCACCTCCTCGCCGACGCTCTTCAACTCCGGCACCCGCCACCCGCAGATGTCGAGCTGCTACCTGCTCGACTCCCCGCTGGACAACCTGGACTCGATCTACAACCGCTACGCGCAGATCGCCCGCCTGTCCAAGCACGCCGGCGGCATCGGCCTGTCCTACTCGCGCATCCGCTCGCGCGGCAGCCTGATCCGCGGCACCAACGGCAAGTCCAACGGCATCGTGCCGTTCCTGCGCACCCTCGACTCCTCGGTCGCCGCCGTCAACCAGGGCGGCCGCCGCAAGGGCGCCGCGTGCGTCTACCTGGAGACCTGGCACGCCGACATCGAGGAGTTCCTGGAGCTCCGCGACAACACCGGCGAGGAAGCCCGCCGCACCCACAACCTCAACCTGGCGCACTGGATCCCGGACGAGTTCATGCGCCGGGTCAACGCCAACGCGGACTGGTCGCTGTTCTCCCCGGCCGACGTTCCCGAGCTGGTCGACCTGTGGGGCGAGGAGTTCGACGAGGCCTACCGCAAGGCCGAGCAGGCCGGCAAGGCCGTCCGCACCATCCCGGCGCAGACCCTCTACGCCCGCATGATGCGCACCCTGGCGCAGACCGGCAACGGCTGGATGACCTTCAAGGACGCCTCCAACCGCGCCGCCAACCAGACCGCGCTGCCGGGCCGCACGGTGCACTCCTCCAACCTGTGCACCGAGATCCTGGAGGTCACGGACGACTCCGAGACCGCCGTCTGCAACCTGGGTTCGGTCAACCTCGGTGCGCACGTGGCCGTCGGCGCCTCCGCGGACGACCTGCTCGGCGCGATGGACTGGGAGCGCCTCGACGCCACCGTCCGCACCGCCGTCACCTTCCTCGACCGCGTGGTGGACATCAACTTCTACCCGACCACCGAGGCCGGGACGTCCAACTCCCGCTGGCGCCCGGTCGGCCTCGGCGTGATGGGCCTCCAGGACGTCTTCTTCAAGCTGCGGATCGACTTCGACTCCGCGCAGGCCGCGCGGCTGTCCACGCTCATCGCCGAGCGCATCATGCTCACCGCGTACGAGCGCTCCGCCGACCTGGCCGAGCAGCTGGGCCGCCACGAGGCGTACGGCGAGACCCGCGCCGCCCGCGGCGAGCTGCACATCGACCACTTCCCGACGGCCGCCCCGCAGTGGGCCGACCGCTGGACCGCGCTGCGCGCCCGGATCGCCGAGACCGGCCTGCGCAACTCGCTGCTGCTGGCCATCGCGCCGACCGCGACCATCGCGTCCATCGCCGGCGTGTACGAGTGCATCGAGCCGCAGGTGTCCAACCTGTTCAAGCGCGAGACGCTCAGCGGCGAGTTCCTCCAGGTCAACCCGTACCTGGTGCGCGAGCTCAAGGAGCTCGGCGTCTGGGACCAGCAGACCCGCGACTCGCTGCGCGACGCCAACGGCTCCGTCCAGGAGCTGAACTGGCTGCCGGCCGAGGTCCGTTCGCTCTACCGGACGGCCTGGGAGCTGCCGCAGCGCGCGCTGATCGACCTGGCCGCGGCCCGCATGCCGTACCTGGACCAGAGCCAGTCGCTGAACCTGTTCATGGCGGCGCCGACCATCGGCAAGCTCAGCTCGATGTACGCCTACGCGTGGAAGGTCGGTCTGAAGACCACCTACTACCTGCGCTCGCGCCCCGCGACCCGCATCGCCCAGGCCGCCTCCGGTGCCGCCCGCAGCGCCGTGCCGGTCCCCGCCCCCACCATGACCCAGGCCGAGCAGGACGCCATCGCCTGCTCCCTGGAGAACCCCGAGTCCTGCGAGGCCTGCCAGTGAGCACCCCCGACGACCGCAAGATGCTGCTCGACCCCGGCTTCGAGCTGACCCTGCGCCCGATGCGCTACCCGTCGTTCTACGACCGGTACCGGGACGCGATCAAGAACACCTGGACCGTGGAGGAGGTGGACCTGCACTCCGACGTCGCCGACCTCGCCAAGCTGAGCGACGGCGAGCGGCACATGATCGGCCGGCTGGTCGCCTTCTTCGCGACCGGTGACTCGATCGTCGCGAACAACGTGGTGCTGAGCCTCTACAAGCACATCAACTCCCCGGAGGCGCGCCTGTACCTGTCGCGCCAGCTGTTCGAGGAGGCCGTGCACGTCCAGTTCTACCTGACGCTGCTGGACACCTACCTTCCGGACCCGGAGGACCGCAACGCGGCCTTCGCCGCGGTGGAGAACATCCCCTCCATCCACCAGAAGGCGCAGTTCTGCTTCAAGTACATGAACGCGGTCGACCACATCGACTCGCTGCAGACGAAGGAGGACAGGCGGGCGTTCCTGCTCAACCTGATCTGCTTCGCGGCGTGCGTCGAGGGCCTGTTCTTCTACGGCGCGTTCGCGTACGTGTACTGGTTCCGGTCGCGCGGCCTGCTGCACGGCCTGGCGACGGGTACCAACTGGGTGTTCCGCGACGAGTCCATGCACATGGACTTCGCGTTCTCGGTGGTGGACACCGTCCGCGAGGAGGAGCCCGACCTCTTCGACGACGAGATGGCCAAGCAGGTCACGGAGATGCTGGAGGAGGCCGTCGAGGCCGAGCTCCAGTTCGCCCAGGACCTGTGCGGTGAGGGCCTGCCGGGCATGAACACCGCCTCGATGCGGGAGTACCTGCAGGCGGTGGCCGACCAGCGCCTGGCGCGTCTGGGTCTGCCGATCCGGTACGGGTCGACCAACCCGTTCGGCTTCATGGAGCTGCAGAACGTCCAGGAGCTGACCAACTTCTTCGAGCGGCGCGTGTCGGCGTACCAGGTCGCGGTCGAGGGTTCGGTCTCCTTCGACGACGACTTCTAAGTCGACAACAACGTTCAGCGAACAGCGGAGCTGCCGTCACGGCAGCTCCGCTGTCGGTTCTCGGTGTTCGGGGGATAGCCAGGAATGTCCAAGCTCCAACAGCGTGTGATCAACGGCCCGTTCGAGCCGATCCAGGTCAGTCATGACCGCTGGCCGTCCGTCGTGGCCCGGGTGCAGGGGGTGGGGATGCCCACCGTCACGGTGGTGCCCGACCGCGAGCACGGCGCCATGAACGTCAACGGCCAGAACGTGCCGATCAGGCGGAAGTCGCGCACCCGCACGGCCGTGGTGGGCGACCGCACCTACGAGCTGCGGGCCACCAGCCTCCGCCGGGCGGAGCTGCGCCGCAACGGGGTGCGCATAGCGGATGCCCGCGGCTCGTACCGGGCGTATGCGCCAGGAAGCACGATTCCCGGCCTGAGCGCCCGGATCACCTGGTCCCAGGGCATCGACCCCACGGATGTGGCGGTCGCCCAGTCCATGGTCCTCGCCTTCGGTGCAGGTGCTCCGGGAGCGGTCCTGAGGACCGTGTTCTTCTGGGTCGACAATTTCAGCTGAGAGCAGGATGCTGCCCCGCACGGCCACAGCCGTGCGGGGCAGCACTGTTGGATTAGTTGGTCGGAAACTCGCCGGACTTGACCCCGGCGAGGAAGGAAGACCAGGCATCCGCCGGGAAGAGCAGAGCCGGCCCGCCAGGATCCTTGGAGTCCCGGACAGCCATTGTCGCCAGCCTGACCTGCGTCTCAACGCAGTTCCCGCCTTGCCCGCTGTACGTGCTCTTGTGCCACTCAAGCCCAGGAACCGCCGTGACTACCGCCATCTCGACACAGTCGCTCTGGGCGCCTGAGTAGGAGGACTTGCGCCACTCAAGTCCGGCGGCCGAAGCTGACGGCAGGAACATGCTCACCATTTCTAGATCTTGTCCTTTGCGCGCTCGATGAGTTCGATCGATTCGGTGCGCGGCAGCGACTCAGCCAGGGCACGGCGGAACAGGTCGGTGTATTTGAACACTTCCTCCGGTTCCTCGATGTAGAGCGTGCTGAGAAGGCTGTCGACGTACACCACGTCCGTCTCCGTCGCCTCTGGGAAGCTCAAGATGGCGACAGGACCGAACAGTGCAGCGTGGACGTCTGATTCCTCCGGCAAGACCTGGATGTTGATGTTCGGCTGCTCCGCGCTCGCCACCAGGGATTCGAGCTGGTCCCGCATGACCGCCCGGCCACCGATCCGATGCTTCAGCACGGACTCGGAAAGGACGACCCACATGCGGAGCGGCGCCTCACGCATCAGCACCGCTCGCCGTTCCTGGCGAACCTTCGTGAGCCTCTCGACCTGCTCCGACGTCGCATCCTCTATCTGAGCGCGGACCACCGCACGCGTGTAGTCCTCGGTTTGGAGCAGCCCCGGCACCAGGAAGGTCTGGATGCTGTACATGTCCGACGCGTCGGACTCCAGCGCAATGAAGTCGGCATACAGCGGCGACAGCGTGTCCGAGTACCGGTCCCACCATCCGCGCAAGCGGCCTTCACGCGACAGTGCCTCCAGCCGGCTCCGCGTTGCCGGGTCTCTCACCCCGTACAGGTCGAGCAGCAGCCGGAGATCCACCAGCCGAATCCCTGACTGTGCGGCCTCGATTCGGCTGATCTTGCTCTCGGCGCACTCAAGATGCCGGGCCGAGTGAGCGATCGTCAGGTTCGCATCCGTCCGCAGCTCCTTGAGAGTTCGAGCCAGACGGCGCTGCCGAACTGTCGGGTTCCGGTTCACGGGCAATGTCGCGACCTCCTCACTTCCGTGATCTGCCAGTCTGCCCCTCTCTGTCAGCTGACAACAATCTTTGATCACTTCCAAAGTAGGGACTTGCACCATGGAAGCTCCCAAGAGCATGCTACTCAACGTAGTCCGCTAGAAGACACAAAGTGATCATGGCGGGCTTCACCCGGGCATTCCCATGCCTTCTTCAGCTGCTGTCACCCGCACACTCCAGAGGTGGCCCCGCCATGCCTGAAACCGTCTCCCCCGCCCCCGCCGAGCAGACCTGCTGGCTGCCCCGGCACCACAAGTCCCCCCGCGCCGCCCGTCAGGAGCTGCGGGACTTCCTCCTGCCCCACCCCTCGGGCAAACCCCTGCTCCCCACCGGTGAGTTGCTGGTCAGCGAGCTGGTCACCAACGCCGTCCAGCACGCCCGCACGCCGCGTGGGCGCCTGATCTTCATCCGCTTCCACCTCTCCTCCGACGACGACACCCTCCGTATCGAGGTGCACGACGCCGACAGCGAGAAGCCGTCCCTCCGCGACACCACCACCGCCGACGAGAGCGGCCGAGGCCTGCTCCTCGTGCACGAGTTGGCCACCCAGTGGGGCTGTTCCCCGCGCGCCGGCGGCATCGGGAAGTTCGTCTGGTGCCACGTGTCCGCCCCCGCCGAGGCCGCCGCGTGAGCACCGTCCGGGCCGAGATCTCGGGCATCATGCTGCCCACGGTGTTTCCCAGCCTCGACCACGCCCTCCCCGTCATGTGGGAGCGCGTCCGCAACCTGCCGATCCGCGAGGCCCACCGGGACCTCATCCGGATCTGCATCGGCCCGGGCGGCGGCGAAGGGGTCGCCCGCCGCCTCGACCAGGACGGCAGCTGGAGCATCACCCTCTACGTCGGCGACATGACCGACTGGACCGCCCACCCGATCACCATCACCACCGACCGCCCCTGAACTCCCCCGCCCCGCCCCGGCATTCACGCCGGGGCGGGGCGGCCGAACCCCCTTTCCCGCTCTCGAAAGATCGCGTCCTTGACCCCGAAGCGCCAGGCGGGAAAGCCTTGGAACCGACGAGTCACCCCCTCTGGAGGATCACTTCCGTGCTCAAGGGTCAAGACTTCAGCCGCCTCTTCGAGACGTTCGAACAAACGGCCTTCCGACTCGAAACACTGGCCGACTACGGCAAGTCCGGCAACGTCGATGCCTACCGAGCGTTCTTGGCCGGGGAGCCTCAGCCTGCCGGTTACAACGCCGCATGGCTGGCGAAGGTCCGGCGAAACACCGAGGCCGGCCGCCGGATGTACCGCGTCCACGTCCTGGCTCGGCCCCTCACCCCGTATCTCCAGTTCGAACTGGGCTGGGGATACCGAACGAACGCCACCGCCGGTGAGGAGTTCTTCATCCTCGACATCACTGAGAAGCCGAATCCCCTCGAAGGGGTACCCGACTTCTGGATGTTCGATGAGTCGACAACATTCTCGATGGCGTACGACGACGAAGGCGGGTTCCTCGGGGCAGAGCACGAGCTCGACGCCGACCGGTGGATGCACCGCCGAGACACCGCCCTACTCCATGCAGAGCCGTTCGCCGACTGGTGGGAGCGGTACGGCAACCGGTGAGGAACTACTTTCCCGTCTTGGAAAGATCGCATCCTTGACCCTCCGCCCAACGGGTCGGGAGCATTGGCCATGACAGGAACCACGGGCAACTGGAGGCACACGATGCTGCGTTGGCTGGCTGGGGACGGGTCCTGCAAGAACGGGAACTGCCCCACGCTGTGGGGCACCGAGAACGGGGACTTCGTGGTCCAGGGATACACGATCACTGATCCTCACCACCTGGCGGAGCTGAGCCTGCCTGACGGTGAGTCCGCTGTCGTGATCCCCGCTGCGGTCCTGGAGGGATACTTCCGTGCTCAAGGGTGAAGACTTCGGCCGCCTCTTCGAGACGTTCGAGCGAACGGCCTTCCGACTCGAAACACTTGCCGTCTACGACGTGGACGAAGAACGGGAGGAGTTCGAGGCCTTCCTCGCTGGCAAGGGGTTGCCGCCCGACTGCTCCGACAACCCGTGGGTTCGTTCCATGACCGACCTGGGCAAGCAGGTGGCTCGGGTGCACGTCCTCCGGTCACCCCTCTCGGATTACCTCCGGTACGAGTTGGCGGCATACCCCGGCAACATCAAGGCCGGCGAGTCGATCGGCATCATCGACACGGCCCGTCAGCAGGTGGTCGGACTGCCCGACCACGACTTCTGGCTGTTCGACGACGCCAAGGTCTACCGGATGCACTACACCGAGTCCGGCCAGTTCATCGGAGCCGAACTCCTGCCCGCCGACCGACTCCCGGAGTACCAGCAGTACCGGGACATCGCCCAAGCGAACGCCATGCCCTTCGGGGAGTACAGGGCGGCTTGAGCGGCGAACGGCACAGCGACTTGGGCAAAGCCCTGCGGGCGTTACGGATCGCCTCGGACAAGACGGCCGAGACCGTAGCCCGCAGGGCTTCCATGTCTCCGGCCAAGCTCTCGAAGATCGAGAACGGCAAGACCCTGCCCAGCGTGCAGGACGTGGACCTCATCCTGACCGCACTCGGCATATCGGATGAGGCCAAGGCCGAGTTCCTGGAAGCAGCCCGCGGAGCAGCCACCGAGGAGACGGCCTGGCGGGAACTCCGCCGCACTGGCCACTGGAAGCACCAGCACGCCATCAGGGCCATCGAAGCCCGGACATCCCTCCTCCGGCTGTTCCAAGGGCAACTGATCCCCGGCCTGCTTCAAACCGCCGAGTACGTCTCGGCCGTGTTCTCCTTGCCTCCGGAGCTGCCTGCCGAGTCCAAGGCGAGGACCATCTCAGCCCGTTTGGAGCGCCAGGCAGTCCTGTACGACCGCCACCGCGAGTTTCATTTCGTCATCTGCGAACACGTGTTGCGGTGGCGGATCTGCCCTGCCGCTGTCATGGCGACGCAGCTGGATCGCTTGATCTCGTTGTCCAGACTTCCCAATGTGACCATCGGGGTGCTTCCCTTGTCGCGGCCGATGCCGGACTTCCCGATGACATGCTTCAGCATGCATGACGACCGCCTGGTCATTGTGGAAACGTTTCATTCGGAGATCACAACTCGCGACCCCAGGGATGTCGGCCTTTATCTTTCGACATTCTCCAGATTTGATGATGCGGCGCTGCACGGGGATGACATGCGCGCACTGATCGAGGGAATCCGCGACGAGTTCTTTCGGGAACAGGAAATCGTGCAGGAATAGCCCCGAATCCCCCGTAGCTTGGTGGCTCACCGAAACGATCCGCGAGTCACGGGAGCCTTCCATGCCCGCTGCCGGTTCCGCACAGCCGACCACGCCCAATCGTCGCCGCACGCACACGGAACTCATGGATCGGATCGACAACAACCCGATCCGGAAGGACCTCACCACCGGCGGCCTGGTCGAGATCGTCGGCGTCGAGAACGGCCGGGCTCTGGTCAGGCCGCTGTTCGAGCCAGGCGCCCCGGCGCGCCAGGTGCCCGTCGACCAGCTCACCACGCGCATCAGCCTCTGGGGCTGAACCCGCTCCCGCGATTCCTCCTCTCACACGTCCGCCCAACTCCTGGGCGGAGCGGGGCCGTTTCGCGCCCCGAAGCATTACCGGAAGGTGCAGGCAATGACCGATCACAACCTGTACGAACTCGACCTCTCGCAGATCGAGTTCAACCGCGCGTGCGGTGGCAACCAGGGCGGAGGTGACGACGGCACCGAGACCTGCGTGACCCTCGGTGCCGTGCCCGACGCCCCGGGTGTCTTCGCCCTCGGCGACAGCAAGCGGCCCGACCGTGAACCGCTGCTGTTCACGGCCCAGGAGCTGACCGAGGCCGGGATCGACCCGGCGCGGTTCGGCCTGTCGGTCTGACGTCCCCCGACAGCCTCGGCCGCCCGCAGTCCCGTGCGGGAGGCCGAGGCCCCCAACCCCTGCGAGGAGGAGCGCGCTTGCATTTCCACGGCTACGAGTGGGCCGGTGACGGCCGACTGCTGGCGCGGGAGTCGGAGCGCCGACCGGTCGAGGCCGCACGGTTCGGCCTCTCGGAGCTGCCGCCGATGATGACGGGCTGGTGGCTGCTGCGGCCGCCCTCCCAGGTCCGAGCCACCTGGAAGCACCCGGAAGGTGCAGCCGACTGGCTCGCGGAGCGCTACGAGCAGCACACGCCCGGCGGCGACCCCTGGCTCCCGACCGCCACGCGCCGCCGGTTCGCCCTCGACCAACTCGCCCGGACCTCCGACGTGGTCTGGTCCCGCTGGGTGTCCGACATCCGGTGGTCGGGCCACTACGTGATCGTGTGCCCCAATCGCACCTGGCCGGGCCTCCCCTGCCCGACCGGCCGGCTCGCTCAGTAGTTCATGGTGTAGGTCCAGTCACCCCGCAGGGCAGCACACATCCCGTCGAGCGCCTGCCGGTTGAAGGCCCGGACGCAGAGCCAGCCGAGTTCGACGTCGGGGTCCGTCCGGTCGATGCACACCAGTACCTCCGGTCCCGCGTACCACCGGCGGCCGTCCTCCTCCGGCCCTTCCTCGAAGGGCGGCACCGGGGTGAACTCCCGCTCCACGTAGTCAATGTCGCCAGGCGCCGCTTCCCGACGCATCCCGCCCATGTCGTCGCAGAGGAGGTTCCCGTTCAGCACCGACTCCACGAAGGCCGCGGAGAAGCGGTCGGCCATCGGCTCCCACTCCGCCTCCACCGGATCGCCCGGGGTCGCGTCGGTCACCAGTGGCGGGTCGTCACCGCCGGCCTGGGCGAGCCGGATTCCGACCGCCCAGTACCAGTACCGCTCGGCCATGAAGATGAGGATCCCGTCCTCCACCTCCACATCCTCCAGCGGGATCCACTGTTCCTGGCCGCCGAACAGGTCGAAGCGCCGCCCGAACCGGCCGTACGCCTCGCGCAGGGCGCCGGGCAGCGGCAGGCCGAGGCGCTGCTCGGCCGCGGCGAGCTCTTCCTCCGTGCAGCCGTGCGCCTCCTCGACCGGTGCTCCGAGGTGTGCGGCGAACCGTTCGACGAACTGCCAGGCGGCGGCCGGGCCCGCGAGCGAGGCGGACAGCTCGGCCGGAAGATCGAATGTCGTGGACACCCCGGTACGGTACCCGGGCGCCACGACACCGCCCGGGCCGGGCGGACGGCCGCAGCGCGGGCGACAGCCCGTCAGTCCTCCTGCCAGTCCTCGATGCAGAACCGGGCCTCGCTGAGCATGATGTCCCCGGCCCTGGCCGCCCGGACGTAGATGCCGGTCCCGTCCGGCCCCTGGTCCCCGGCGCAGGTCACGCGCAGGCCCAGGTCCCGTTCCTCGGCGTGGCGGGCGATGTCCGCGTCGACGTCGGCGAGGGGCCGGCCGATCAGCCGGATGCCCGCGTACTCGATCCGGGGCCCGGTGCGCCCGTGCACGGTCACCGCCGCCAGGGCGGGGGCGCCAAACCCGCCCCCGTAGTGGGCGGTCACCCCTGTCCCGTCGAAGACGTCCGCGCCCAGGTTCCACTGTGCGTCCTGGGCGTACGGCGACGGCCAGCCGGCCCACGGGTGGGAGCCGAGCCGGGCGGACGGGATCTCGCCGCCCAGTGCGGCTGCCACCTCGGCCGGGCTCATGCCGAACCGGAGCGGGCCGACTCCCTCCAGCGGGGTGCAGTCCCAGCGGGGCCGGGCCTCGTCCGCCGTCACCTGCCACGTCCCGGAGTACGCGTCCTCGGCGCGGGCGCGCGACCAATCACGCACCGGCCCGGGTCCGTACGGGTCCTCGGCCAGTTCGGGGCCGAGCAGCAAGGCGCCGGTGATCGCCCGGCTCGTCCGCTGCACGTACCCCTCGGGTGCCCTCCCCCACTCCTGTCCGGTGTCCATGGACACCCCCCAGGCGGCCACCTCCGGGTCGCCGCTCCGGTTCTCCCGTACGGCCACTCCTTCCCGGCGGGCGAGTTCGTGGAGGTCCGCACGCACCTCCGACGGCACCCGGGCGATCAGCTCGACGCCTCGGAGCCGTACCCGCGGTTCGGCGAGTTCGTCGATCGCCACCGCGAGCAGCCGCGGCTCCGGCCCGAAGAACGCGGTCACCCCGAGGTCGTGGTACTCCTGCCTCGCCGGCTCGCCCCCCGCGCGCCGAGCGACCCAGACGACGGCTCCGGCAAGAGCCGCCGCCACCTCGTCGGGGCTCATCCCGAACCGCAGCGGCCCGACCCCCACCAGCGGGTCCAGCACCCACTGCGGACGTTCCTCCTCGGGCTTCCTGTTCCACCAGCCCACCGGCACACCTCCGCACTCGCCCCGACCAACCCGGCACCGCCGGCCGATGATCTTGTCGGCCAGCCTAGGCGCGTCCCCTGACAGCTCCCCCCGCCCCGCCCGTCCGGATGAACTCCCGGGCCACACCGGCCTCCCACGCATGCGGACGACCGGGCCCCGGCTACGTTCCGCGCACAGCCGCACGACGAAAGGGGCCCACCCGTGCCGACGACCGGAATCCTGGACTACCAGAGCGACGCGATCGTCCAGCTCATGAGCATGGCCGAGGAGGACTGGACGGAGCAGGAACTCAAGGACGCCCTCCAGCGGGCGATCATGCTGGAGCTCTCCACCATCCCGCCCTACGCCACCGCCCTCTGGTCGATCACCGATCAGGACAACAGCAAGCCGGTCCGCCACACCATCCGCGAGATCGTCTTCGACGAGATGTCGCACTTCGGTCTGGTCTGCAACATGCTCACCAGCATCGGCGGCACGGTCGTCCTCAAGGACCCGCTCACCGTCCCCAAGTACCCGGGCGAGCTGCCGGGCGGGGTCAACCCGGGGCTGGAGGTCTTCCTCAGCGGGCTGAGCCGGGAGTCGGCCACGCTCTTCTCCGACATCGAGAAACCCGAGAACCCGCTCGCCTTCGCCGCCGACGGCAACACGATCGGCGCCTTCTACCAGCGCATCGCCAACGTCTTCCCGAAGTTCGCCCACCTGCTGACCGGGCAGAACCAGGTGACCTTCCCGCTCGGGTCGCAGCACGGCACCGGCAACGACATCGTCGCGATGAACACCATCGACGACGTGCTGAAGGCGATCGACGTCATCCGGACGCAGGGCGAGGGCACCGACGCCTCCCCGGACAACCCGTTCCCCGGTCAGCCGGGCGAACTCGCCCACTACTACGCCTTCAAGGAGATCGCCGTCGGCAAGAAGCTGGTCTTCGACGACCAGACCGGGAAGTTCGAGTTCGCCGGCCCCGACCTCCCGCTCCCGGACACCTCACCGGTCGCCCGGGTGCCCGCCGGCGGCTGGGCCAACTCCCCCGGCAACGAGCCCGACCAGGCCACCGCCGCTCTGCTGCACGACTTCAACACGACCTACAGCGACATGCTGCGCGCCCTCGAATCGGCCTGGGGCGGACACCCGAACTCGCTCTTCGATGCGATCGGGCACATGAGCGACCTGGGCGGCACCGCCCAGCAGTTGAACGCCATCAAGCTGCCCGCCGACCCCCGCTTCACCTACGGCCCGGAGTGGCTCTTCCTCCCGTAGGACCCGACCCGGACGCCGGGGCCGGTGCGGCACCCTCCGCCGCGCCGGCCCCCGTCCTACCTCGCGCCTACCTCCCGCCGCCTTCGAGGCCCCGGGCCCCCAGCCCCTCGGCGAACGCCCGCGCCGCCGCCAGGTCCTCCGCGCCCGGCCGCGCCTTGTTGAGGCCGCCGACGAGCCTGAACGGGAGCCAGGTGTCGAAGCCCCGGCAGGAGAAGGCGTCGGCCACCTCGAAGCCCTTCTGTTCCAGGGCCCGTACGAGCGGACGCGTGAAGGGCCGGACCGGCAGTTCCGGCAGCCCGCTGGTGGCGAACACGAACGCCCTGCCCCGCTGCCCCCGCGGAACCGACCGGACGAAGTCACGCAGCCGGGGGTGGAACCGCCCGGTGAAGATCCCCGAGCCGAATCCCACCAGGTCGTAGCCGGCCAGCTCCGCCGGATCGACCTGCTCGGGCTCGACGACCGGGGCCGACAGCACCCGGCCCATGGCCTCGGCGATCCTCCGCGTGTTGCCGTGGGACACGGACGCGCACACGATGACGGCCTTCATGACGGATCTCCTTCGCTCGGTCACACGCTCGGTCACACCCACCGGGTAGACCGGACGCCGCGCGAGGACGTGACATCCCGCGGCCGGGAACGCCCGAAGGCCGGTGCGGACAGGTCCGCACCGGCCTTCGACAATGACCGTTCCGCCGTTACGCGTTCGGCACGGTCGCGTACTTCGGGGTGCCCTCGGCCATCTGCTTCAGGGCGTCCTTGCGGTCGCGCTTCGACAGCTTGTCGATGTAGAGGGTGCCGTACAGGTGGTCGGTCTCGTGCTGCAGGCAGCGGGCGAAGAAGCCGGTGCCCTCGACGCGGATCGGCTTGCCGTCCTTGTCGACGCCGGTCACGGCGGCGAAGTCCGGGCGCGGCAGCTCGGCGTACGCGGTGGGGACGGACAGGCAGCCCTCGTTGCCGTCGTCGAGGACCCGGCGCCGGTCGGCCGGGTACTCCTCCAGCTTGGGGTTGATCACGTGGCCGATGTGGCGCACGCCCTCGTCGTCCGGGCAGTCGTAGACGAAGACCTTGAGGTCCACGCCGATCTGGTTGGCGGCGAGGCCGACGCCCTCGGCGGCGTACATCGACTGGAACATGTCGTCGATCAGCGCGGAGAGCTCGTCGTCGAAGGCGGTGACGTCCTTGACCTCGCGGTGCAGGACGGGGTTGCCGACGACGGTGATCGGACGGGCGGTGCCCTTGCCGAGGTCGGGCTCCTCACCGATCACCTTCACGGGAGCCTCGGGCGCCGCCCCCTCCACGTCGTGCTCGTGCTCGTGCTGCTCGGCCTGCTCCGCCATGTCTTCCGCTTCCATAGGTCCTACGCGTACCTCACCAGGGTACTCAGCGGGGTTCAGCAGACCTCTTCGAGATCCCGGTACGCCCGGGTCCCCGGGGAGGCCGCGACCCAGCGGTCCAGCAGGGTGCGCACCAGGTGGGCGGGGGCGGCGATCCCGCACTCGCGCTCGACCAGCCAGGACATCCCGGCCGCGCCGCCCTGGCTGAGGTGGCTGAGGTGGCCGGGGTGCGCGGCGTCGCCGTCGTCGTGCGGGTCGTGGTGGGCCGCGACGCCGTCGTCGGAGGCCATCCGGCTCTCCGAGCAGGCGCGGCAGAGCAGCCGTACCGACGAGGTCCAGTCCTCGGCCGCGTAGCCGGCGTCGGCGACCAGCCGCTCCAGCGCGTCGCGGTCCCCGGCCGTCGCGGCCTGCAGCAGCACCACGTAGGTCGGCACCGGGGAGGGGGCCCAGAGCTCGATCTCGTCGAACACCGGGTAGGCGACGCCGTCGGTGACCCGCTCGCCGTGCGGGGCGCCGTCGTGCAGCACCACCTCGCCCCAGCGGCGGCCGGAGGAGGGCAGCGGGATGGAGAGGACCTCGATCCGGGCCGGGTCGAGGCGGCGGCCCCAGACCACCTCGGACTCGCCGTCCGGGGAGAGCCGCACCGGGGTGGTGCCGAGGTCCAGGCTGACCGGGCCGTCGGGCTGCCCACCGGGGCCGCCGGACAGCTTGAGCCCGTACGCCTGCCAGGCGCGGCGGGCCAGCGGCCAGTCCTGCAGGGCGGTGGCGGTGATGCCGAGGTTCCACCAGTCGGGGGCGCCGTGTTCGCGGTCCAGCAGGGCGACGGCACGCAGGCCGGCCGAGCGGGCCTGCTCCCAGTCGCGGCGGAACTTGTGCAGGAGGGCGAGGTTGAACCACGAGTCGGAGAGCCACGGCTCCAGGTCGGCGGCCATCACCAGCAGCGCGCCGGCGTCCTCGTAGCGACCGTCGCCGATCAGCGTGAAGGCCCGGTCGGTCGTCTGCCGCCAGGTGGCGGACGGCCGGTGCCGTGCCCGGTGGAAGATCCTCACGTTCGTCCCTGCCGTCGTCGTCCGCTCAAGTCCCGTGCCACCGTGCCCGTACCGCCTCGGACGGCGTACCGGGCCCGGCGCTCCGGGTCGGTGTTCCACGCTACGACCGCATCCAACCACGCCCGCCCCCGCCCGCGCTCCCCACCGCCGAGGTTGGGGCCCGCCCCTCCCCAGCCTGCCCGCCCGGCCGCGCCCTCTCAACCCCTGGCGGGTCCGACCCCGACTGCGGCCCCGGCTGCGGCCTCGGCTGCGGCGCCGGTTCCGGCCCTCGGGCGGCAGCCCCGGCCGTCAGCCCCTGGCCTGTCCGCCGACCCTGGCCAGGGCGTCCACCACCCGGGCGTCGTAGACCCGACCGCGCCCCAGCCGGATGACCTCCAGCGCCTCCAGCCGCCCGACGGCCTCACCGACGCCCCGGCCGCGGGCCACGGTGAGCAGGTCGTCGTGGGCGTTGGCGACCCGGATGATCCGGGCCGCGAGCGGCACCGGGCCCTCGCCGACGGCGGGCCCGGCGCAGGGGTCGGCCAGCCGGGCGACCTGCTCGGCGACCTGCTTGGGCACGCCGGTACGGCTGATCACCTCGCTGCCCAGCCGGGCGATCCGCTGCTGCTCGACGCACGGCAGCACCGCGGTGGCGCCGTCCGGCACCGGTTCGACCAGGGACAGCTGGCCGACGTCGTGCATCAGCGCGGCGTACTCCAGCAGGGCGAGCTCGCGGGTGCCCAGACCCAGCTCGCGCCCCAGCGCGCACGCCGTGTCCGCGACCCGGCGCGCGTGCCCGTGCGGGGTGTAGCCGGCCACCTCGGTGGCCCGGGCCAGGCTGGCGATGGTCTGACCGGTGGTGGCCCGCACCGCGGCGGCACGCCGGAAGGACACCTGGGCGAGCAGCAGCGGGGTGCAGAACAGCGGCAGCGCCCAGAGCCCGACCTCGCCGGCCGCGAGGCTGACCAGCATCCCGGTGGCGACGATCGCCGAGCCGATGCCGAACAGCGAGCGCAGCTCGTCCTCCAGCGCCGCGGGGAACCGCAGCCCGCCCGCCGAACGGCGCAGCAGGGCCGCCAGGGTGGCGTCGCAGAGCGCGGCCAGCGCGGCGACGACGGTCAGGAAGGCCCCGTACGCCGGGCCCTCGGGCGAGAAACGGTCGACCAGGCCGCCGTTGTAGAGCGGCTGGAAGACAGCGGCCGCGAAGCCGACGGCGAGCAGCCGGCGGACGGCGCTGTCGCGGCGGGCCGGGTCGGCCCAGGGCGGGCGGCGGTGCGGGCGCTCGGGGCGGTGCGGCAGGGCGGCGAGCCCGGGCAGCCAGGCCAGCAGCAGGCCGGCCCCGGTCACCGCGACCACCTGGAGCATCCCGTGCGCGGTCGGCACCCCGCGCAGCGGCCCGAGCAGGGCGTACGCCAGCGCACCGGCGGCGCCGATGGGCGCCTGTTCGCGATCGCCCGGAAGGGTGATCCGGACGCATTCGCCGAGCGCGATCAGCAGGGTGAACGCCAGCGCGACCTTGGGCTCCGCGACCCCGCGCACCGCGACCGCGCCCAGCGCGAGCGCCAGCAGTGCGGCGGCGGCCGCGTGCACCGCGCGGGTGGTGGGCCCGCACGCCGTGCGGTCGGCGGGCGTCCGGCTGCGGGCCGTCCGGCCGAGGGCCGCGCGCCCGGGCGCCGTCACGGCTGCCCGGGCGCGGGGGCGCCGCCCTGCGCGGGTACCCGGCCGGGAGCCGTCCGGACCGGTTCGGGCACCCCGAGCGGGATGTCCGGGACGGCCCGCACGCAGTCCTCGGAGTGCACCACCGGCCGCCAGTCGTGGGCGGCCAGCGCGTCGATCAGCGCCCGCACCATCACCGGGTCGAACTGGCTGCCCGAGCAGCGCTCCAGCTCGGCCACCGCCTCGGCGACCGGGCGGCCGCGCCGGTAGGAGCGGGTGGAGGTCATCGAGTCGAAGGCGTCGGCGACCGAGATGATCCGGGCGAACTCGGGGATCCGGTCGCCCGCCAGCCCGCTCGGGTAGCCCCGGCCGTCCACCCGCTCGTGGTGGTGCAGGATCCCGGCGTGCGCCTCGCCGAGGAAGTCGATCCCGCGCACCAGCTCGTACCCGTACACCGGGTGGATCTCCACGGCCCGGCGCTCCGCCTCGGTGAGGGGACCGTTTCTGCGCAGGAGCTCGGTGGCCACCCCGAGCTTGCCGACGTCGTGCAGGATCCCCGCGAAGCGCAGGGTGCGCAGCCGGTCGGCCTCCATGCCGAGCTGAGTGGCGATCAGCACCGAGGCCCGGCCGACCCGTTCGCTGTGCCCGCGGGTGTAGGCGTCCTTGATCTCCACGGCCTGCACCAGTGACTGCACGGTGGCCTGGTGGGCGTCCTGCTCGCGCTGGCCCTGGGCGAACACCCAGGCGGAGATGGACAGCGGCAGCAGTGCCAGCAGCGCCGCGAACGCACCGTACGGGCCCTGCCAGAGCACGGCGACCATCAGCCCGCCGGCCGCGTGCACCAGCACCGGCAGTCCGCACACCGAGCAGGCCCCGCGCAGCAGCACCCCGGCCCCGCGGCCCTCGCTGAGCATCACCATCACGCCCACCACCACCCCGTTGACCAGGCAGAACGCGGCGACTGCGGTGAAGCCGGGCAGCAACGCGGCCGGGAACCGGGAGCCCAGCAGCAGTTGCGGGCCGCGCAGCAGGTGGAAGACGACCGAGGAGGTGAAGGCGCACAGCGCGAGCTGGGAGCCGTTGAACAGCTGGCGCCCGCGGCAGCCGCGCCCGCTCGGCCCGCCGAGCAGGGCGGCCGGGGCGGCGACCAGGGCGGCGGCGGCCGGAGGGAGCATCAGGACCCCGGCGAACAGCACCGGGAAGAAGGCGTTCACCCCGGGCCGGGCGGGTACCCGCTCGGGCGGCGCCGGGCGGCGCAGCAGTCTGCGCACCAGCACCAGACAGGGCGTCGGCAGGCCCTGCGCCAGTGACTCCCAGCAGCCGTGCAGGAAGGCGAGCAGCCCGACCTTGGGCCAGTCCACCGGCTGGCCGAGCCAGCGCGGGACTCCCGGGGTGGCCCCGGCGGGCAGCAGCGGCACCAGGCAGCACAGCGCCGCCACCGGGACGGCCACCAGGTAGCGCGCCGCGCCGGGCGGCAGGGTCGCGCCCCCACTGTCGGTAGCGATGTCGACCTCCCCGCCGTCCGGGCCCGTGTTGCCTCAACACGCCGGGCGAACCGGCGGTGAGCGTCCGTCAGGAGGATAGGCCGCCGTCCGGGCGCGGGGACGCATGGTCGCGCAATGGCGCAGTTGGCGCACCGCCAACTCACCCGAACGAGTGACGGCGCACGTGAGCAGAACGGGAGCGGCCCCGGGAGCACATGCTCCCGGGGCCGCTGGACTCCCTTGGCCCGGACCGGGCGGGCCGCCCTCGTCGACGGGCCGGCGGACGCCTACGCCCGGACGCCCACCCTGACGGTCACTCCGCCGGGGCGCCGGCCTCGACCGGGGCGCTCGGACGCTCGGCCGGCTCCTCGCCCGCCTCACCCTGCGCCAACTTCGGCGCCGGCCGGGCGGACTCGGCGTGCACCTCCACGGAGGCCTCCACCGCGACGACCACCTGCTCGCCCGAGCGCTGTCCGGCCCGGATCGAGTCGATCCTGGCCAGCACCTTGCTGCGCAGATCGGTCGGGGTGTCGTCGCACCCGCAGGAACGCTTGATCAGCGCCTTGATCGCCTGCTCAAGCCCGTACTGCTTCAGGCAGGGCGAGCACTCCTCGAAGTGCACGCGCAACTTCGCGCAGTCGCCCTCGGCCATCTCGTTGTCGAGGAATTCATAGAGGTGGTCGAGGACCTCGCCACACTCGGTTTCGTGCGGATCGCCGCAGCTCATGAGCCCGAGCCCTTCGCTTCCTGCCCTGCCCCGCTGCCGGCCGGGACGAGCCCGCGCTCACGGGCGTAATCCTCCAGCATGCCGCGCAGCTGACGGCGGCCGCGGTGCAGCCGGGACATCACCGTACCGATGGGAGTACCCATGATGTCCGCGATCTCCTTGTACGCAAAGCCTTCTACGTCCGCGAGATAGACGGCGATCCGGAATTCCTCCGGGATGGCCTGGAGCGCGTCCTTCACATCGCTGTCGGGGAGGTGGTCGAGCGCCTGGGTCTCCGCCGAGCGCAGGCCGGTCGACATGTGCGACTCCGCCCTGGCCAGCTGCCAGTCCTCGATCTCCTCCGCCGCGGTGCGCTGGGGCTCCCGCTGCTTCTTGCGGTACGAGTTGATGAACGTGTTGGTGAGGATGCGGTACAGCCAGGCCTTGAGGTTCGTGCCCTCACGGAACTGGTGGAAGGACGCGTACGCCTTGGCGAACGCCTCCTGGAGCAGGTCCTCCGCGTCGGCCGGGTTGCGCGTCATGCGCAGCGCCGCCGAGTACATCGGGTCCAGGTAGCCCAGGGCGTCGCGCTCGAAGCGCTCCCGCCGGGCCTCCTCGCTCTCCTCCGCCGACACCCGGTAGGTGTCCTCACCGATCGCCTCGGCCAGCTCCTCACCGGTGAGCGCCTCGCCCGCAGGCCGGACCTCGTCCGGGCCACGACCCGGCTCGGCCTCGTGCTCGGTCCCGACGACCGGACCCACCTCCTCGGCATGACGGCCACGGCCCACGGCGGGCCGCCCAGAAATGGAGGATATCGGGCTGACGGGCTTCTCGCCCGCGTCGATCCACTCCGACCAGGAGGGGACGAGGGCCGTGGCGGCCTCGCGCTCCTCAGGCCGTTCGGGGCACGCGATCGAACCCATCTGCCCTGCCTCTCACCGGTGACTCGTGCTGACGAGGGTGTCAACCACCCCGGCCCCGCCCGCATTCCCGTCCTCGCGCACCATTCACTCGCACGAGTGAGCGACCGGAAACTCCCTGCTCACGGCGGTCCCGGGCCCGGCCGCGGGCCCGCCTCAGACCAGCCGCAGGACCCAGTCCCCGACCGCCGAGCAGATCAGGTCCAGCACCTCGTCCTGCCCCATCGGCGCCCGCTTGGGCACCGCGAACCCGTGACTGCCGTACGGCACCGCCACCAGTTCGTGCCCCGCCGGCAGCTCCGGGAACTCCTCCGGCCCGCCGAACGGGTCCTGCACGCTCTGCACCACCAGCGTCGGGAGCCCCGACTCCAGCAGCTCCTCCGCCCGGCTCTTCTCCGGCTTGCCCGGCGGGTGCAGCGGGAACGCCAGCGCCACCACCCCCACCGCCCCGGTGGCCGCCCCCGTCCGGCAGGCCACCCGTGCCCCGGCGCTGCGCCCGCCCACCACCAGCGGCAGCCCCTGCCCGGCCAGGTGCTCGGCGACCGGCCGCCAGCCGAGGTCCAGCGCCTTCGGCGCCGGGCCCAGCCTCTTGCCCGCCACCCGCCAGGGCTGCTCGACCAGCGCCACGCTGATCCCGCGCTCCGGCAGCCGCCCGGCCAGCTCCACCAGGTCCCGGGCCTCGATCCCGCCCCCCGCGCCGTGCCCGAGGGCCAGGACGGCCTTCGGTTCGGCCGCCCGGTGGTGGGTGATCCGGGCCTCCCCGGCCTCGGTGGGGATGAGTTCGGTCGTCATCGCTGCTCGCTCCCGGATGCGCTTCAGAACAGGGTGGTCTCGTGCTCGACCTCGGCCCAGGGCTCCTTGAGCTCCGGGCCGTTGTTGCGGATGCTGCCGACCGCCGGCGACACCGGGGTGGCCAGCAGGGCGCCGGGCGGCGGGGGTATCAGCAGCCGGCCCAGGGCGTCCGGGTCGGTCAGCCGCGGGTCCAGCCACGCGTCCCAGTCCTGCGGGTCGAGGAACAGCGGCATCCTCTCGTGGATCGGCGCCAGCGACTCCTCGGCGTCCGTGGTGACGATCGTGAACGTCACCAGCCAGGCCTCCGGGTGCCCGGGCGGCACCGCCCGGTTGCGCCAGAACTCGTACAGCCCGGCCAGCGCCAGCGGGGTCCCGTCCGCCCGGGAGACGAAGTACGGCTTCTTGCGCGCCTTGCCCCGCTCGCCCGGCACCGTCTGCCACTCGTAGTAGCCGTCCACCGGCAGGATGCACCGGCGCGCGGCGAAGGCCTGCCGGTAGGAGGGCTTCTCGTGCACCGTGTCCGACCGGGCGTTGATCATCTTCACCGCCGTCTCCGCGGTGTTCGACCACTGCGGCACCAGCCCCCAGCGCAGCACCCGCAGCTGCCGCACCGCCCGCGGCTGCTCCCTGGCCATCCGCTCCAGCACCACGAAGGCGCTGTCGGTCGGTGCGACGTTCCAGTTCGGGTCCAGGGTCTCCTCGGGGTCCCACTGCTCGACGTCGAACAGCTCGATGACGTCCTCGGGCTTGCTGCTGGCTGCGAACCGACCGCACATGCGGGCCAGCTTGCCATGCCGCCCGTCCTCATCACTTGTTCACGCCCGGACCAGAACCGCCCGCTCCCGCCCGCCCGTCTCCCCGTGGGAGGCTGCCCCGAACGGCCCAGCGCAGCGAACGGAGGCGGGAAGATCACATGAGCACCGACGACCACACCCTGAGCGCCCTGTGGGACCAGGTCACCGGCAACCAGCCCGCCCCGCCCGGCTGGCTGGTCCTGGCCACCGGCGCCGCCGCCCTGCTCACCGTCCTCGCCCGCCCGCTCTGGCACGTCGCCCGCAACGCCGTCACCATCGCCCACGAGGGCGGCCACGGACTGGTCGCGCGCCTCACCGGCCGCAAGCTGGCCGGCATCCGGCTGCACTCCGACACCTCCGGGCTCACCGTCTCCTACGGCCGCCCCACCGGCCCCGGCATGGTCCTCACCGCCGCCGCCGGCTACACCGCCCCCGCCCTGCTCGGGCTCGGCTGCGCCGCCCTGCTCGCCGCCGACCGGATCACGCTGCTGCTGTGGCTGGCGATCGCCCTGCTGCTCGCCCTGCTCCTGCGCATCCGCAACGCCTTCGGCCTCTTCGTCGTCCTGGTCGCCGGCGGCGCCTTCTTCCTGGTCTCCTGGTTCGGCAGCGCCGAGGTCCAGGCCGGCTTCGCCTACCTCGGCTGCTGGTTCCTGCTCTTCGGCGCCGTCCGCCCCGTCCTGGAGCTCCAGCACCAGCGCCGCATCGGCTGGGCGCAGGACTCCGACGCCGACCAGCTCGCCCGGCTCACGCACGTCCCCGCGCTCGCCTGGGTCACCGTCTTCCTGCTCGTCGCCCTCGCCTGCCTCGCCCTCGGCGCGACCTGGCTCCTCCAGCCGCTGCACTGACCCGGCCGCGGACCGGGGGCGCAGAGCCGCCGGGGGCGAGCGGGCGATTCACGGCCCGTTCCGGTACGGCCCCTAGACTTGCCACATGACCGAGACCCCGTGGCCCGCCCCCGTCGCCACCAGCCCCGTCGACGCGACCGTCACCATCCCCGGCTCCAAGTCGGTCACCAACCGGGCCCTGGTGCTGGCGGCACTCGCCGAGCGGCCCGGCTGGGTGCGCCGCCCGCTGCGCAGCCGCGACTCCCAGCTGATGGCCGACGGCCTGCGCGCCCTCGGGGTCACCATCGAGGAGACGGTCAACAACGACGCCGGCGGCACCGGCGGCGGCGAGGCCTGGCGGGTCTTCCCCGCCCCCGCGCTGCGCGGCCCCGCCTCCGTCGACGTCGGCAACGCCGGCACGGTCATGCGCTTCCTGCCCCCGCTCGCCGTCCTCGCCGACGGCCCGGTGCACTTCGACGGCGACCCGCGCTGCTACGAGCGCCCCCAGCACGGCGTGATCGACGCCCTGCGCGCCCTCGGCGCCCGCATCGACGACGGCGGCCGCGGCGCGTTCCCGCTGACCGTCCACGGCACCGGCTCGCTGGACGGCGGCCCGGTCGAGCTGGACGCCTCCTCCTCGTCCCAGTTCGTCTCCGCGCTGCTGCTCTCCGGCGCCCGCTACAACCACGGCATCGAGGTCCGGCACGTGGGCGGCCCGGTGCCGTCGCTGCCGCACATCCGGATGACCGTGGAGATGCTGCGCAAGGCCGGCGCCCAGGTCGACGCCCCCGAGGACGGCGGCGAGAAGGACGTCTGGCGGGTCACCCCCGGCGCCCTGATCGGCCGCGACCTGGTGGTCGAGCCGGACCTCTCCAACGCGGCGCCGTTCTTCGCCGCGGCCCTGGTCACCGGCGGCCGCGTCACCGTGCGCGACTGGCCCCGGCACACCACCCAGCCCGGCGACCAGCTGCGCGAGATCTACACCCGGATGGGTGGCGCCTGCGAGTTCACCGACGAGGGCCTGCAGTTCACCGGCACCGGCCGGATCCACGGCATCGACGCCGACCTGCACGACGTCGGCGAGCTCACCCCGGTGATCGCCGCCGTCGCCGCGCTGGCCGACTCCGAGTCCCACCTGTACGGCATCGCCCACCTGCGCCTGCACGAGACGGACCGGCTCGCCGCGCTCGCCAAGGAGATCAACGACCTCGGCGGCGACGTCACCGAGACCGAGGACGGCCTGCGGATCCGCCCGCGCCCGCTGCACGGCGGCACCTTCCGCACCTACGAGGACCACCGCCTGGCCACGGCCGCCGCGGTGCTCGGCCTCGCCGTGCCCGGCATCGGGGTGGAGAACGTCGCCACCACCGCCAAGACCCTGCCCGACTTCCCGGCGATGTGGGCCGAACTGCTGGGCGAAGCGGCGGCGGACGCCTGAGCGGAGACTGAGCACATGCGCCGCTACGGCAAGGACGCCGACGAGGACGACATCCGCAACCGCCCCGCCCGCCGGGGTTCCCGGCCGCGGACCCGGATCAGGCCCAAGCACGAGGACGCCGCCGAGGCGATGGTGCTGACCGTCGACCGCGGTCGGCTGACCTGCCTGGTCGACCCGGGCACCAAGCACGAGCGCGAGGTCGTCGCCATGAAGGCCCGCGAGCTGGGCCGCAAGGGGGTGGTCGTCGGCGACGTGGTCAACCTGGTCGGCGACCTCTCCGGGGACGCCGACACCCTCGCCCGGATCGTCCGGGTCGAGGAGCGCAGCTCGGTGCTCCGGCGCACCGCGGACGACGACGACCCGTACGAGCGGATCGTCGTCGCCAACGCCGAGCAGCTGGCCATCGTCACCGCGCTGGCGGACCCGGAGCCGCGCCCCCGGCTGATCGACCGCTGTCTGGTGGCCGCCTACGACGCGGGCATGGAGCCGCTGCTGGTGCTCACCAAGTCGGACCTCGCCCCGGCCTCGACCCTCCTGGACTCCTACGCCTCGCTCGGCATCCGGTACGTGGTCACCCGCCGCGACGAGCTGGAGACCACCGGCGCCGAGGCCGTCCGCGAGCACCTGCGCGGGCGCTCCACGGTGTTCATCGGCCACTCCGGCGTCGGCAAGACGACCCTGGTCAACGCCCTCGTCCCGGACCGCCAGCGGCAGACCGGCCACGTCAACGCGGTGACCGGCCGCGGCCGGCACACCACCGTCTCCGCCCTGGCGCTGCGGCTGCCGCCGCCGCCCGGTGCCAAGCCGGGCTCGAAGAAGGCGCTGGACCCGGGCTGGGTGATCGACACCCCGGGCTTCCGTTCCTTCGGCCTCTCGCACATCGACCCGTCCCGGGTCATCCTCGCCTTCCCGGACCTGGAGCCCGGCACCGTCGACTGCCCGCGCGCGTGCAGCCACGACGAGCCGGACTGCGCGCTGGACGCCTGGGTCGCCGACGGCCACGCCGAGGCCGCCCGGCTCTACTCGCTGCGCCGCCTGCTGGCCAGCAAGGAGGCCCGCGAGGGCGACTGAGCCCTCCGGGCCCCCGAGGTCCGTGGCCCGTTCGAGGTGTCGGACCGCGCCCGCCTGGCGATCATAGGAAGGTCGGGCCGGGTGCGGTCCGACCGTCGATCCACTGGGAGGGCGCGCGATGGCATGGGCCCTGGTGATCCTGGCCGGCCTGCTGGAGACCGGCTTCGCGATCAACCTCAAGCTCAGCGAGGGTTTCACCAAGCTCTGGCCCACCATCAGCTTCTGCGTGTTCGCCCTCGGCAGCTTCGGTCTGCTCACCCTCTCGCTGAAGAGCCTGCCCATCGGCCCCGCCTACGCCGTCTGGACGGGCATCGGCGCGGCCGGCACCGCCATCTACGGCATGGTCTTCCTGGACGAGAGCACCTCGGTGCTCAAGCTGGTCTCGATCTCCCTGGTGATCGCGGGGGTCATCGGCCTCCAGCTCAGCGGTACGACGCACTGAGCCGACGCACGACCCACGGCGCACGGCGCACCGGGGCGCGCGGGAACGCCTCGTCCCGCTCCGCGAGCCCGGCTGTGCCGATCGGGGCGGGCTCGCTAGGGTCTTGGACATGGCCGACTACCACGACGATCTCCGACTCGCCCACGTCCTCGCCGACTCGGCCGACTCGGTCACCCTGGAGCGATTCCGCGCCCTCGACCTGAAGATCGAGACCAAGCCGGACCTCACCCCGGTGAGTGACGCCGACAAGGCCGCCGAGGAGCTCGTGCGCAGCGTGCTCCAGCGCGCCCGCCCGCGCGACGCGATCCTGGGCGAGGAGTTCGGCCTGCAGGGCTCCGGCCCGCGCCGCTGGGTGATCGACCCGATCGACGGCACCAAGAACTACATCCGCGGGGTCCCGGTCTGGGCCACCCTGATCGCCCTGCTGGAGGACGGCCCGGACGGCGTCGAGCGCCCGGTGGTGGGCATCGTCTCCGCCCCCGCGCTGCAGCGCCGCTGGTGGGCGGCCAAGGGTCTCGGCGCCTTCGCCGGCCGCAGCCTGGCCAAGGCCTCCCGGATCCACGTCTCCGGCGTCTCGCGGATCGAGGACGCGTCCTTCTCCTACTCCTCGCTCAGCGGCTGGGAGGAGCGCGGCCGCCTCGACCCGTTCCTGGACCTCACCCGGGCCTGCTGGCGCACCCGTGCCTACGGCGACTTCTGGTCCTACATGATGGTCGCCGAGGGCGCCGTCGACATCGCCGCCGAGCCCGAGCTGTCGCTGTGGGACATGGCGGCCAACTGCGTCATCGTCGAGGAGGCCGGCGGCCGCTTCACCGGCCTGGACGGCATCCCGGGCCCGGGTGGCGCGGACGCCGTCGCCTCCAACGGCCTGCTGCACGAGGAGGCGCTGCGCCGCCTCTCGGTCTGAACGTGGATGCAGGCCCTGTGACCGGTGGGAGCCGGTCACAGGGCCTGCTGCTTTCTCGGGCCGGTCGCTGCTACTGCTTGCGCAGCTCCCGGACCGCCGCCTCCAGCCGCTGCCCGTAATCGGCGTCGGCCTTGCGGAAGTTGTCGATCGCCCGCTCGACGATGTCCTCGCGGTCGGCCGAGACCTTGGCGATGAAGCCGGCCAGGTTGGCGATCAGCCGCTGCTTCTCGTCCTCCGAGAACAGCCGGTACAGGTTGCCGGCCTGCACGAAGTCGTCGTCCTCGGCGTGCGCGGGCGCCACGTGGGTGCCGGTGAGGCCGTCGACCGCCGTGGCGGCCCACAGCGGGCGGCCGGTCTGCACGGGGCCGCCGAAGCTGTTCGGCTCGTAGTTCTTCTGCCGCCCGTGGCGCCCGTCGTACAGGTGGCCGTCGCGGCCGTTGGTGCGCGCCTCGGTGGCGTGCGGGCGGTTCACCGGCAGGTGGTCGGCGTTGATGCCGACCCGGTAGCGGTGGGCGTCGGCGTACGCGAACAGGCGGCCCTGGAGCATCTTGTCCGGGGACGGGCCGATGCCGGGCACGAAGTGCGCCGGGGAGAACACCGACTGCTCGACCTCGGCGAAGACGTTGTCGGGGTTGCGGTTGAGCTCCAGCCGGCCGATCTCGACCGGCGGGTAGTCGGCGTGCGGCCAGACCTTGGTCAGGTCGAAGGGGTTGAAGCGGTAGTTCGCCGCGTCGGCCGCCGGCATGATCTGGACCTGCACCGTCCAGCTCGGGAAGTCGCCGCGCTCGATCGACTCGCGCAGGTCGCGCTGGTGGCTGTCCGGGTCCTCGCCGGCGAGGGTGTTGGCCTCGGCCTGGGTGAGGTTGCGGATGCCCTGGTCGGTCTTGAAGTGGTACTTGACCCAGAAGTGCTCGCCGGCCTCGTTCTGCCACTGGAAGGTGTGCGAGCCGTAGCCGTTCAGGTGGCGGTAGGAGGCGGGTATGCCGCGGTCGCCGAAGAGCCAGGTGACCTGGTGGGTTGCCTCGGGGGACAGGCCCCAGAAGTCCCAGACGTTGTCGGCCTCCTGCGAGCCGGTGTACGGGTCCCGCTTCTGGGTGTGGATGAAGTCGGGGAACTTGATGGCGTCCTTGATGAAGAACACCGGGGTGTTGTTGCCGACGAGGTCGTAGTTGCCCTCCTCGGTGTAGAACTTCAGCGCGAAGCCGCGCGGGTCGCGCACCGCGTCGGCCGCGCCGAGGTTGCCCGCGACGGTGGAGAAGCGCAGGAAGACCTCGGTCTGCTTGCCGACCTCGGACAGGAAGGCCGCCCGGGTCCAGGGCGTCACGTCGGCGGTCACCGTGAAGGTGCCGTAGGCCCCGGCGCCGCGGGCGTGCACCACGCGCTCCGGGATCCGCTCGCGGTTGAAGTGCGCGAGCTTCTCGAACAGCAGCTGGTCCTGGATCAGGGCCGGGCCGCCGAGACCGGCGGTCTCGGTGTTCTGGTTGTCGGCGACGGGGGCACCCGCCTCGGTGGTCAGGGTCGGGCGCAGCTCGTCCTGCGTGGTCATAACGGGTGCCTCCACGGGTCCGATCGTGATGACACGATCCTAACTTGGACTTTGTCCAAGTCAACACTGGAACCAATCCCGGACCTGAATTACCCTGGCGGACATGAACGACCTGCTGGAGAGACTGCGCGACCGCGGCTGGCGGCTGACCTCGCAGCGCCGGGTCGTGGCCGAGGTCCTCGACGGCGATCACGTCCACCTCACCGCCGACGAGGTGCACGCCCGCGCGGCGGCCCGGCTGCCCGAGATCAGCCGCGCCACCGTCTACAACACGCTCGGCGAGCTGGTCGCCCTCGGGGAGGTCCTGGAGGTCGCCACCGACGGCCGCGCCCGGCGCTACGACCCCAACGCGCACCGCGCCCACCAGCACCTGGTCTGCTCGGGCTGCGGCGCGATCCGCGACGTCCACCCGCACGGCGACCCGCTCGCCGCACTGCCCGCGGCCGAACGGTTCGGCTTCACCGTCACCGCCGCCGAGGTCACCTACCGCGGCCTGTGCCCCGACTGCCGCCCGTAACCCGAGGGCCGCCCGTAACCCGACGGCCCGGCGCCGCTACGCGCTCAACTCCGCGTGCAGCGCGCCCAGCAAGCGCCCGGCCCGCTCCGCCACCTCGGCCGGGCCGTAGTCGATCGCCCGCCGGCACCAGTTCTCCGCCTGCACCGGCTCCCCCCGGCGCAGCGCCAGCAGCGCGAGCCGCAGGGCCGCCCGCCCGTGCCCGGCGTCGGCGGCCCGGGTGTACCAGAGCATCGCCTCGGCCTCGCTGTCCTGCCGGGCCAGCAGCAGCCCCAGGTTGAACGCGGCGCTGCGGCTGCCCGCCTCGGCGGCCCGCCGGTACCAGCTCTCGGCGATCTCCAGCGCCCCGCGGTCCGCCGCCCGCACACCCATCCGCACCTGCGCCCGCCGGTGCCCGGCGTCGGCCGCCAGCGCGTACCAGTGCTCGGCCTCGGCGTCCGCGTCCCCGCGCCGGTCCAGCAGCGAGGCCAGCCGGAACGCGCCCTCCGCCGAGCCGCCCGCCGCCGCCTGCCGGTAGCGCTCCAGCGCCCCGGCCAGGTTGCCGCGCTGCTCCTGGGCGACGGCGAGCTGCAGCGCCGCCTCGCCGTGCCCCTCGGCGGCGGCCCGCGCGTACCACTCCTGGGCCTGCCGCTGCTCGCCGCGCCCGGCGTGCAGCACGCCGAGGTTGAACGCGCCGTCCACGCTGCCCGCCTCGGCCGCCTTGGAGAACCACGGCTCGGCGCCGGACTCGTCGCCGCGGTGCAGCAGCACCACGGCCAGGGCGTTGCAGGCCTCCCGGTGCCCGGCGTACGCGGCCCGGCGGTACCACTGCTCGGCCTGCTGCTCGCGGCCGGTGCCGGCGCAGAGCAGGCCGAGGTTGAAGGCGCCGTTCTGGTCGCCCGCGTCCAGCGCGGCGCGGTACCAGCGCTCGGCCTCCTTGGCCTCGCCGCGGCTCGCGTGCAGGGCGCCCAGCGCGTTGGCGGCGTTGCCGTCCCCGGCCTCGGCGGCCTCCTGCCACCACTCGGCGGCGGCCGCGACGTCCCCGGAGTCGCGCAGCAGGAAGCCCAGCGCGCAGGCCGCGCGCGGCTCCCCGTTCTGCGCGGCCTGCCGGTACCAGCGGGCCGCCTCCTCCAGCAGGGACTGGTCGGTGCGGGCGCGCTCCTCCAGCAGCACGCCCAGGCGCAACGCGGCGCGGGCGTGGCTGCGGGCGGCGGCGGTGCGGTACCAGGCCTCGGCGGTGTCCTTGTCCCCGGCGGCCTCGCGCATCCGGGCCAGCCGGTAGGAGGCCTCCCGGTGCCCGGCGTCGGCGGAGACCTTGAACCAGCGCTCGGCCCGGACGTCCCGCCGGTGCTCCATCAGGTCGCCCAGGGCGTAGGCGCCGAGGGGGTGTCCGTGGTCGGCGGCGAAGTGCAGCCAGTACTCGGCGGCCTCCTCCTCGCCCTGGTCGCGCAGCTGCAGCCCGAGCGCGTGCGCGGCCGGGGCGCTGCCGGCGACGGCGGCCTGGCGCCACCACTGGCCGGCCTCGGCCCGGTGACCCTGCTGGTGCAGCAGCACGCCGAGGTTGTTGGCGGCGGCGCGCAACCCGGCCGCCGCGGCGGCGCGCAGGTACGGTTCGGCGTCCTCCAGGTCCCCGCGGCGCAGCAGCAGGGTGCCCAGCCGGCCGGCGGCGTCCGGGTCCCCGCCGTCGGCGGCCTGCCGGTGCCGGGCCTCCAGAGCGGCGGACTCGCGGGCGGCGAGCGCGGTCTCGAAACTGGTCGGGTCCAGGCCCGTCGGGTCCAGGGCGGCGCCGGCGGCCGGCTCGTCGCCGGGCCGCTCCCCGTACGCGCCGACGGCGGCGGCGAACTGACGGGTGGACACGTGGACCAGGCTGTCGGGGCCGTAGCCCGGGGTGGGGCGTTCGGAGAGTCCGCTGGTGCGCTGGGCCGGCAGGGCTCCGGGGCGGTGTTCGGGGCTCTCGGTGCTCTCCGCCCAGGCGTCGGTGTCCGCCTCGGCCGCCGCCGCGGGCTTGGCGCCTGACTTGCCGATCAGCCTCATGCCGACTCCCGCTCCCCCAGAGTGTCGCGGCATCGTGCCCCGGCGTGCGACCGGGGGGACTCCCAGGAGAGGCGCCGGACCCGACGGCCAATCAGCGGCCGTGCACCGTCCCCCATGTGTCCCATCGTCGCATCACCTGCTACCCGCGTACACCTGCCCCGGCCGAATTCGGGCCGGGCTGACCCGAAGCCGACGGAATTGCTTCGGCGCTTTGTCGATTTCCCGACACTTCAACCTCACAAACCCCTGCGCCCTCCTCCTTGGCGACGGTCGATAGTACCGGAGCGGTTCCCACCGCTTCCGTGCGAAGACACCCCGGGAAACACCGGAGGCCCGGAGGAAGGATCCTCCGGGCCTCTGGCCTTTGTAGCGGGGACAGGATTTGAACCTGCGACCTCTGGGTTATGAGCCCAGCGAGCTACCGAGCTGCTCCACCCCGCGTCGGTAGTTGAACTCTAGCACGGACGCGACGGGGGTCCGCACACGCGGGGAACGGCAGGGGTCCGGACCGGGAACGACGGCGCTACGACGCGGGAACGACGGCACTCCGGAGCCTGGAAACACCGGAGGCCCGGAGGAAGAATCCTCCGGGCCTCCGGCCTTTGTAGCGGGGACAGGATTTGAACCTGCGACCTCTGGGTTATGAGCCCAGCGAGCTACCGAGCTGCTCCACCCCGCGTCGGTGGTTGAACCATAGCACCGATGCGGGGTGGAACGGAAAACGGTTGCCGCAGCTCAGCGGTCCACGGCTGCGGCCCGTGGCCGGAGCTACGGCCGGGGGCTCGGTGATCCGGCCCCGGTGGCCCCCGCGGCGGGAGTGCCGGTCGGGGCGGGGGCCGGGCTGCCGCCGCGGGCCGCCACGGCCGCGTTCAGGGCGTCGCCGAGCGCCTTCTGGGCGTTGCCGTAGGCCACCCAGTCGCCGTTCTTGAACGCCGTCTGACTGTCGTTGTACGCCTTCTCCGCGTCCGACAGCGCCTTCTGCAGCTCCGGCGAGATCGTCCCGCCCGGCGCGGGCGTGGCCGGCGCGGTCGGCGTGGGCGTCGCCGGGGAGGTCGGGGTGCCCGGGGCGGTCGGGGCCGTCCCGTTGCCCGGGTTGGACGGCGCCACCGGCGTGGCCGGCGGGGCCTGCCCGGCGAAGAGCTTGTTCAGCGCCTTCTCCAGGGTGTCCTCGAAGGCCACGTTGTCGTCCCCGTACACCGCCAGGACCTTCTGCAGCGTCGGGTACTTGGCGCCGCGCCCGCGCACGTACACCGGCTCGACGTTGAGCAGGCCGCCGCCCATCGGCAGGGTCAGCAGGTTCCCGTACTCCAG
The DNA here is from genome assembly GCF_040303045.1 of Kitasatospora sp. NPDC096140. Classification (NCBI taxonomy): domain Bacteria; kingdom Bacillati; phylum Actinomycetota; class Actinomycetes; order Kitasatosporales; family Streptomycetaceae; genus Kitasatospora; species Kitasatospora sp. NPDC096140. Next base: position 164,245 of record NZ_JBEOUW010000019.1, read on the forward strand.
CTCGGTGTCACCGCCGGTCTTCAGTGCGTAGATCTGCGAGGCCACCTCCTGGCGGGAGTTGAACTTCGACTGCACCAGGCCGGGGCCGGGGGCGCCGGACTCGCCGGTCATCTTCAGGACGCGGATCTTCCCGTAGTCGTCGCCCGGGTCCGCGTTGACGGCCATGAACGCCGCCAGGTTCGGACGGCCGTTGGGCACGAAGGAGCTGGTCAGCGAGAAGCTCGCGCCCGCGGCGTCCGGCATCCGCACCGTCACGTAGTACGGCGGCTGGACCTGCTTGGTGTCACTGGTCGGGTCCACCGGGACCTGCCAGATGTCACTGCCGTTGAAGAAGGAGTTGGAGTCGGTCACGTGGTACTGGCCGAGCAGGTCGCGCTGCACCTTGAACATGTCCTGCGGGTAGCGCAGGTGCGGCAGCAGCGACTGCGGGATGTCCGCCTTCGGCTCCACGGTGCCCGGGAAGGCCTTCATCCAGGTCTTCAGCACCGGGTCCTTCTCGTCCCACTGGTAGAGCTTCACCTCACCGGTGTACGCGTCGACCGTGGCCTTGACCGAGTTGCGGATGTAGTTGACCTGGTTGGCGACGGTCAGCAGCTCACCGCGCTGGTTGGTCAGCGAGTCCTTGGTGGCCGCGCCCAGCGTCGTCTTCGAGGAGAACGGGAAGCCGTCCGAGGTGGTGTAGCCGTCCACCACCCAGACCACGTGGCCGTCCTGCACCACCGGGTACGGGTCGGCGTCGATCGACAGCCACGGGGCGACCTTCTCCACCCGCTCCTTCGGCGTGCGGTTGTAGAGCACCTTGGCGCCGTCGGTGATCGCCCCCGCGTAGAGGATCTGCGGCTCGGTGAAGCGCACCGCGTACGCGGCCCGGGTGATCGGGTTGTCCAGCGAGACACCGCCGGAACCGGTGTACGTGTACTCCACGTTCTGGCCGGTCTTGGTGTCGGTGTAGTCGATCTCCTTGTTGGAGCCGCCGACGATCGAGTACGTCGTCGTCTTCTCGCCGTAGTAGATCCGCTGCTGGTAGTCGCCGAGCGAGCCGGTGGCCGGCAGGCCGGACTCGGTGAACACCGGCCCGCCCTTGTCGTCGACCTGGTTGCCCTTGGCGACCGCCGCACCGTAGCCGTGGGTGTACTTGAAGTGGTCGTTGATCCAGTTGCGCTGCACGCCGTTGAGGTCCAGCTCGCGCAGGCCGACGACGGTGTCCTGCTTGCCCGTGTCGGTGCGGTACCGGTCCACGTCCAGCGTGCTCGGGAAGGCGTAGTAGTTGCGCTGCTGCTCCAGCGACTGGAAGGTCTGCGACACGATGTTCGGGTCCAGCAGCCGCACGTCCGCGATGGTCTGCGCGTCGGGCTTGAGCGCGTCACCGCCGGTCGAGCCCTGCGGGCTGTACGGCGTGGTCTGCGCGTCGGCGATCCCGTACGCCTGCCGCGTCGCGTCGATGTTCTTCTGGATGTACGGCGTCTCCTTGGCCTGCTCGTTCGGCTTGACCTGGAACTGCTGCACGATCGCCGGGTACAGGCCGCCGATCAGCACCGCCGACAGCACCATCAGCCCCAGCCCGATCAGGGCCGGCGCCCAGGTGCGGCGGATCGGGGTCAGGAAGAACAGCACGGCGCAGATGATCGCGACGAAGAACAGGATGGTCTTGGCCGGCAGGAACGCGTTGGCGTCCACGTAGCGCAGGCCCGTCCAGCCCGAAACACCCTTGTACGAGCCGGTCTTGACCGCCAGCGCGTACCGGTCGAGCCAGTAGGCGACGGCCTTCAGCAGCACGAACACGCCCAGCAGCACCGCCAGGTGCCCCTGCGCGCCGGCGCTCGCCCGCCGGCCCGGGCCCTGCAGCCGCAGCCCGCCGTACAGGTAGTGCACCAGCGCGGAGGTCAGCAGCGAGACGATCACCGCGCTGAACGCGAAGCCCAGCACGAACTCGTAGAAGGGCAGGTCGAAGGCGTAGAAGGAGACGTCCATGCCGAACTGGGCGTCCTTCTCCCCGAAGGACGTCGAGTTGGTCCACATCAGCCAGGTCCGCCACTGGCCGGACGCCGCGGCGCCCGCCACCAGGCCGATCACCAGCGAGATGCCGATCAGCGCCCAGCGCTTGAACGGCGCCAGGCCCGCCCGGTAGCGGTCCAGGCTCTGCTGCTCCACCGACATCGCCGACAGCGGCGGCCGCAGCCGGTGCGCCAGCCAGATGTTGAAGCCGACGATCACCGCCATCAGCAGGCCGAACACCGCGAACAGCCCGACCTTCGTCCACAGCTGGGTGGTGAACACCGAGGAGTAGTGGACCGACTTGAACCACAGCCAGTCCGTCCAGAAGCCCGCGAACATGACGAACAACAGGAACAGCACCGCGAGTACGCCCAGGGTCAGCAGGGCCACCCGCGCCCGCCGCGACGGTGGGCCCACCCTTCGCCGGAAACCCGGCCCTGAGCGTTCCGGCATCTGGAATACCACGGTGGCACCTCAGCTGTGTCGTCTGGATATCGGTCGGTCGTCAGAGCAACTTAACCAGGCTTTGGCCGAGTTCCCACCGTTAGCAGACGGTTACTACGGCGCCCCACCCCCGACCGTCCCCGCCCCGCCCGCACCGGGGCGCGCGGCACGCCGCCCGCCCCCACCGGACCGCCCGGCGAGCGCGCCCCGCCCGGCGTGTGAGGATTGAGGCATGTCCGACGCGTCTGATCTGAACAACTCCCCCGACGACGTCTCCAAGCTCCCCGCCGCCACCCCGCTCACCCGGGCCGCGCTGGAGATCGACGAGTACGCCGCCACCCTCGGCTGGGACCTCCCGGCCCGGCTGTTCGCCCTGGTGGACAGCGCCGCCCTGCGCAAGGCCAACCCGAAGATCGCCGAACAGCTCGGCCTCGCCGACGGCGACGAGCCCGGCCTCACCCCGATCGAGCAGGACGAGATCCCGGCCGGCACGCCGCTCGACAAGTTCCTCGGCACCATCGCCTGGCCCGACTCGGTGGCCGGCTGCGCCCTGGTCGTCGAGCGGCAGATGCTGCCGCCCGGCGCCGAGCAGACCCGCCCCCGCGGTGCCAGCGACGCCCAGCTCGCCGACTGGGTGGCCAACCACCCGCAGCGCGAGGAGGTGCGGATCACCGCCGCGGTGCTGCGCGACGGCAAGAAGGAGATCGCCCTGCGGCTGCGTTCCAAGGACGTCGCCCGCGAGGTGCTGACCGGTCCGGACCTGGTGCCCGGCCTCACCGAGGCCCTGCTGGCGACCTTCTCCTGACCCCTACTTGGCGCAGGACGGCAGCGCGGAGGTCTGCCCGGAGCGGATCTGCTCCAGCGACTTCAGCGCGCCGTCCAGCGTGTCCGTCTTGATCAGGGTCAGCCCGGACGGGATGTTCTTGGTGGCCTCGGCACAGTTCGAGGACGGGGTGAAGAAGTACTCGGCCCCGGCGTCCCTGGCGGCGATCAGCTTCATCGATATCCCGCCGATCGGGCCGACCTTGCCGTCGTCGTCGATGGTGCCGGTGCCCGCGACGAACCGGCCGCCGGTGAGGTCGCCGCTCGGGGTCAGCTTGTCGATGATGCCGAGCGAGAACATCAGGCCGGCGCTCGGGCCGCCGACGTCCTGCAGGCCGATGTCGATCCGGAACGGGTAGGTGTGCCGGATCCCGGTGCCGATGCCGACGGCGGCGAGCTCGGCCCGCTCGGGCGCGGCCTTCGGGTCGAGGTCCTTGACCCGGACGGTCGGGACGGCGACGTCCGTCCTGGCGGCGGGGTCGGCGGCGGCGTTTCCGGCGGCGTCCTTGACCCGCGGCACGACCGTGAAGACCACCGACTCGCCCGGCTTGTGCTTGGTGACCGCCGCGACCACCTGGTCGACCGTGGTGACCGGGGCGCCGTCGACGGCGACGATCGAGTCACCCGCGTGCAGCTTGCCCTCGGCCGGCGCTCCGGCGGTGACCGACTTGACGATCAGCTCGCTGCCGACCGGGACGCCCAGCTGCTTGAGCGCCGCGGTGCGGGCGCTGTCCTCGGAGGAGGCGAACTCCTCGGCGTTCTGCTTCTTCGCGTCCGCGTCCGACTGCCCCTTCGGGTAGACGTTGTCGTGCGGAACCATCAGCACGTCGTCGCGCAGCCAGCCGACCACCGCGTTGACCAGGCTGGGCTCGTACTTGGCCCCGGTGACCTGGACGGTCGTCATGTTGAGGTGCCCGGTGGTCGGGTAGGAGTCGTGCCCGGCGATGCTGATCACCGGCTTGCCGCCCTGGTTGCCGAGCGTGTTGTACGTCGGCCCCGGGCTCATCTCCGTGTACGGCACCTTCATCAGCACCGAGACGCAGAGCAGTGCTATGAGCAGCAGGGTGGCAGCGAGCATCGTCGCGGAGCGGCGTGGCATGCCTCGACAGTACGGGACGCGGGTGACGCGGCGCCCGGCGGGCTACCGACCGGAGCGCTCACCGGGGGCGGCGGCCCCCGCCGTGGTGCGTTCCATGGCGGCCATGAAGCGCCGGTGTTCGGCGAGCGAGGCCGGATCCCCCGTGGCCCGCGGGGCCCGCTGGGCCCAGCCCGCCCAGAGGGCGGCGGCCACGACGGCGACCACCGGAATGATCAACCAGGCGAGCGCACCCATATCAGTACTCCCAGCTCGTCGTGTCTATGAGCAGATTAACCACTCCGGCGGACAACGCGGCCGGCGCCGTCCGGGTTACGGGACGGCCGATCGGCTCACTTCCAGGGAGTATTCGGGGCGCCGCCGCGAACCCGTTCGAGTGAGGCCCCGGCGCGCCTGCCCCGACAGACGCGCGGGACGTGCGAGCGGTTCCGCGCGCTGGTCAGGGCACACGGGGGCGGTTCCGCGCACCAGCCGGGGCCTGCGCGGGCGCTGTCGCGGCGCGGGCGGGCGGCCGGTGCGGCTCCGCGGCGCGGACGGCCGGTGCGGTGCCGTTCCGGGCGGCGTCAGCAGCTGCCGGCGCCGACCCACTCCTCCTCGCCGTCGGCGAAGACCTGGTGCTTCCAGATCGGCACCTCGTGCTTGAGGTCGTCGATCAGCCGGCGGGCGGCCGCGAAGGCCTCGCCGCGGTGGGCGCAGGAGACGGCGACGATCACGGCCTTGTCCGTGATCTCCAGCCGGCCGATCCGGTGGACCGCGGCGAGCGCCCGGACCGGGAAGTCGGCGACGACCTTCTCGGCGATCCGCCGCATCTCCTGCTCGGCGGTGGGGTGGCAGCTGTACTCCAGCGCGGCGACCGACTTGCCGCCGTCGTGGTCACGGACCGTTCCGACGAAGACGGTGGTGCCGCCGGCCGCGTCGTCGCCGACCGCCTCGTACACCTCGTCCAGCGAGAGCGGGGTGTCGCGGATGGCGAGCAGGCGGATGGGGTCGTGATTCTCGGACATGACCCCATGATTCCCCATCCGGGGCGGTCGGAGGCAAGGGTCTTCCGCATCACGATGTGGAAATTTCGCATCGTGAGAAACGATGGCGCCGCCACGGATCCGTGGCGGCGCCGTCGTTTCTCACGATGCGAAATTTCCACATCGT
>NZ_JBEOUW010000020.1:0-162135 GCF_040303045.1 Kitasatospora sp. NPDC096140
GTGACGGTGTCGCCGCTCAGGTAGCCGAGGTCGGTGAGCAGGGCGCAGACCCGGTCGAAGGTGCGGGCGATGGTGTGGGTGCGCGAGCGCATCGGTCGGTCGATCCCGAACCACGGCGTCCCGAGCCCGGCTCGGACCACCCGCCACTTCCACCGAGGAGAACTCCGCCGTGAGGCAACACCTTCCGCGCGCCGTCATGGGCATGCTGCTCGTGGCGCTCGTGCTCGCCGTCCTGCCCGGCAGCCGGGCCACCGCAGCGAGCTGGACCAGCCACTGCGCCGCCGGCGGCTTCTGCCTCTACGACCAGGACGGCGGCCAGGGCGCCGAACTCGCCAACGACCCCCGGGTCCCCGTCCAGGGCGTCGACCCCGCCTGGAACGACCGCGCCCGCTCGGTGGACAACCGGTCCCCCTACTGGGCCTGCCTCTACGCCGACGCCGGCTACGGCGGCACCGTCCAGGCCGTCCGCCCCGGCGGCCAGGCCACCCTCGCCGAGCTCGGCACCCACCTGGACGGCAAGGTCACCTCCTTCAAGGGCGCCAAGTCCAAGGCCGGCTGCTTCACCGGCTACGAGCGCTGCGAGACCGGGCGGCTCTGCCTGTTCGCGGAGGAGAGCGGCCGCGGCGCGATGACCTCCTTCACCGAGGACGAGGTCCGCGACTACGGCGCCGGGTGGAACGACCGGACGGTCTCGGTCTTCAACCACACCGCCAAGCACGCCTGCTTCTACCCGGAGAACGGGCTCACCGGCTCCTGGAGCGCCAACGGCTCCACCTACCGGGCCTTCGTCGTGCTCAGCGGCGACAGCACCTTCGTCCCCGCGCCGTACGCCGGGACGCTCAGCTCCGACCGTCTGGTCACCGCCGCCGGCGGCCGCCCCGCCACCGACTTCTGCTGACCCGGGAGCCCCACATGAAGCACACCCTCGTGCGGCGCGCCGCCGCGCTTCGGACCGCCACCGCCCTCGGCCTGGCCGCCTCCGTCCTCGCCGTTCCCGGCAGCGGCCTGGCCGGCGCGGCGGACACCGGCATCGTCCTCGGCGGCATCACCCTCGCCCAGGCCTCCGCCACCACGCCGTTCCCCGGGATCACCCGCACCGTCTACCAGGACGCCGACCGGACGTGGACGGTCAACGTCCTGGACATCGACCCGAGCCGGGCGCCGATCACCTTCGACGGCTCGATCGGCCAGGGCATGTACACCACGCAGACCGTCCAGGAGATGCTGGAGCAGACCACCGGGGTGAGCAGCCGGCGCCCCTACCTCGGGGTCAACGGCGGCTACTTCGACGACGGCGTGGTCCTGGACCCGGCGAACCGGATCTTCCTCGGCGACCTCGGCGGCACCTCGCTGAAGAACGGGCGGCTGCTCAGCGAGGCCGGCGGAGGCCGCTACGTCTACGACACCGTCACCGGCAAGGCCGTCGGGCTGCGCCCGGCCAACTCCGTGCTGATGCTGCAGAACGGCCGCCCGTACATCACCGAGCTCGCCACCGGGCTCAGCGTGCAGCTCTCCGACGACGGCGCCGTCAGCCGCAAGGTCGACGGCGTCAACCGGCTCCCCGGCCGGGCCGGTCACTGCCTGCGCAACACCGACCCCGCCAACACGGACGTGACGGTCGTCGGCGGTGTCTGCTTCGATCCGTCGGAGATCGTCGAGTTCACCCCCGAGTTCGGGGCGAGGACGCCGGCTCCCGACGTGCTCAGGCAGACCGACACGACCACCGACGACGACCCGGGCGTCGAGGTGCTGTTCAACGCGGCGGGCGTGGCCACCGCCTGCTTCCGCCCCGGCGCCGCGCCCGGCGGCATCGTCTCCGACGCCCCGCGCGGCGGCCACGACGTGCCGCCCGGCGGGCGGGCCCTGGAGGGCACCGGCGACGGCGCGACCTGGCTCTGGGACAACGCCTGCGCCGGCAAGCCGGTCACCCTGCACACGGTGATCACCGACACCCGCTTCGGCGACACCCTCGCCGACACCTGGTTCGGCCGCGCCCCGGCCGGCGCCGTGGAGCAGCCGATCGACCCGGCGCTGTACGCGACCCCCGCCGGCGACGTCCTGATCCGCGACGCCTCGGTCGTCTACCAGCCGGCCGACGACACCGCCCGGGCCTGGCGCACCGCCGGCGGGGCGGACGGCTTCGGCCACCTCTTCTTCGTCACCGTCGAGGGGCAGAAGGGCGGCCCGGCGCCCCTCGCGTCCGGAGCCACCCGCAGCGAGTTCGCCCAGCTGCTCAAGGCGCTCAACCTGGTCGACGCGGTCAACCTGGACGGCGGCGGCTCGACCACCCTCAACCTGCGCGACCAGAACGGCAACGAGCCGCCCGTGACCACCACCACCGACTCCTCCCCCCGCCACGTCGCCGACACCGTCTACGCCGCCGTCGGCGGCTACGGCCTGGCCAGGTAGGCCCGCCCGGTCACCCGCACCGGCACACTGCGGCCCCCGTCCCCGGTCGAACCGGGGGCGGGGGCCGCTCGGCTGCCGCGCCGCTCCTCCGCCGTGCTACACCCCCGCCCAGCGGCGCAGCGCGGCGGTCGCCGCCGCGGCGTCGGCGGCGGGCAGCTGGGCGATCCGCACGGAGTGCGTGCCGCCCGGCACCTCGAAGAGGTAGGAGTCCCGCGAGCCGTCGCCGAGGCGGAACGGTTCGGCGACGGACGGGTCGGCGGCGCCGTTGACGAACATCAGGTGCTCGCCGCGGGTGCGGACCCAGCGGTCGACGTCGCGCATCGCCTGCGGCCGGTAGCGCATCGGGAGGTCCTGCGGGACGAAGGTGCGCGGCTCGGTGGCGCCGGGGTAGCGCAGCAGGCCGGCCAGGTGGGCCGTCTCGACCGGGAAGTAGCCGAGCTGGGTGCCCAGTTGGTAGAAGTACGGGACGAACTTCCCGGCCACCGCGTCGGCGTAGACGGGCAGTTGGGCGACGTCGGAGAGCCAGCCGTACAGGGCGTCGTCGGAGGCGTCCGCGGGCGGCACCGCCGGGCAGGCGGCCTGGCCGCGGCCCTGCCAGAACATGAACGGCGCGCGCAGGACGGCGATCTCGAAGGCCTTGTCGGCGCTCCCGACGAGCCGGAAGCCGTCGCCCCGGGAGTCCGCCCAGGCCTGGTACCGGGCGACGAGGGCGGTGCGGCGCTCCAGCAGGGCGCGCTGCGCGGCCTGCAGGGCGGTGCGGCACTCGGGGGTGCCGACGGTGCGCAGGAAGTCCAGGTAGGCGGAGTCCTCGCGGTCGTCGACGTTGTTCGGCGCCGAGTAGGCGACCGAGCCGGCCACGTCCTGCGGGTAGAAGCGGCGGTGGTAGACGGTGGTCATGCCGCCCTTGCTGCCGCCGGTGGAGATCCACGGTGCCCGGTAGACGGCGCGCAGCGCCTCGATCACGTGGTGGTGGTCGGCGGCGGCCTGCCGGATGTCGAGGTCGTCCCAGTCGGCAGGGTCGGGCCGGGAGGTGCCGAAGAAGCGCTGCTCGGTGCTCACCTGGTTGCCGTCCAGCAGCTCGGCCGGCTCCGAGCGGTACTGGGCAGTGGAGACGTCGTAGCCGCTGGTGTAGAGCACCGTGGGACGGTCGGTGCCGCGGTGCAGCAGGGTGAGCCGCTGGTCGAAGCCGCCCCGCTCGGGGTGGCCGTGGTCGGCGGGCTGGTGCAGCGTCAGGACGAAGAAGCGGAAGCCGGGTGCGGCGGGCTTCTCCTCCACGATCCGCAGGCCGGGCACCGCCTCGATCGCGGCCCGGATGTCCGCCGGTCCGGCCCCGGCCGCCGCGGCGGGCACCGCGGCCGTTCCGGCCAGCATCGCCACCGCCGCGGCCTGAGCCACCATCCGTCCGATTCGCCTGCGCATCATGGGTCTTCCCCCCGGTCGTCGTTGATCACCAGTCAACCGGGGCCGCGGCCTGCGCGGATCCCGCCGCAGAGGGGTTCGCCCCCCTCCCAGGAGGGAGCCGCCCGGGTGGGCAACCGGCCGGCCGGCCGCTGGGCCGACGCTCGATGGAAGGCCGCCTGCGTTCCCGGGGCCCGGCCGGGCGTTCAGACGAACACCAGGGCCGCCAGGGCGAGGTAGACGCCGCCGACCGCGTAGGACAGCCGCCGCTGACCGCGCGGTGTGCCGCGGAGCCGGCTGGTGAGCGCGGCGCCGAGGAGGGCGTAGCAGAGGTCCAGGGCGAGCGCGACGGTCAGGAAGACCGCGCCGAGGACGAGCATGCGCGCCCGGGTGTCGCCGGCGGACAGTCCGGTGGGCACGAACTGCGGGAGGAAGGCCAGGAAGAACAGCACCACCTTGGGGTTGAGCAGGTTGACCAGGACCGCGTCGCCGTAGACCCGCAGCAGGCGGCGCCGGGCCGGCTCCGGCTGCCCCTCGCCGGCCGGGGAGGGGCAGCGGACGAGGGTCCGCACGCCCAGCTGGGCGAGGTAGCCGGCGCCCGCGTAGCGCAGCACCGTGAAGGCGAGCGGGTGGTCGGTGACCAGCGCCGCCAGGCCGCCGACCGCGAGCAGGACGTGGACCAGCGTGCCGGTCTCCACACCGAGGGCCGAGACGAGGCCGGCCCGCCGTCCGTCCCGCACGCTGCGCGTGACGATGTAGATCAGGTTGGGCCCCGGCACGGCGACCAGCGCCAGCGAGGCGAGCAGGAAGCCGGCGAGCGAGGTCATCCGCGCTCCAGTGCGGTGGACAGCAGGCCCAGCGGCGGGGCGCCGAGGTCGAACAGGGCGGTGTGGAAGCGGCGCAGCGAGAAGGTGGCGCCCCAGCGCTTCGCGGCCTGTTCGCGCAGGTCGAGGATCGCGAACTTGCCCCAGGTGTAACGGCCGTAGGTGGGGTCGAAGAGTCCGCGCCGGGCCTCGTGCAGGGCGGCCGGGCCGTCCAGGGCGACGTCCTCGGTGAACCGCGCCGCCGCGTCCGCGAGGGTCATGGCCCCGGTGTGCAGCCCGATCGCGCAGGCGAAGCGGGTGACCCGGCGCAGCGCGTCCTGGGCGACGGCCACGGCGACCCGTGGGTCGCCGTCACGGAAGCCCTCTTCCAGGGCCAACTCCTCGCAGTAGTGGGCCCATCCCTCGATGAAGGCCTCGGAGTGGAGGGTTCGGCGGACGTCGGTCGTCGCCCGGCGCAGCGCCCGGAAGTGGCTGGCGTGCCCGGGGGCAACCTCGTGGATCGCCATGTTGGGCATCAGGGTGCGGTTGAAGCCGGTCGAGAGCCACTGGTCGCGTTCCGTTCGTGACCAGCAGGTGTCCGGGAGGGTGACCCGGAAGCTGCCGGGCGCGTCGGGCTCGTACGGCGCGGCCGCGAACAGCCCGGCCAGCGCGCGGCGTTGGGATTCGGGCATGGGCTCGACGAGCACCTCGACGTCGTGGTCGGGCACCAGGTCGTGCCGGGCGGTCCAGGCGACCGTCTCGTCGACGAGCCCACGGAACTCCGCCAACACCCCGTCGGCGTCAGGGTGGTCGGCCTGCAGGGCCCGTACGGTGGCGGCGGGCGTGGGGGCTGCGGGGTCGACGCGGCGCAGCGACTCGTCGAGCAGCGCCCGCAGCAGGTCGCGCTCCGCGTCCACCCGGGCGGACATCGCGGTGAGGTCGACAGTGCAGGCCTCGGCGGCGCCGAGCAGCCGGGCGAGGGCGGGGCCGCCGAGCGCGGCCGATTCCGGGCCCAGGGCGGCGGCTCGTTCGAGGTGGGCCAGCAGCCGGGCGTGGGCGCGGCCCGCGGCGGCGTGGACGGGGCCGCCCTGGGGGTCGACGAAGGTGGCGAGGCCGCGGGCGAGCGGCAGGGTGGACTCGGCGAGCGGCGCGGGCACCCGGTCCAGTGCTTCCACGGCGGCGTCGACGGCGTCCGGCCAGCGGCCGAGGTGGGCCTGGCGGGCGGCGTCCCGTTCGGGCTGCGGCGCGTACGGGCGGTCGTAGCCGGACGGGTCCAGGTTCTCGATGTGCCAGAGCGGGTTGCTGCGGTGCAGTTCGAGCTCGCCGAAGCGGACCCGCAGGGCCTCCTCGGCGGCGGCGGTGTGCGCCTCGTCGTACGGGTCCGGGTAGGGCGTGGTGCCGGCGGGGCCGCCGAGGGCGGCGAGGCCGCGGCGCACGCCGTCCGGGGAGAGGTCCTGGACGACGCCGTCGTACCGGTGCAGGCCGGCGCCGTCGCGGGCGGCGACGACGGAGAGGTCGCAGACGGCGGTGAGTCGGGGGTCCGGAGTCGAGGTGATGATCATGCCGCTAGCCTCTGTCAGCGGCGGGTCGTACTCCCGTGCCAATGGAGGGGAAAGTGGACCGGAATCGTGGGACCTCCGAGCCCGCCGAGCTGATCGACCTGCTGGGCGACTGGAGTTCGGCCGAGGGGCCGCTGTACCGGCGGCTCACCGAGGCCTTCGTGCGGGCCGTGCGCTCCGGGGACCTGCGCCCCGGCGACCGCCTGCCGCCCGAGCGGCGGCTCGCCGACGCGCTCCCGGCCAGCCGGGCCACGGTGGTCGCCGCCTACGACGCGCTGCGCGGGTCCGGCCTGGTCGAGACCCGCCGGGGCAGCGGCACCCGGGTGTCGGGGGGCGCCGCCGTCCACCGGGCCCCGGTGGACGGGCGGGTGCCCGGTGGCCAGGCCACCGCGGTGATCCAGCGGCTGGTGGCGCCGCCGCCGGACGTCATCTCACTGGGGCAGGCGGCCGAGGCCGGCGGGCCGGACCTGGCCGGGGCGCTGACCGACCTCGTCCGCGAGGATCTGCCGGGCCTGGTCCGCGACGCCGGCTACCACCCGGCCGGGCTGCCCGCCCTGCGGGCGGCGATCGCCGACCACCACGGCGCGCACGGCCTGCCGACGGTGCCCGAGCAGGTGGTGGTCACGACCGGGGCCACCCAGGCGGTCACCCTGGCGGCCCGGCTGCTCCTCGGGCGGGGGTCGACCGCGATCGTGGAGTCCCCCGGGTGGCCGGGCTGCCTGGACGTCCTGCGGGCCGCCGGCGCACGGCTGGTCGGCATCGGCCTCGACTCGGACGGCATCCGGATCGACGGGCTCGCCGCGGCGCTCGCCGAGCACCGGCCCGCGCTGGTCTACCTCATGCCGACCTTCCACAACCCCACCGGCACGCTGATGTCCGCCGGCCGTCGTCGCCGGGTCGCCGAACTCGCCGCCCGGCACGGCGTGCCCGTCCTGGAGGACAGCGCCCACGCGGCGGCCCTCGCCCCCGGGCAGGCCCCGCCGCCGGTCGCCGCGTACCCGGCCGGGGGCGCCGTGCTGACGGTGGGTTCGCTGGCCAAGGCGGTCTGGGGCGGCCTGCGGATCGGCTGGATCCGCGCACCGCGGGAGACCGCCGCCCGCCTGGCCCGGCTCAAGGCGCTCGACGACCTCGGCAGCCCGCTGCTCGACCAAGCCCTCGCCGCCCGCCTGCTGCCCGCTCTCGCCGCCCTCGCCCCCGAACGGGAGCGCCTGCGGCGCGAGCGGCTAGCCACCATGACCGGCCTGCTCGCCGCACACCTCCCGGACTGGCACTGGCAGCCCCCGCAGGGCGGTTCCGTGCTCTGGATCCGTCTCCCCGCCGGCACCGACGCACGGGTCTACGCCCAACTCGCCCTGCGCCACGGCGCCGAGGTCGTCCCCGGCGCCACCATGGACCCGACCGGCGCCCACGACGGCCACCTCCGGCTGCCGTACTCCTTCCCTCCGGACACCGCCGCCACCCTGGTCTCCCGCCTCGCCGCGGCCTGGGCCGCCCTCCCGCGCTGACGCGGCCGGAACGGGTGAGCAGGTGCGCACGGATTCGGCCTGCGATGGGCGGATGAGCACCGGCACCGATCTGGCAGATGCACATCGCTCGCACGGGCGCTGATGGTCGCGATGGACCTCACCCGGGCCGGCGTCGCGCTCAGGCTGTTCGCGGGGACATCGACCGGTACCACCGCACCTGGTCCCACCCGGCCCGCGCCACCACCGGTTGACCCCGGGGCGGAACCCTGCGGCGGAAAACCGGTAGCAACGGCCCCGTCGGGAGTGTTAACAATGTGACATGCTACAGGGCACTCACATCACCCTCCGGGCCCGGCACGAGGCCGACGTCCCGGTGCTCCAGACCGAGCTCCACGACGACGTGGCGACCCGTTCGCGGGCCGACTCCCGCCCCTGGCGGCCCCTCCCGCCGGGATCGGCGCAGTCGCCGTACGCCGTCACCGGGCCGTCCGACGAGGCGGCGTGCTTCTCCGTGGTCGACACGGCCTCCGGGGAGCTGGCCGGGGAGGCCCTCCTGTGGGGCATCGACGCCCACAACCGCAGCGCCCACCTGGGCCTCGCCCTGCGCCCGGGCCACCGCGGCCGCGGGTTCGCGACGGACGTCGTCCGGGTGCTGTGCCGGTACGGGTTCGTGGTGCTCGGCCTGCACCGGCTGCAGTTGGAGACGCTCGCGGACAACACGCCGATGATCAGGGCCGCGACCGGGGCCGGTTTCACCGCGGAGGGGCGGCTGCGCGGCGCGGCGTGGGCGTGCGGGGAGTTCGTGGACCAGGTGGTGCTCGGGCTGCTGGCCGAGGAGTGGCGGGCGTGAACCGGCCGATGCGGCCGCCCGCGGCAGACTGACCGCCCGTCCGCCGGGGGCCGGTGCCGGCCCGGGGCGCGTACGCCTCGGGCCGGCAGCGGCGGGGATCCCGCGGACGGGCGGCGGCGCTCAGGCGAGGGGGCGGCAGAGCAGCGCGTCCGGCACGCCGTAGTGGAGCCACTTCCAGGTGTAGGCGACGCCGGCGACGTACTCGTTGTCCGCGCACTGGCCCTTGTAGTGGCCCGGTGCCCAGTCGCTCGCGACCGAGCCGCCGGTGGCGGGGCGGTTGTCGCCGTGGTCGAACCAGACGTCGCGGCCGGTGGTGGGCAGCGGGCCGGCCGCGGGTGCGCACAGCAGGGCGGACATGGCGTCGCTGTGCACGCTGTAGCCGACGGCGAAGGTGCGGTCGGGGCACTGGAGCTTGTTGTAGCCGGACGCCCAGTCGCCGCCGGTGACGTACCGTTCGTCGGTGACGGTGACCCAGTCGCCGGTGCCCGTCGCGGGCTCGCCGGCGTCGGTGCACAGGCCCCGGCTGTCGCTGCGGCCGAGGGCGACCAGGCGTTGGCCGTCCGGGCAGTTGCCCTTGCGGTTGCCACTGCTCCAGTCCACCCCGGCCATCCGGCGGGAGACGTTCTGGTCGCCGTGGTCGAGGTCGAGCACGTTCCAGTGGTTCACCGGCGCCACCGGGCCGGTCAGTGCCGGGGCGCCGACCAGCTTGGTCCAGTCGGCGGCCCGCCAGTCGCCGGGGTCGGTCAGGCCGGTCCGCTTGCCCGCTGGGTCGTAGGAGAGCAGCGCCCAGGTGTCCAGCGGGCGGCCGGCGGTGTCGGCCCAGCCGACGAGCGGCCAGATGGCGAAGTCGGCGTCACGGGCGGCCAGGAGGTCGGTGAAGGTGTGCAGCCAGGCCTGTTCCTTGGCGTCGGTGGAGCCGCGTCCGCCCGCGCCGAACTCGCTGATCCACACCGGTGCGGTGAAGTGCTGCCCGGCCTGGGTGACGAACAGCGCCTCGTCGTCGACGACCTGGGCCAGCTGCTCGGGGGTGAAGTCCTCGTAGCGGGGGTCGCCGGTGGCTCCCGGGCCGCTGCCCGCGCCGGTGTTGGCCGGGCCGGTGTAGGCGTAGAAGTGCGCGGAGTACACCAACTTGCCCGAGTCGATCAGGGTGTTGGAGAGGTTGCGCACCGGGGTGAGCATCGGACGCCCGTGGCTGAAGATCGCGGCGGGGATGCCGTACCAGTTGATGCCCTCCATGATGACGAGCATGTCCGGGTCGGCCTGCAGGATCCGGTTGCCGGCCTCCTCGAAGGCGGCGTACTCGTCGTGGGCGTCGCCCATGCCCCAGTTGGGGTCGTCCCAGGTGTCGCGGCGGACCTCGTTGCGCAGGTCGGCGCCCACCACCCGCTTGTTCGCCCGGTAGCGGTTCACCAGGAACACCCAGTCGTCCTCCCACGCCTGGGTCGACTGCCCGCTGTTCCAGCGCTCGTTGCCGTCCAGGCCGCAGCAGAAGCGGTAGCCGGTGGTGTGGTTGTTGAGGACGACCGCGAAGCCGTCGGCGGTGAGCGCGGCGACCACGGCGTCGTACACCTGCAGCGGGGTGCGGCCGCGCAGCTGCGGGTTGGCGGCGACGGCGGAGTCCGGTACGGCGGCGGTGTCGTGGATCATCGCGTTCGCGAACGGCAGCCGGATGCTGTTGAGGCCGAGGCCGTGGAAATCGGCCATGAGGCGTTCCAGCGGCACCCGGTCCAGGTCCAGCGGGATGTTGTGCGAGACCTGCCCGGCCTGGTTGTTCGCGGGGTCGTCGGTGCTCCCGCTGCCCTCCCAGGTGCCCTGGGCTCCGGCCCAGTTGGCGGACTTCAGCTTGAAGCGGGCGCCGTTCGCGTCGACGATGTAGCGCCCGCGGGTGCTGAGCGGTCCGGTCCAGGACGCGGCCAGTTCGGGGCCGGTCTGCACACCTGCTTGGGCGGTCTGCGCGCCGGTCTGGGCGGCGGCCCCGGCCCGGGGCGCGGCGGCGGCGGCGCCCGCCGGCACGGCGGCGAGCAGGGGCAGGCACGCGGCCGCGGCGAGCAGGCGTGTTCCGAGTCTCTTCATGGTCATCCCGGGTGAGGTGAGGGTGGCGCGGAATTGACGGGGACCGACCATACGCCGCGGATGTGACTGCCGGGTAGCCCGCGGTCGAACGGGCCACCCGGCTTCGGCGTCGTTACCGCAGGACGCCGTGCACGGCCTCCGGGTCGGTCGGCGCCAGGCCGGTGACCGGGGCGGTCGCGGGCGCGGCCTTGGCGGCGGCCGGGGGCGGCGTCACGTACACCGGGTCCGGATCGGCCTCGGGCGCACAGGTCTTGGCGATCCGTCCCTTGCCCTGGGGCAGGCTGCCGTCGCGCAGGTAGGCGGTGAAGGTGTCGTCCAGGCAGGCGTTGCCGTGGAAGAGGATCTCGTGGAAGCTGCCGCCGTTCTGGACGACCAGCTTGGAGCCGGGCAGCGCGTCGTGCATGGCGAGCCCGCCCTCGTACGGCGTGGCGGCGTCCTCGGTGGCCTGGAAGAGCAGGACGGGAGGCAGGCCCTTGCCGGTGATCTTCAGCCGGCCCGCCGGGTTGCCCTGGTACGGCCAGAACATGCACGCGGCGTTGTACCACATGTTGTTATAGGTGTAGAAGGGCGCGACGGCGTTCACCTTCGCCTGGTCCTTCTTCCAGACCTCCCAGTCGCGCGGCCAGGCGTTCTCGGTGCACTGCGCCGCGTTGTACGCCGGGAAAGTGCCGTCGTCGGCGCCCGGGGCGGCGTACCGGTTGTACGCGATGGCCAGCGGACGGGTGTCGTGCTGGGTGAGGTAGGCGGAGAGCACGGTCGCCATCCGGGGCCAGCGCAGGAAGTTGTAGCCGCCGCCGTAGAAGGTGTCCTCGAACTCGGCGGGGCCGATCCGGCCGGGCGCGGGGGCGGCGTCCACCGGGTCCTTGCGCAGGGCGTCCTCGACCTGGCCGTACGCCCGCTCGACGGCGGCGGCGTCGGTGCCCAGGTGGTAGACGGAGTCGGCCTTGGCGGTCCAGGCCGCGAAGGCCTCGAAGCGGCGCTGGTGTTCCTTGTCCTGCAGGATGTTGTGGTCGTACCAGCTGATGGTCGGTCCGACGATGCTGTCCAGCACCATCCGGCGCACGTGCGAGGGGAACAGCTGGCCGTAGGTGGAGCCCAGCGAGGTGCCCCAGGAGCCGCCGTAGAAGTTGATCTTCGGGACGCCGAGCGCCCGGCGGATGCTGTCCATGTCGCGGGCGTTGTCGACGGTGGTCATGTGCGGCAGCAGCCAGGACCAGTCCGCCGCGCAGTCGGCGGCGTAGCCGGCCGCCTTCTTCAGCCACGCCTTCGACGTGCCCTGGCTCACCTGGTAGTCGGGGCGCTCGGCGTCGAAGTAGTGGGCGTCGCAGACCACATGGGGGTCGCTGCCGTTGGTGCCGCGCGGGTCGAAGCCGATCCAGTCATAGGTCGAGGCGACGTCCGCCGGGAGCTGGGAGGCGATGGACACCGGCATCCAGAGCCCGGAGTCGCCGGGGCCGCCGGGGTTGAGCAGGATCGGCCCCTGCTGCTTCTCCCGGGGCGCGGTGGCCGGGAGGCGGTTCAGCTTGATGGCGATCTTCCGCCCGTGCGGGTCGGCGTAGTCCACCGGCACGTCGAGCATCGCGCACTGCAGCGCGGGGGTGGTGGCGTCGTTGCAGGAGCTCCAGACCAGCGCACCCTGGCCGGTGTCGGCCAGGTCGGTGGCGTCGGGTCCGGCGGCGGAGGCGGAGGTTCCGCCGAGGGCGGCGACGGCCGTGAGGGCCGCGAGCAGGGCGAGGGGT
This sequence comes from Kitasatospora sp. NPDC096140, assembly GCF_040303045.1. Lineage (NCBI taxonomy): Bacteria > Bacillati > Actinomycetota > Actinomycetes > Kitasatosporales > Streptomycetaceae > Kitasatospora > Kitasatospora sp. NPDC096140. Next base: position 12,298 of record NZ_JBEOUW010000020.1, read on the forward strand.
TTTCTCATGGGGAGCATGATGTGACATGTGCAATGGCACATCCAGAGGAGCGACCGGAATTTGCCAAGCTTTGACCATGCACGACTGACTGATCATCAGACTTCCACTGCCGCACGGAGGTTGTCGTGCGGACACACACCACCCCTGGCTAGCATCTGAAATGCATGTCGTTCGAGCGCTCATCGCCTGGGAGGGGCGGCGCCGGACGGACCCGACAGGAGAGTTCATGCGCGTGTCCCACCCGCACGTCCACCCCGTCAGCGACCGCCCCACGGCCGCCGACGTCGCCCTGCCACCGGCCCTGCCCTACCCCGACGGGTGGTCCGCACTCGCCTTCTCCGCCGAACTCCGGCCGGGCACCGTGCTCACCCGCCGACTCGCCGGCGAGGACGTCGTGCTGTACCGGCTGCGCAACGGCCGCCTGCGCGCGATCCGCCCGTACTGCCCGCACCTGGGCGCCCACCTCGGCCTGGCGGCGGTCGAGGGCGATGACCTGGTCTGCCCCTTCCACCGGTTCGCCTTCGACCCCGACGGCCGCTGCGTGCGGACCGGCTACGGCACCCCGCCGCCGAAGGCCGCCCTGGCGCACCTGCCCGTGCGGGAGGTGAACGAGGCCGTCTTCGTCTGGCGCCACCACGACGGCCGGGAACCGGACTGGGAGATCCCGTCCTGGCACCGGCTCGGCGACGGCCGGCAGCCGCTGCGGTACGCCTCCTTCGAGATGCCCGGCCACGCCCAGGACGTCATGGAGAACTCCTTCGACCTGGGCCACTTCGTCACCCTGCACGGCTGGCCGCAGGGCGAGCTGGCGGCACCGGTGGAGTTCGACGGCCCCCGCTTCCACGTCTCGATGCGGGTGCGGGAGACCTTCCCGCTGCTCGGCATGCGGCAGGTCGACGTGGAGGTGGACGGGTACGGGCTGACCGCGCTGCACACCGACGTGCGCACGCCCTCGCTCGGCCTGGAGATCTGCTCACTGGTGATGGCGACCCAGGTCTCCCCCGGCCGGATGCAGCTGCGGCAGGCCGGACGCTTCGTCATGCGGGAGCCGGCCGGGCTGCCGCCGGCCGTCGCCCGGACGGTCAGCCGCGCGGTGACCGCGGTGCTGGCGGGGCCGATGTTCAGGCGCAACCTGGAGTTCACCTCGGCCGACTTCCCGATCTGGTCCACCAAGCGGTACCAGTCGCCGCCCCGGCTCGCCGCCGGGGACGGGCCGATCGGCGCGATGCGGCACTGGGCCCGGCAGTTCTACCCGCCGGACCGGCAGGCGCACCTCCCGGCGCCGGCCGCCACGCCCGCGAACGGCACGCCCCACGGCACGCCCCACGGCGCACCGGACGGCACACCGAACAGCGCCCGGAGCGGCGCCACCCGCGGCTGAACGCACCCGTTCCCGCCCCGCGGCGGGGCGCCGGCCCCACCCGGGCCGGTGCCCCGCCGCCCCGTCGTGCCCGGAGAGCCCCACCAGAGCGCCCGGAACCGCGCTCGACGGGCACTTGAGGAATCCGGCCCCCGCCTCCCGGCGCAACTAAGGTGCGACGCAACCCCCCACCATCCCCTGCTTTCGAACACCAGCACGACACATCGCCCGACCCACCGCCCCACGCACGGCCGACCGATCCGCTCCCGAGCACACGTCACGCGCCCGACAACCGTCCCGCGCACGAAAGGGGAACCGCCATGCAGCTCAGAGTCCTCGGCCCCCTCACCGCCGACCTCAACGGCATATCCGTCGTCCCCTCCGCCGCCAAGCAGCGCCAGATCCTCGCGCTGCTCGCGCTCTACCCGAACCGGATCCTGCCCACGGCCACCCTCATCGAGGAGATCTGGGGCGACGACCCGCCCAGACAGGCGCTCACCACCATGCAGACGTACATCCTGCAGCTGCGCCGCCGCATCACCCAGGCCCTCGGACCGACCCCGGACACCACCGCCAAGGACATCCTCACCACCCGCCACGGCGGCTACCAGCTCACCGCGCACCCGGACAGCCTGGACGTCCACACCTACAACCTGCTGATCACCCAGGGCCAGCACGCCTTCAACCACGGCCACGACCACCAGGCCGCCACCCACTTCCGCCAGGCCCTCGCGCTCTGGCACGGCCCCGCCCTGGTCGACGTACGGCCCGGCCCCATCCTCACCATCGAGATCATGCGCCTGGAGGAGAGCCGGCTGATCACCCTGGAACGGCGGATCGACACCGACCTGCGGCTCGGCCGGCACAACGAACTGATCCCCGAACTCACCCACCTGACCCACCAGCACCCGCACCACGAGGGCCTGCACGCCCAGGCCATGGTCGCGCTCTACCGGGCCGGCCGGCAGACCAACGCCCTCACCACCTACCACCACCTGCGGCACCGGCTGACCACCGAACTCGGCATCCAGCCCTCCCCGCACCTGCAGCACCTGCAGCACGCCATCCTCACCCTCGACCCGACCCTCAACACGCCCACCACCGCCCACCCGACCACCTACAACCTGTACTCGGCCTGAGCCCCGTCCGTACGGCCGTCCCCGCAGACCTCTCCCAGCCCTCACCCACAGGACGCGTCATGACCACCGCACCCGAGCAACCCCTCGCCCTGATCACCGGCGGTACCCGCGGCATCGGCCTGGCCATCGCCCGCGAACTCGGCAGCCGCGGCCACCGTGTCTTCATCTGCGCCCGCACCGCCCCGCACATCGACCAGGCGCTGGTCACCCTGCGCGGCGAGGGCCACCAGGCCGACGGCCGCACCTGCGACGTCCGCGACCCCGCCCAGGTCGCCGAGCTGATCCGGCACGCGGTCGCCGAGCACGGCCCGATCACCGTGCTGGTCAACAACGCCGGACGCACCGGCGGCGGACCGACTGCGACCACCACCGACGACCTGTGGTACGACGTCATCGACACCAACCTGAACGCCGTCTTCCTGGTCACCCGGGAAACCCTCCGGCAGGGCCACATCACCAGCACCGCGAACCCGCGCATCATCAACATCGCCTCCACGGCCGGGAAGCAGGCCGTCACCCTGGGCGCGCCGTACACCGCGAGCAAGCACGCCGTGATCGGCTTCACCCGGGCCCTGGCCAAGGAGCTGGCACCCACCGGCACCACCGTCAACGCGATCTGCCCCGGCTACGTCCAGACCCCGCACACCACCCGGATCCACCACGAGTACGCGACCGCCTACAACACCACGCCCGAGACCATCCACCAGCACTTCCAGACGCACATCCCGCTCGGCCGCTACACCACCCCCGAGGAGGTCGCCTCGCTGGCCGGCTACCTCACCACCCCGACCGCCGCCAGCATCACCGCCCAGGCACTCAACGTCTGCGGCGGACTCGCCACCCAGTAACCCCGGCGCGATCCTGGCCGGCCCACGGGAAGGACTCGGGCTCCGGTGCCCGCTGATCAGTGATGACGAACCGTCAGTTCTCCAGCGCACCCGTCACCTTGCTGGTGTCCGGCGCCCCCGCGCCCGAGCCCTGCCTGCCCGCCGCCCGCCCGCCGAGACGCCTCGACGCGGGGGCGGTCAGCGCCGCACTGGCCCGGACCGCGGCCCGGCCCCGGAAGGCCGCCGCCCGGCCCGCGCGGGCCAAGGAGTTCCTGCTGGTCGAGCTGTACCGGGCGTACCGGCCGGACGTGCTGCGCGCCGCACTGCGGGCCGTCCGGCCGGACGCCGGCGAGGAACTGCTGTGGCAGCGCACGGCCGACGGCCCGGAAGGCCTCGACCGGGTGCTCGCCGAGCTCGGGCACAGCCTGGCCACCGGGCCCCGGCTGCGGGCGGTGCTCGTCGAGGACCGGGACGGCGCCCGCGAGCCGAGGCTCTTCGTCGGCCTCGCACCCGGCCCGCCCGGGCGCGCCCTCGCCCTGCTGCAGGAGCTGCGCGAGGCCCTGGCGCACCCGCCGGAGCCCGTCACCGTACCCACCAGCGCGCTGCAGCGGGAGCTGCTGCGCCAGGTCCTCGGGCAGCCGGACCACGACGGACGGCACGTCGAGCAGCTGTCCTGGCACTGGCACGGCCCGCTGGACACCGAGCGCTTCACCGCCGCCTGGCAGTCCGTCATCGACCACGAGACGGTGCTGCGCGCGGCCTTCGACTGGGACGAGAGCGGCGACACCGAGCCCTGGATGGTGCTGCACGAACGCGCCGTCCCCGAGGTCACCCGGCACCCGCACGGCACCGCCGACTGGGAGGAACTGCTCGCCGCCGACCGCCGCCGCGGCTTCGACCTGCGCCGCCCCGCCCTGCTGCGCGCCACCCTGCTCGACGCCCCGCCGGACGCCGACGAGGGGCCCGCCACCCGGGTGCTGCTCAGCTACCACCACGCGATGCTGGACGGCTGGAGCGTGCGCCTGCTGCTGCAGTCCTTCTACCGCGCCTACCTGACCGGCGGCGTCCTGCCCGGCGGCGAACGCCGCCCCGACGTCCGCGACCACGCCCGCTGGCTGCAGGCCCAGGGCACCGACGCGGCCCAGCAGTTCTGGTCCACCCGCCCCGGCGCCACGGCCGTCCTGCCGCTCGCCCCCGACCCGCGCCGGCACGGCAGCGGCCGGGCCCGGCGCCGGCTCACCCCGTACGAGGCGGTCCGGCTGCGCGGCTGGGCGGCGGCCTGGGGCGCCGGCGAGAGCAGCGCGCTGCAGGCCGCCTGGGCGCTGCTGCTGTACCGCGCCGCGCAGTCCGACCGGCCCCGCCGCCCGGCCCGCTCGGTGCGGGTCGGCTTCGCCGTGACCGTCTCCGGCCGGGGCATCCCGCTGGACGGCATCGACCGGCTCCCCGGCGCACTGCGCAACCCGCTGCCGATCTCCGTCCGGCTGCACCCGGGCACCACCGTGCCGCAGCTGCTCACCGCCCTGCGCGACGGGGTGCTCGACCTCGCCGCGTACGAGTGGGTCTCCCCCGGCCAGGCGCACCGCTGGACGGCCGGCCCGCGCGGACGGCGGCCCAACAGCCTGGTCGTCCTGGAGCACCAGCCGACCGCCGCGCACCACCTGCGGCTGGAGACCGACCTGGCCGCGCACGGCATCCACGTGGAGAGCCCGGTGCCGGCCGGCACCTTCACCTCGTACCCGATCACCCTCGCCGCCCACTACGACACCACCGGCGGGCTCGTCCTCACCGCGACCCACGACCGCACCCTGCTCGCCGACCAGGACGCCGTCGAACTCCTCAGCCAGAGCGCCCACCTGCTGCGTGCCTTCCCGGACCTGCCGAGCGGGCTGAGCACCACCGAGGTGCTGCGCACCACGCTCGCCGGACAGCCCGCGCCCCGGCTCTCCGGCGAGGCCGGCGAGGCCGGCGAGGCCGGCGAGGCCGGCGGCGGCGCCGATCCGGACGCCGCCGACGCGCCCGCGCCCGACGGCCCCGCGGTGCGGCTGGACGTCCTGCACCGGGCCGGCCTCCCGGACGCGGGCTGGGTCCTGCTGCTGCCCCCGCCCGGCGCCCCGCAGATCCGGCTGGCCGGCGCCGCCCGCGGCTGGCCCGGCCCGCAGGGCCTCGGCGTGCTGCGCCCGGTCGGGGAGGACCCGCCGCCCGCCGCCTACCGCCCGGTGCTCGGCCCGCTGCTGGAGTCCCGCGCCCCGGTCGTCCTGGTCGCCCCGCCGGGACTCGGCGTCACCGCCTACGAGATCGCCCGGCTGGGCGCCCCACCGCACCCGCCGGTGGTGGTGCTGGTCGACGAGGAGGCCGATCTGGCGGCGGTGGCGGCGCTGCTGGGCGACCGGGCCTAGACCGACGGGCGCGGGCCGTCGTACGAGGGCCGTCGTGAGCGGGGCATCGTGCGCGGGCCGACGCACCCGGTGCGGGCCTCCGGCGGCTGGCCGCGGCGCTACGGTGGGCCGCATGGCCCGTTTCGTCCTGACCCGCCGCACGCCGCTGCCCCCGGCGGTCTGCTGGGAGCGGCTGACCGCCTGGCCCCGGCACGGGGAGCGGGTGCCGTTCACCCGGGTCGGCGTCGCCCGGGGCACCGGCCGGGAGGTGGGTGACGTCGTCCTGGCCAGGACGGCCGTCGGGCCGCTGCGGTTCGACGACCCGATGGAGATCGTCGAGCTGGTCCCGCCCGGGCCCGGACGTGACGGGCTGTGCCGGCTGGCCAAGCGCGGCCGCCCGGTGCGCGGCGGGGCGGTGCTGCGGGTCCGGGCGGTGGGCGGCGGCAGCGTGGCGGTGTGGGCGGAGGAACTGCGGATCTCCGGTGTGCCGCGGTTCGCCGATCCGGTCGTCGCCGCCACCGGACGCCTGGTCTTCGGCCGGGTGCTGGACCGACTGCTGCGGTAGTCCGGGAGTCCCCGCCTCAGTTCCCGGGCCGGTCCGGGTGCCACTCCGCCAGCAGGATGGTGGCGTCGTCGCGCAGTTCGTGGTCCTGGTGCGTGACCAGGGCGTGGATCAGACGACGCAGGGCCTCCGGGGCCGGGTCCCCGCCGGTCATGTGCTGAACGAGGGAGTCGGTCAGCCGGAGCTCGCCGAACAGCTCGCCGGAGGTCGAGCGGGCCTCGGTGACCCCGTCGGTGTACACCAGCAGCCGGTCGCCGGGCTGCAGCCGCTCGTGGTGGACGGGCTGCGGCCCGTGCCGGTGGAAGCCGAGGCCGAGCGGCAGCTCGGGCCGCCGGCTCAGCGCGTCCGTCAGGACGTGGCCGTCCCGGATCAGCAGCGGCGGCGGGTGCCCGCAGTTGACCCAGGACAGCTCGCCGGTGAACGTGTCGAGGTCGGCGACGACCGCGGTCAGCAGCCGGTCCGGGATCCACCGGGCCAGCGCGTCGTCGATGGCCCGGACGATGTCGGCCAGGCCGCCGCCGGATCTCCGGGTGGAGCGGCAGGCCGCCAGGGCGACCGAGCTGGCACCGCCGGAGGCGAGGTCGTGCCCCATCGCGTCGAACACGGAGACGTGCAGGCGACCACCCGCCACCGAGTGGTCGAAGGCGTCGCCGCCCACGTCGTAGGCCGGTTCCAGGACGGCGCTGGACGTGACGTGCCGGGTGCCGATGGTCCGTGGCGGCAGGAAGGCCCACAGCAGCTCGGCCTGCAGACTCATCGGCTGCCGCCGTCCGACGCCGACGACGACGTCGCTGTACGCGCTCTTCGACACCACCAGCAGGGCGACCAGCGCCGCCAGCGCCTCGTAGCGCCCGGTCGAGTCCCCGCCCGGTGCCCCGTCCTCGATCCGCAGCACGCCGATCCGTTCGACCCCGTCGACCAGCGGGAACCAGCCGACGCCGGGCGATGCGGAGGACAGCTGGGTCTGCTGCAACCGGTAGGCGCGGCCACCGAGCGTCCCCTCGACGTCGACCGGGTCGAAGGGGTCACCGTCCTCGGGGCCGGGCAGCGGGACGAGGTGGCGCTGCTGGACGTCGGCCAGGAACACCCACGCCCCGTCCGCGCCCAGCTCGCGGGCCGCCGCCCGCACCGGGTCGTCGTCGGGCGGGCCCACGGCGCGGCGACGGCGGCGGCCGGACGTCCGCGCGACCCGTCCCACGCGTGACCGGCCCGGAGTGCGGAGCGGTCCGCCCCGGCGCACCGTCGGAGACATGGCCTCGATCATCGTGCTGTTCGAGCTGGAGTCCGAGCAGGTCCTCGGCGCCGAGGGCGTCGGACCGGGAGTACTGGCCGTCCACGCCGCCGGTGCCGACCCCGACGTCCCCGAGGACCCCCAGCCCACCACGCTGTGTCAACGCGACACCCGCTCCATGGAGCACAGCCACTACGCCCCCGCGCGCCCCGGTGACCCCTGGTACCCGCCCGAACTGGCCGACCGCCGCTGCCGCGAGTGCGAGCGCGCCCTGGCAGCCTCCTGAGCCCCCTCGCGCGCACCGGTCGGAACAGGCGTCGCCGCCGGGTGTCGGACCGCCCGACCGGGGCAGACGCCGCCGTGTGAACCCCATCGAACGGACCCTGCGGGGCATGGACGGCTTCCAGCAGCGCCACCGGCCCACCGGCGTGGTGGTCGGCGTGGTGCGCAAGTACGGGGACGACCGCGGCGGGCTGCTGTCCGCCCTGATCACCTACTACGGCTTCGTCGCCCTGATCCCGCTGCTCCTCCTGCTCAGCACCGTCCTCGGCTTCGTCCTGCACGGCCACCCCGGCGCCCAGCGCTCGGTGGTGGACTCCGCGCTCGCCGACTTCCCGATCATCGGCGACCAGCTGCGCCAGAACGTGCACTCCCTGCAGGGCAGCGGCCTGGCCCTGCTCATCGGGGCGCTCGGCATGCTGTACGGGGCGCTCGGCATCGCCCAGGTCCTCCAGCACGCCATGGCCGAGGTCTGGAACGTCCCCGGCGTCCAGCGCCCCGGCTACTGGCCGCGACTGGCCCGCAGCCTGCTGCTGTTCGCGGTCCTCGGCGCCGGACTGGTCCTGGGCACCGCCGCCGCCTCACTGGTCGGCACCACCCTGGGCGGCACCCCGGCCCGGATCGGCGGCCTGGTCGTCTCGGCGCTGCTGAACACCGCGCTGTGCCTGGCCTGCTTCCGGGTGCTCACCCCCCGCGAGATCCCCACCCGCGCCCTGTGGCCCGGCTGCGCGATCGCCGGTCCGCTGTTCACCGTGCTGCAGGCGTTCGGCGCCCTGCTGGTCGCCCACGAGCTGCGCCACGCGAGCCAGGTCTACGGCTTCTTCGCGACCGTGATCGGCCTGCTCTTCTGGATCTACCTCGCCGCGCAGATCACCGTGTACGCGGCCGAGACCGATGTGGTGCTCGCCCGCCGGCTGTGGCCGCGCAGCCTGCTGCAGCCACCGCTCACGGACGCCGACCAGAAGGTGCTGTCCTCCGTCGCCCGGCAGGAGGAGCGCCGCCCCGAGCAGCGCGTGGACGTCTCCTTCGAGGACGCGGACGAGGCCGGGGAGGACGGTGGCCCCGGCGACGGGGGTGGGTCCGGGCGCAGCGACGACCGGCGCCACGGCCCCGCGAAGCCCGACGGTCGGTGAGGATCGCCGGACGGTGAAGCCTGACGATCGGGGACGGTGAGGCCTGACGGACGGTGAGCAGCGCCGAGCCGGGCGCCGCGCTGATGTACGAGGCGCCGCTGTCGTACGGCGCCGGACGCCGGGCGGGAGCGGCGCGCCCTCCTCGTCGCGCCGCTCCCGTCCGGTGTCCGGCCGGAGTGCCCGGCCGGCCCGGCCGGCTCGTCCGTCAGTGCGGCCCGCCCGGTGTCAGGAGTTCGCGCACCCGCTCGGTGAGCGAGCGTTCGGGGGGCGGCAGGTGGTCCGCGGGACGTTCGGACGGCCGCTGGTAGCGGGGCCGACCGGTCGAGGAGGCCTTGGTCTCGCGGGCCAGGGCCGCCAGCTCGTGCAACTCGGCCTCGGTGGTCACCGCGCGGACCGCGGGGAAGAGCCGTGCCTCCTCGTCGCCGGCGTGCCGGGTGACCTCCTCCGTCAGCCGGGCGACCAGGCGGTCGAAGGTCGGCGAGGTGACGTGGGTCCGGCGGAGTTCGACCAGCAGGGCCTCGACCCCGCGGTGGTCGGCGAGTTCGCGTTCGACCACGGCGGGCCCGTCAGGCAGCCGGTCGCGGACGAGCGGGTAGAGGTGCTCCTCCTCGGCCCTGGTGTGGCGGACCAGCTGGTCGGTCACCAGGGCGGCGAGGCGCTTGCGCTGGCGGTCCCCGCTGGGGATGCCGCTGAGTTCGCTGAAGTGGACCAGCATCGACCGGTGGTCGGCGACGAGCTGTTCCAGCAGGTCTTCGTCGTGGTTCACGGGTGGTACCCCTTCCTGGGCTCGGGGCTTCCTGGGCTCGGGCCTTCCTGGACTCGGGTCGGGCCTTCCTGGACTCGGGCCGGTCAGCCCTCCAGAGCGGAGGCGATCCGGTGCAGCACCCCGCCGCCGGTCGGCCGGCGCGGCGCGGTCTCCCGCACGGCCTGCATCCGTTCGCCGATCTCCTGCAGTTCCTTGCGGCCGAGGGCGGAGCGGACCTCCGGGAACCAGTCGCCCTCCTCCTGTTCGATGTGCCGCTCGACGGCGTCGATCAGGACGGCGGTCTTGGCGTCGTAGCCCTCGTCGTCGGGAGTCATCCGGCTCAGCTCCTCGCAGAGCAGGTCGGCGACGTGGTGCTCCTCCTTGGCGCGGTCCATGGCCTCGGCGAGTCCGGGCACCTCCCGGCGGATCCTGGGGTAGAAGAGTTCGTCCTCCAGGTAGGTGTGGACGGTCAGCTCCTCCACGATCCGTTCGACCTTCTCGCGACGCGCCTGCGCGCCGCCTTCGCCGTCGCCTTCGACGAGCCCCCGGTACTCGCGGAACAGACGGCGGACTTCCTTGTGGTCCTCGCGCAGCAGGACGATGGCATCGTTGGACATCGCTCGCCTCCTTGTCGGCGCTGTTCCCCGCCGCCCCGGCGTGTCCCCGGGCGGACCGCTGCCAAACGCCGCCGCGCGACGGGTGTGGCGGGGCCGGTCGTGGGCACCTGCCCGGTACGTCCCGGTTCCGGAACGACCACCGGGACGGCCAACGTCACCGAGGCGGGGCGCGCGATGCGCGATGGGAGCGGCGGGCCCGGTCCGTGACGACCTGCGACGACCGGCCGAGCTGTCGGCCGATCGCAATCCGGGCGCCGTACGGCGGTTGGCCCCGAGCGGACCGGGCAGGCGTCCGGGTTCAACCGCCTACCGCAGTCAGTCGGACGGAGACCACCATGAACGGTGCCGAGGACTTCCCGAACAGGTTGTGCGCCGAGCACCGGGCCATCGACGCGCTGCTGCGGCAGCTGGACCGGATCGCCACCCGCCGCGGTACCGACGACGAGGCGCTGCGCCTGCTGGACTCGCTGCGGCGGATCGTCGACCCCCATCTGGCGTCCGAGGAGCAGCACCTGTACCCGCTGGCGCGTCGGTCCCTGCCGACGGGTGCGGCGCTCGCGGACGCGGCGGTCCGCACCCACGAGGCGATCCGCCGGTTGCTCGACCGGGCGGACGACGGCCGCCTCACCCCCACCGAACGGCGCCACGCGGTGTCCGTCCTGATCGTGGTGGTCCGGGCCCACCTGCGCGGCGAGGAGGAGCAGTTGTTCCCCGCCCTGCGGGCCGGCAGCGCGCCGGAGGAGCTGCGCCGGTGCGAGCGCCGCCTGCGCGGAGCGGGTTCGCCGGGCTGATCGAGCAGCCGGTGACCACCGGTCAGTGTTCGTCCCCGTCCCCGTCCCCGTCCCGGTCCCCGCCGCCCCCGTAGCGCTCGCGCCACTCCCGGGCGCGGGCGTTGTGCCACTCCACGCCTTGGACCGCCTGGTGCTCGGACAGGCCGGTCATGCGGGCGACCACGCTGAGCGGGACGGGCTCGTCGACGTCGGCGAGCGCTCGGCTGACCTTGCCGGCCCACTGCTCCTCGGGGACGAACCGGCGGCGCCGGTACTCCTCGATCAGGGTGGCCAGGTGGTCGACGGAGCAGGCCAGCAGCACCCGCTTGCCGTCCAGGTCGGGGTCGGTGGCGTGCAGCGCCGAGGAGTCCGGCACCAGGGCGCCGAGCAGGTCGGCGTCGGGGACGGCCCGTCCGCACTGGTCGCACAGGTCGAGCGGTTCCGCGTCGTTCCCGGCCTGGTCGCCCGCCGGGGGTCCGAGGTCCTCCATGCCGCGCGCCTACCCCGCCGGGCCGGGGCCAACCCGTCGGCGCGCAGGACCGTCACCAGCGGCCCGTCCCGCGCGGCCGCACACACCGGCTCGCACACACGGTTCGCGCACATCCCTCGCACCCGTCCGGCGGCTCCCGCCCCGGGAGGGGCCGGAACCGCCGGACCTGCCGGAACGGGCTCAGCGCGGATTGATCCGCCCGCGCCAGCCGCCCTGCTCCATGCCTCGGTGCTCGATGAACTCCTTGAACCGCTTCAGGTCGCCCTTCACCCTCCGGTCGACCATGCCCATCGCGTCACCGGCCTTCTCGACCATGCCGTCCGGCCGGTAGTCGATGGCCATGTTGACCCGGGTGCGTCCTTCGGTGAGCCGCTGGAAGGTCACCACGCCCTTCTGGTCCACCTCGCCGTCCGTGGTCCGCCAGGCGATCCGCTCGTCCGGCAGCTGGTCGACGATCTCGGTGTCGAACTCACGGGTGATGCCGCCGATACTGGTGCGCCAGTGGTTGTGGCGCTCGTCCAGCTGGGTCACCGACTCGACGCCCTCCATGAAGCGCGGGAACTCCTCGAACTGGGTCCACTGGTTGTAGGCGGTGTGCAGCGGGACCTCGACGTCGACCGACTCCTTCACCATGCTCATGCGGGCCTCCTCGCTGGGAACCGGCCGGGTGTTTCCCGGCCGCCCGGGTGTTTCCCGGCCGCCCGCGCGTCTGCCCCGACGGTGCCGGCGTAACCGCGGCGGGGCCGGACGGGTGCGACCTGCATCGGGACGACGGTCGGGCCGGCCCGGCCCCGGGGCCTGCGCACCCCGCACGCCTACCCGGACCGCCGCGTCACACACCCCGCAGCGGGTTTGACCGGGCGGTACCCGGCTAGCCGCCCGGTATGGACATCTCACCCCTGCACACCCACCCCTGGTCCCGCCGGCTGCGCCGCGCGCTGGAGACGCCGGAGCACTGGGACGTCCTGGACGCCCCGGCCGGGAAGCTCGCCCGCGCGGTGGAGGCCCTCCCGCTCGGGCCGTACCGGGACACCCTGCACGGCGTGTGGCTCGGCCACCCGCTCCACCCGGCGCTGGTCCAGTTCCCGCTGGGCTGCTGGACGTCCGCCGCCCTGCTGGACCTCACCCCGGGCGGCCGCCGGTCGGCCGACACCCTGGTGGCGGCCGGGCTGCTGGCCGCCGGGCCCGCGGCGCTCGCCGGCTGGGTGGACTGGGCCCGGCTCGATCCGCCGCGCCGCCGCACCGGTCTGGTGCACGCGCTCTCCAACACCACCGGTGTGTTGCTGTACGCGGGGTCGCTGCTGGCCCGTTGCCGGGGGCACCGCGCCCGGGGCCGGCTGCTCGGCCTCGCCGGGCTGACCGCGGTCTCGGCCGGGGCGGCGCTCGGCGGGCACCTGTCCTACCGGCTGGCCGCCGGGCCGGACCGGGCCGCGGCCGTGCCCCGGCTGGCCCCGGCCGACTGGGTCGGCCTCGGCGCCGTGGAGGACTTCCCGCCCGACCGGGCCGTGCGCCGGACGGCCGGCGAGCTGTCCGTGGTCGTCGTCCGGGACGGCGAGCTCTGTCACGTCCTGGCCGAGCGCTGCGCGCACCTGTCCGGGCCGTTGTCCGAGGGCACCGTCGCCGACGGTTGCCTGCGCTGCCCGTGGCACGGCAGCGAGTTCCGGCTGCTCGACGGCCAGGTGGTGCACGGCCCGGCCACCGCGCCGCAGCCGGTGCTGGAGACCCGGGTGCTCTCGGGCCACCTGGAGGTGCGGCTGCCCGGGGCCGGCTGACCCGCTGTCACCAGGGCCGTCACCAGGGCCGTTCCCGGGGGCGCCGCCCCGACCGGTCGGCACCGGACGGCGTTTCACCCCGACGGCCGGGGGCAGCCGCCCGGGAGCACCACAGGAGGAGCCATGACCGCCGCTGTCCCCGATCTCCCGCCTCGCGCCGACGCACCGGAGGGCAGGTGGCGCCCCGGGATCCGGGTGGCGGCCGTCGTCGCCGGGCACGTCCGCGTCCGGCGCCCGGCCGCCCCGGCGGCCCGCAGCCAGGTGCGGCTGCTGCTCCGACCGCCCGGGGTGTACCGCCCGCAGGGGGACACCCGGTTGCTGGCCTCGTGTGTGCGCCGGGAGCGTCTGGACGCCACCGGCCGGGTGCTCGACCTCTGCACCGGCACGGGGGCGGTCGCGCTCGTCGCGGCGCGGACCGGGGCCCGGGTGACCGCGGTCGACGTGTCCGCCCGCGCCGTGGTCACCGCCTGGGTCAACGCCCGGCTGCACCGTCGCCGGATCCGCCTGCACCGGGGCGACCTGCTGGCCCCGGTGGCCGTCGGGCGCTTCGACCTGATCACGGCGAACCCTCCGTACGTCCCGGTCGATCCCGCCGCGGGAGCCGGCGGCCGCGGCGCCGCGCTGGCCTGGGACGCCGGGCCGGACGGCCGGCTCGTCCTGGACCGGATCTGCCGGACGGCCCCCGGTCTGCTCGCCGCCGGCGGGGTGCTGCTGCTGGTGCAGTCCGCGCTCGCCGACGTCCCCGCCACCCTGGCTCTGCTGCGCGGGGCGGGGCTGCGGGTGGAGGTCGCGGCCCGGCGGCGGCAGGCGTTCGGACCGGTGATGACCGCGCGGGCCGCCCTGTTCGAGCGGCGCGGGCTGATCCGGCCGGGCGAGCGCGAGGAGGAGCTGGTGGTGGTGCGCGGTGTCCGCGACGGCTGACCGGGGGCCGACCAGGGTGGTCGTCGTTCCGGGTGGTCCGCTGCTGGTCGAGGGTCCGGTGGAGGTGGTCCTGCCGGACGGGACGGTACGGGTCTCCGAGCGCCCGGTGGTGGCGCTGTGCGCGTGCCGCCGGAGCCGGACGTACCCGTTCTGCGACACCAGCCACCGCCGTCGCGGTCGGCCCGGACGGGGCTCGGAGCCGGGACGCCCGGCATGCGAGGCGGGACGCCCGGCGGGCGGTGCCGGACGCGGCTCAGACCGGGCCGTCGGGCAGGGGTGAGCGCAGGGAGGTCCGCCCGGCGCGCCAGCAGCCGAGCAGGTGGTCCGCGAAGCGGCCGTCGACGACCTCGGTGGCGGCGATGCCGAACGCCACGTCCCGTGCCGCGGCCGGCTCGGCGGCGACCAGTTCCTCGATGACCCCGCGTCGCACCAGCTGCTCGTGGACGGCGTCCGCCTCGACGTGCTCGCGGTAGAAGAGGGTGCCGTCCGGGCCGCCGCCGAGTCGCTCCAGCGCCGACGCCAGGCGGGCCGAGCCGGGCGAGGAGGTGATCTCGATGGTCGCGAACTGCCCGACCGCCGCGCAGCGCAGTTCCCGGTGCAGGCCGAAGAGCATCATCAGGTTGACCACTGCCAGGCCGGGCGCGGGGACCAGGTCCAGGTAGTGCCGGTAGCCGGGCTCCAGGCCGAAGGCGGTCATCATCCGGGCGAACAGTTCGGCGTGGGCCCGTTCCGGCCGTCCGGCGCCGTACTCGTCGAAGAGGATCGCCATCAGCGCCGCCTGCGCGGGACCGTGGATCCTCGGCAGCATCCACAGCTGCGGGTCCGCCTCCTTGAGGTGGTAGAGCGACCGGTGCACCAGGTATTCGCGGGCGTGCCCGAGTTCGCCCTCGGCCAGCAGGAAGTGCGAGGGCCCGGTGCCGTCCGGGGGCTCCGTGAGCAGGCGCTCCAGGGCCTCCCCCAGGGGTGCGACGGGCTCCGCCTCGGCGCGGACCTCGGCGAGGAACGGGCGCTCCAACGACCGTCGCAGTGACAGCAGTTCGGGCTCCCACTCCCACCCGTCGGCGACGCCGGGAAGGCCCCGGTCGTGGAGTTCGTAGCAGAGGTACAGCGCGAGCTGGTGGTCCTCGCTCCAGGGGTGGGTGAAGGGGCCGGGCGGCGCGAGCAGGCGTCCGGCGCCGGGCGGCCCGGCGGCCGCCAGGCCGAGCACCGCCGCGGACAGCGGGCCGCGCGGGGAGGGCGGGGCGTCCGTCGCCCGCCCGGCCCGCCGGTCCTCTCCGTCCCGCAGCCGCCCGTCCATGCCCTCGGCCTCCTCGCCCTCCTCGGCCTCCTCGCCCTCCTCGCCCTGCCCGTACCCGTCCGTGCCGCGCCGTGCCGCCCGTCCGTCCGCCTGTGCGTCCGGGGGTGGTGCGGCGGTCGACGGGCTCAGGCCGGTTTCTCGGGGCCGTCGTCCCAGCCGGGCGCGTCGAGGTCGTCGAGCTGCTCGCGCAGACGGTTCAGCGTCGCGGTGAGCAGCCGGGAGACGTGCATCTGGGAGACGCCGATCCGGTCGGCGATCTGGGACTGGGTGCAGCCGTCCCAGAACCTGAGCTTGAGGACGGTCTGTTCCCGGTGCGGCAGTTCGGCGAGCAGCGGGCGGACGGCGGTGCGGAAGTCGGCGAGTTCGATGCCGGGGTCGCAGCCGCCGAGCCGGTCGAGCAGGGCGCTGCCGGTGTCGTCGGTGTCCTGCTCGCGCAGGGCGTCCAGGGAGTTGGGGCGGTAGACCCGGCCCGCCATCAGGCCCTCGGTGGCCTGTTCGACGGTGAGGTGCAGGCCCTCGGCGAGCTCCTCGGGTTCCGGCAGCCGGCCGAGTTCCTGTTCCAGCCGGTCGGAGCCGCGGGCGACGGTGAGGTACAGCTCCTGCATGCTGCGCGACACGCGCACCGGCCAGGAGGTGTCGCGGAAGAACCGCTTGATCTCGCCGGTGATGGTGGGGATCGCGTAGGTGATGAACTCGACGCCGCGTTGCGGGTCGTAGCCGTCGACGGCCTTGATCAGGCCGATGGTGCCGACCTGCAGGATGTCGTCCATGTCCTCGGCGCGGTGCCGGAAGCGGGCGGCGATGAAGCGCACCAGCGGCATGTTGAGTTCGATGATCGTGCCGCGGACGTAGCTGTAGGCGTGGCTCTCGCGGGCGAGGCCGGCCAGGCGCTCGAACAGCGCGTCGCTGAGTTCGCGGGCCTCGGTCTTGCCCATCGCCCGCAGCTCGGCGGTGGTGGGCCTGGGCGGGATGTCGGGCGGGATGTCGGGGGGCTGGTCAGGGCGGGTGACGACATCCGGGTGGGATGTCTGCAGTCGGATGGACACTTGATGTCTCCTGGGCAACGGGGTCGCCCGGTGGCGCGTGCGGTGCGAACCCGCGCGCCTTCGGGGTTTCTTCCCCCAGGACCTGTGCCCGGCTTCTTCAAGCGCGGTCCCGGTGGCACCCGGACGGGTGCCGGGGCGGCCGGATCCGGTCCCGGCCGCTGCATGGGTGTTCTACCCGACATACGACAGTGAATTCATGTTTGGTTCGTTTTCTTCTGATTTGTCCGGGTAGGCGCGGGCACACCGACGGTCACGAGAGGAGGGGCGTCATGCCCCGAGGATCCAGCCCCAAGCGGGAGCGCCAGTACGAGCACATCAAGGAGAGCGCGCTCGACCGCGGCGAGAGCGAGAAGCGGGCCAAGGAGATCGCCGCCCGGACGGTCAACAAGGAGCGGGCCCGGCACGGCGAGTCGGAGACGGCCGGCCGCACCTCGACGGAGGACGTCTCCTCCGGCCACCGCGGCGGGAAGCGCTCGCACAGCGGCGCCCAGGGGCCGACCTACGACCAGCTGTACAACGAGGCCAAGCACCGCAACGTCAAGGGCCGTTCGAAGATGAACAAACGCGAACTGGCACACGCCCTCGGCCACTGACCGGCGCCGTCCCGGGGCGCGGCAGGGCGTCCCGGGACGGCCGCCACCGAAGATCCGTCGCCTGTGACGTTTCGGCGCCACCGGCCCGGCAAGACGCCCGTCATGCGGATCCACCAGCCTCCGGGCCCCCCGGCCACGGCCGGGGCCGGGCCCGGACCGAAGCACGTCCCGGGCCCGGCCGTCACCACGCCCGCCCCGGCGCAGCGGACGGCCGCTGCGCCCGGGACGGCGCCGCCGCGCGCCCTGCCCACCGTCGGGGTGGAGGAGGAGTTCCTGCTGGTCGACCGGCGCACCCGGCTGCCCGCCGAACGCGCGCCGCAGGTCATCGCGGACGCCGCGGGCGAGCTGGGCGAACAGGTGCAGGCCGAGTTCTTCCCCGTCCAGGTCGAGGTGTGCACCCGGCCCGCCACCCGGCTCGACGAGCTGGCCGCCGACCTGGTCCACCTGCGCGCGGTGGTCGCCGCCGCGGCCGCCGAGGCGGGGTGCCTCCTGGTCGCGTCGGGCACACCGGTGCTGAGCAACCCGCGGCCGGGCCGGGTCACCGACGATCCGCGCTACCGGGAGATGGCGGCCCGCTACCGGAGCGTGGTCGACGGCTACGGCGGCGCGCTGTGCGGCTGCCACGTCCACGTGGGGACGGTGAGCCGCGGACGGGCGCTGGCGCTGGCCAACCACCTGCGTCCCTGGCTGCCGGTCGTCCAGGCACTCACGGTCAACTCCCCGTTCGCGGAGGGCCGGGACAGCGGCTTCGCGAGCTGGCGCTCCGTCCGCTGGGCGCGCTGGCCCACCGTCGGCCCGGCCCCGGTGCTGGACGAGGAGCAGTACGAGTCCGTGGTGGCCGCCCTGGTGCGTTCCGGGGTGCTGCTCGACCGGCGGATGGTGTACTGGTACGCCCGGCCGTCGGAGCACGTCCCGACGCTGGAGGTGCGGGTCGCCGACGTCAACGCCGACCTGCGGACCGTCCTGCTGCTGGCGGCGCTGCTGCGCGGGCTCACCACCGTCCTCCTCGACGAGATCGACGAGGGCCGACCCGCTCCGGCGTGCCCGGCCGGCCTGGTCCGCGACGCCCACTGGCAGGCCGCCCGCACCGGCGTGGCCGGGGACGGCATCGACCCGCTCACCGGACGGCTCACCCCGATGGCCGCACTGGCCGACCGTCTGCTGGAACGGGCCGCCCCCGGCCTGGCCGCCGCCGGAGACCTGACCGCGGTCGAGACCGCGCTCGGCCGGATCCACCGGCGGGGCACCGGGGCCGACCGCCAGCGGCGCGCCCTGCGCCGCCACGGCCGGCTGACCGCCGTGGTCGACGAGCTCGCGGCGCTCACCCTCGCGGCGCCCTGAGGCGGTCGCGGCGGTGGACCCGACGGAGGCGCTGCGGCGGATCGCCTTCCTCCTGGAGTGGAACGGCGCCTCGCCCTACCGCGTCCGCGCCTTCCACACGGCCGCCGACGCCGTCGGGGTCCTGCCGCCGGGGCCGGTGAGGCGTCGAGCCTGGCCCGGCGGTCCGCCGAGGTGGCGCTACTCCCCCGGGGCGGCCGGCCCGTCCGGCGCGGTCGGTACGGCCGGGGGCGGGAGCGGCGGGAGTGCGTGGGCGGAGAGCACGGCGTTCGCGAACTCCGGGCGGTCGACGGGCAGTCCGTGCCGGCCGAAGAGGGCGAACAGCTCGGCGAGGGCGCGCGGTTCGACTCCGCGCGGCCGGTCGTCGTCCGTGATCGTGAGTTCGCCGAGGAACGGGCCGCAGGACCGGCCCGGCGGGTCGACCAGGCGCAGCCGGAGCCGGACCTGGTGGGCACTGGTCTCGGGCTCCTCGGCGAAGTCCATGGCGATGCCGCCGATCTGCGACCAGGTGTAGTGCTTGGGCACGAGCAGGCGGACCACGGTGAGGCCGGTCTCCTCCTCCCGCAGCCAGAACGTGCGCGGCCCGCCGACGGCCGCGGCGGCGGCGATCGCGGCGCCGATCAGCAGGGTCGGCCCCACACCCGTGGCGCCGGTCCCGCTGAGCACGATCACCGCGATCAGGGCGAGCAGACAGCCGACCCCGATGGCGTCCACCCGGCGTCGCATGAACGCCAGCCGTACCGTCGTCATCCCGCCCCCTTCCCCGCGCGTGCTCCCAGCCTCGCGGCCGGCGCGCGGCCCGGACAAGCGGGCCGCCGGAGCTGTGACGGGCCCGTGACGAACCGACCGTGCGTGCGCCGCCCGTCACCGCCCGCGCAGGCGCCGGACCAGGTCCCGCGCGGCGGCGGGCCAGCTCGGGTACGCGAAGTCGAAGCCCGCGTCGAGCAGGCGGGTCGGGACGACCCGGCGGCTCTTCAGCAGCAGTTCGGTCTCCGAGCGCAGGGCGAAGGCGCCGATCTCGGCCATCCAGCGCGCGGCGGGCAGGGCCAGCGGCATGCCCCAGGCGGTGCGCAGGTCGCGCATGAACTCGCGCTGGGGCAGCGGGTTCGGCGCGGCGAGGTTGACCGGGCCGGTCAGCTCCTCGTGCGCGATCAGGAAGTCCACGGCGCGGGCGAAGTCGCGTTCGTGGATCCAGGAGACGTACTGCGCGCCGCCCGCGATCGCGCCGCCGGCGCCGAGGCGGGCCAGCCAGGAGAGCGAGTCGAGGGCGCCGCCGCGTTCCGGGCCGAGGACGACGGCGGTGCGCAGGGCGAGCTTGCGGGTGGCCGGGGTGTCGGCCTCGCTCTGGGTGTCCTCCCAGGCGCGGGCGATGTCGATGCTGTACCGCCAGGAGGCCGGGGCGTCGGGTTCGGCGCCACCGATCAGGCCGTCGTGCTCGCCGTTCGGGGCGTCGTGGCGGTGGGCGTAGACGGTGGCGGTGCTCATCTGCAGCCAGACCGCGGGCGGGCGCCGGGCGGCGGCGATCGCCTGGCCGACGGCGCGGGTGGAGAGGACCCGGGAGTCCATCATCTCGCGCCGGTTCTCTTCCGTGTAGCGGCAGTTGACGCTGCGCCCGGCGAGGTTGACCACGACGTCGCTGCCGTCGACCTCCTCCGCCCAGGCGCCGAGCGTGCGCCCGTCCCAGCCGACCTGCCGGGGTCGGACGGGCCTGCGGCTCAGGGTGACCACCCGGTGTCCGGCGGCGGTCAGGCTGCGGTCGAGCAGCGCGCCGAGCGCGCCGGATCCGCCGGGAATGACGATCTTCATGCGTTCCCCCCTCATCTCCGCGGACCAGCGTAGCCCAGAGTTCTGAACGCGTTCAATTACTTCGCCCGCCGATCCTGCGACCGCGCCGGAGCCGCACCGGAACCGCACCGAAGGCGGCCCCGGCATGCTCCGGGACCGCCCCGGTGCCCGACCCCGGGACTACAGCGTCCCCGCGTCGGGCCAGTGCGACCAGTGGGTGTCGGGGGCGAGGGTCGGGCGGTAGCGGGTCGGGTCGCCGGAATCCAGGACCTCGGCGAGGAGGCGGAAGGTCTCGGGCCCGCTGGGCGGCGTCTCCCCGAAGTCGTCGGGCTGGTTCCATGCGTCGAGTCGGAGCAACAGCGGCAGGCCGGCGGGGAGTCGGGCGCGCAGTTCCGTCCCGTCGGGGAGCAGCAGCGACCGGTGGACGGGGGCGAGCCGCCGGAAGACGTCCTGGAGGGGAGTGCCGGCCTCGGCGTCCACCGCCCGCGGCCTGCCGTCGCGGCGCGGCGGCGCCGGTCAGGAGGCGCCGAGCAGGTCGGCCCAGTCGGCGGGGACCCGGCCGGCGGGGCCGGGCACCGGCTGGTCGGCCGGGTGGCTGTGTGACGGTGCCAGCTCGGGCCCGGTCTCGAAGTACTCGGACGTGTCGTAGTTCCAGAACCACGTCTCCCCCGGCTCGAAGCTTCGGATGACCGGGTGGCCGCTGGCTCTGGCGTGGGCGGTGGCGTGCTTGGCGAGCGAGTCGTCACAGCAGCCGATGTGCCCGCACAGGGCGCAGCGTCGCAGATGGACCCACCAGCCGCCGGCCTCGTCGCATTCGACGCAGCCGGTGCCGCTGGGCGGGACGAGTGCGTCGAAGGCGCTCTCGGGAATCACGGGCCGTCCTCCTGTGGTCGTGGCTCTTGCCGCTTTCGCCAGCGGCGGTCTCCGGGTCCTGCCGATCATCTCCCGGTCGTGGGACTTCCGCTGCGCGAGCCCGGCGGAGGCGGTCCGGGCCCCGGCCGGCAGGACGCGGGCCGGCAGGACGCGGGCCGGCCGGGCAACGGGGCGCGAGCCGGTCACGCCAGGAAGGCGAGCAGGTGCTCGTTGACCTCGTCGGCGTACGTCCAGCACAGGCCGTGGTCGGCACCCTCGATCGTCACGTACCGGCTGTCCTTGATCAGCTCGTGGCTGCGCGGGCCGCACGCGTCGATCGGCAGGATGCGGTCCGCGGTGCCGTGCAGGATCAGCACCGGGATGTCGATCTTGGGCAGGTCGGCACGGAAGTCGGTGTGCCAGGTGGCCACGCAGGCGATCGTCCCCGCCGGGGAGGCGCCGACGGCGGTGTTCCAGGCGTCCTGCACCGCCTCGGGGCTGATCCGGCTTCCGAGCGTCAGGTCGAGGTTGTAGAAGTTCTTGTTCCACTCGGTGAAGTACGCCTGGCGGTCGGCGGTGAGCCCGGCCGCGATGTCGTCGAACACCTGCTGGGGCACTCCCTGGGGCGTCTCGTCGGTCTTCAGCAGGTACGGCGGCACGCCGGAGACGATGACCGCGCGGCGGATCCGCCCGGAGCCGTGGTTGCCGAGGTAGCGGGCGATCTCGCCGCCGCCCATGGAGTGGCCGACCAGGTCGGCGTCCCGCAGGTCGAGCGCGGTCAGCAGCTTGTCCAGATCGGCGGCGAAGGTGTCGTAGTCGTACCCGGTCGTCGGCTGGCCGGAGCGCCCGAAGCCGCGCCGGTCGTAGGTGATCACCCGGTGCCCGGCGGCCAGCAGTGCACGCTCCTGGCGTTCCCAGGCACGGCCGCTGAGCGGGAAGCCGTGGATGAGCACGACGGGCCGGCCCGCGCCGTGGTCCTCGTAGTACAGGTCGATCGGAGCGGAGTTCTCCTGGCCGACGTTGACGAAGGGCATGATCGGTCTCCTGGATCTGGGAGGTCGGTCCCGCCGGTGGGACCGCGGGATTCACGAAGAGAGGATCGAGCGTGCGCAGGCGCCGAGAGCCGGTCGCGCCGCTTCCTTCGCCGGGATTCCACCGAATCCCGCCCGCCGGAGTTCCGCAACCGCTGACGGCGGCCGGCACGGGGGCGGGGAGGCCCGCCGGCCCCGGCCCTGCCGGTGACGTCCCCCGACGGTGGCACGCTGGTGTCCGAAATGTCGTCGGCGGACCACGGATCGGGGATCATGGTGGCATGACCGAGCGTGAGGCCGTCGGGTGCTCTTCTGTGCTGGACCGTCCACGGGGCGACCGGTCGCCCCGCCCTGCGGCGGGGACGACGGAGCGGTCCGGCCGGTGAGCGCCGCGGAGAACCCGGCGGAGGGACTGACGCTGGAGGCTCTGCTCAGCAGGTCTCCGCTGGGGCTGCACATCTTCGACGCCGACCTGCGGCTGGTGCGGAGCAATCCGGCGACGGCTGCCATGCGGGGGCGCGATGTCCGGGACCTGGTCGGCCTCCCGCTCCGGGACGTGTTCCCGCTGAAGGACCCGGATGCCGTGGAGGCCCTGGCACGCTCGGTGCTCACGGACGGGCGGCCGGTGCTGGAACGGCGCATCCGGGCTTTCACCGACCCGCCCCCGGCGCCGACGCGCACGTACTCGGTGTCGCTCTTCCGGCTGCGGTCGCAGGCGGGGACGCTCTACGGGCTGGCCGCGATCGTGGTGGACGTGACGGAACTGGCGGTCGCGGAGGCGGGCGCGCAGGTCCTGGGCGCGATCCGGGCGCAGGTGGGTGCCTCGCTGGAGGCCCTCGACATCTGCCGCGAACTGGCCGACGTCCTTGCGGCCGGCATGGCCGATGCGGTGGTCGTGGAGGTCGTCGACGCGCTGATGACCGGCGACGATCCCCCGCTCTTCCCGCCGCCGGGGTACGTGGCCCTGCACGGCATGGCGGTGGGACGGCGCGGCAGCGACCGCTCGGGCGGGCCGCTCGGGTCCTCGCACGTGCCGGACGCGGCGTCACCCTTCGGGCTGGCCCTGACGCGGGGCAGGCCGGTCACGGTCAGGCCGACCGGCGAGGACGCCTGGCTGCACCCCACCGCCGACCACGCCGCGGCACTGCGCGGGGCGACGCCCGTCGCCGTACTGGTGGCGCCCTTCATCCTGCGGGGCACGCTCCTGGGCCTGCTGATCCTGTACCGGTGCGAGGGCTCCCCCGCGTTCACCGACGAGGACGCGGAACTGGCCGCGACGGTCACCGACTACGTCGCACTGTGCCTGGACAACTCGCGCCGCTACACCCGCGAGCACGCGGTCGCCGCCACGGTGCAGCGACGGTTCCTGCCGCGGGCACCGCAGTCCGTCGCCGGCCTGGAGATCGCGCAGGGGCACCTGCCGACGCATCGGGCCGGCGGTGGCTGGTACGACGTCATCCCCCTGCCGGGCGCCCGCACCGCGCTCGTCGTCGGCGAGGTCCACGGCGACGACGACGTCCACCGCGACGGCGAGGCCCACGGCGACGGCGAGGCCCACGGCAACGGCGAGGTCCGCGGCGACGGGATCCACACCGCCGCGACGATGGGCCAGTTGCGCACCGCGCTGCGCTGCCTGGCCTCCCTCGACCTCGAACCGGACGAGCTGCTGGCCCGCCTGGACGAGACCACGCGGCAGCTGGCCGCGGAACGACGCGCGCTGCCGGCCGCCGACCCGCTGCGGGACCGGGCGCTGACGGCGAGCTGTCTCTGCGCGGTCTACGACCCGGCTTCCGGCAGCCTCACCGCGGCCCGCGCCGGCAACCCCGGCCTGGTCCTCGTCTCCCCCGACGGGGCCCTCACCGAGGCGGACCTCCCGGAGGGACCCACCCTGGGAACCTCCGAGACCGCCCCCTTCGCCGCGAGCCGGATGTCCGTCCCCGACGGCACCGTGCTGGCGCTCACCACACCGGCCCTGTACGCCGCCCTCGGCGCCCGGGGCCTGCACGCCCGCCTCGTGCCCGGCGGCCGCCCGCTGCGCGACCAGTGCGACGAAGTCCTGCTCGCGTCGGGCGACGCCGGGCAGGCGGGGGCGGTGGTCCTGCTCCTGGGCCGGGCCGCCGGACTGGCCCGCGACGCCGCCGTGGAATGGGTCCTGGACGCCGACGAGCAAGCCCCCGCCCGGGCCCGTTCGCTGGTGCGGGCGCAGCTGGGGCGTTGGGGGCTGCCCGAGGAGGCCGTGTACGCCACCGAGCTCGTGGTGAGCGAGCTGGTGACCAATGTGGTCCGCTACGGCGATCCGCCGTGCCGCCTGCGCCTGATCCATGCCGACAGCCTGAGCGTCGAGGTCAGCGACGGCGCGGACACCAGCCCCCACCTCCGCCACGCCCGGACCACGGACGAGTGCGGCCGCGGGCTCTACATCGTGTCGCAGCTCGCGGACCGCTGGGGCGTCCGGTTCGCCACCACCGGAAAGACGGTGTGGGTCGAACAGGCCTTCGGAGACGGAGACGAACAGCCCGCATCGTGACGGCGGTCCGGCGGTTCGGCGGTTCGCCCACCGCCCGGCACCCGCCGCCCGGCCCCCGGCCCCCGGCACCCGAACGGCCCCGGGCACGCCGCGGGCCGGGACGGCCGCCGGGTTCAGCCCCGGGCGGGGTGGGTGAGAGCGTCCCAGGCGTGGTAGCCGCCGATGAGGTCGGAGGTGTCGGCGCGGCCGTGGTGGCGCAGCAGGCTGGCGGCGATGGAGGAGCGGTGGCCGCCGGCGCAGTGGACGACCAGGGGGCGGCCGGTGGGGATCTCGTCCAGGCGGCGGGGGAGGTCGGCCAGGGTGATGTGCAGGGACCCTTCGATGGCTCCTGATGCGCGTTCGCTGCAGCTGCGCACGTCCAGGACGGTGGGGGGCTGCGCGCCGGCGAGTGCGGTCCGGAGCTGGTCGGCGGTGAGGCGGCTGGCGGGGGTGACCTCGTCGGCGAGGGCGGGCAGGGCGGTGCCGGGGTTGCGCAGGTAGCCGGCGATGCGGTCGAAGCCGATGCGGGCGAGGCGGGTGACGACCTCGTCCTCGCGGTCCTGCGGCGCGATGATCGCGATGGTGGAGTCGGGGGTCAGGACGGTGCCGGCCTGTTCGGCGAAGCGGCCGTCGATCGGGACGTTGACGGCGCCGCGGAGGTGTCCCGCACCGAAGTCCTGGGGGCTGCGGGCGTCGAGGACGACGGCGCCCGCGGCGCGGACCTCCCTGAAGCCTTCGGGGCACAGGGGGCGGTCGGCGTTCGTCCGGTCGAGCAGCGGGCGGTCCTGCCGGTTGAGGGCGGCGTCGTGGCCGAAGTAGGCGGGGGCGGCGGGCTGACCGGCGGCGACGATGCGGACGAAGGCGTCCTCGTCCATGGGCTGACAGGCGTAGTTGGTCAGGCGCTGTGCGCCGATGGTGGACTGCTTCTCGGTGGAGAGGCTCTTCCCGCAGGCGGATCCGGCGCCGTGCGCGGGGAAGACGCGGACCTCGTCGGGCAGGGCCATCAGCTTGCGGTGGACGCTGTCGTAGAGCATGGCGCCGAGCTCCTCGGCGGTGACGCCGGCGGAGGCAAGCAGATCGGGACGGCCGACGTCGCCGATGAAGAGGGCGTCGCCGGTGAGGACCCCGTACGGGACTTCGTCGGTGGCGTACTCGTGGACGAGGATGCTGATCGACTCGGGGGTGTGCCCGGGGGTCTCCATGATCTGCAGGGTGACGTCGCCGAGGGGGATGCGTTCGCCGTCGGCGAGGGGGCGGATGGGGTACTCGGTCTCGGCCCGCCGGCCGTAGCCGATCCAGGCGCCGGTGCGGGCGGCGAGTTCGAGGTGGCCGGCCAGGAAGTCGGCGTGGAAGTGGGTGTTGATCACGCCGACGACGGTCAGGCCGCGCGCCCTGGCGTCGGCGAGGTACTCGTCGACGTCCCGGCGGGGGTCGACGATCACGGCCTGGCGGGTGGTCTCGTCGGCGATCAGGTAGGACGCCTGGGAGAGGCAGTCGAGGTAGTACTGGCTGAAGATCACGGGGTGTCTCCTCGTCGGGTCTGACAAGCCGGCCACGCGTTCGACGGGTGGCCCTCCTGGAGGCGTCGGGCGCCGGGACAGTGGTCGCGATACCCCCCTCGGTATTCCTTCCGGCATGCGGCGGCCATGGAGCCGATACCGGCGGGGGTATCGCCGAACAGTTTCGATAATACCCCCGGGGGTACTATGGTGGCGTCGAGGGGGACCGGCCGCCGCCACCGAAACCAGGTACGGGCGGGGCCGAGGAAGCGCCGACACCGCCGCCGCACCGGGCCGCACGGCCCGCACGGGCGGCCGCGACACCCCCCGCTCCGCCCGGACCCACGTGCCGTCCGGCCCGCACCACTGGAGACTCCCTTGCCTCAACTGCCGCCCGCCCTCGGGCACCCCGCACCCCACCCGGACACCGACCGGGCCACCCCCGTCCAGGCCCGGGAGCTCGCCCGCACCGGCGACGCCGTCCTGCTCGACGTCCGGGAGGCCGACGAGTTCGCCGCCGGCCACGCCCCGGGCGCGCTGCACCAGCCGCTGATCGCCCTGGCGGCGGGCGCCCCGCTGCCGCCGGCGGCCACCGGACGGACGGTGCTCGCCCTCTGCCGCTCCGGGCACCGCTCCCGGCGCGCGGTGGAACTGCTCGCGCAGCGCGGCGTCCGGGCGCTGAACGTCACGGGCGGCATGCACGCCTGGGCCCTGGCCGGGCTGCCGGTCACCACCCCGGGCGGCGAAGCCGGGCGGGTGGCATGACCTCGCTGCTGCTGGCGCTGGCCGCCGGCGCCGTGGTCGGGCTCGCGCTGGGCGGGCTCGGCGGGGGCGGCAGCATGCTCGCCGTGCCCGCCCTGGTCTACCTGCTGGGCTTCAGCCCGGCGCTGGCCACCACGGCCGCCCTGGTGATCGTCGCCGCGACCTCGCTGACCGGGCTGCTCGCCCACGCCCGGGCGGGGCGGGTCCGCTGGCGCACCGGCGCACTGTTCGCCGCCGCCGGACTGCCCGTGGCGGCCGCCGCCGGGGCGTTGTCCGCACACCTGCCGGGCGCGCTGCTGACCGGTGCCTTCGCGGTACTGGCGGCGCTCGCGGCCTGGCGGATGCTGAAGCCGGCCAAGCCGGACGCGCAGGAACGTTCCGCCGCAACGCCCGGACGCTCGACGGCGGCGGGTGCCGGGCTCGGCGCCGTCACCGGCCTGCTCGGTGTCGGCGGCGGATTCCTGGCCGTCCCCGCCCTGGTCTCGGTGCTCGCCCTCACCATGGCCGAGGCGGTCGGCACCAGCCTGCTGGTCATCAGCGCCAACTCCCTCGCCGCCCTGCTGCCCCGCCTCGGCGCGACCGGCGCCATCGACTGGGCCGTGGCCGCGCCCTTCACCGGGGCCGCGATCCTCGGCGCCTGGGACGGCAAGCGGCTCGCCGACAAGCTCAGCGGGCGCACCCTGCAGAAGGCCTTCGCCGTCGCCCTGCTCGGCGTCGCGGCGCTGATGCTGATCACCTCACTGAGCTGATCGCCCCGCGGAACCGGGGCACCCCCACCGAGTCGGGCATCGCCCCCCTTCCTCCCTCCCCCTCCCCTCCCCCGCGACCCACCCCGGGCCGCGACCCACCCCGGGCCGAGACCACCCCCGCCCGAAAGGACCCCCATGACCACGCCGCTGACCGTCGAGCAGCTCAAGCCCCGCCTCGGGCAGCTCACCCTCATCGACGTCCGCTCCCCCGGCGAGTACGCCGCCGGCCACATCCCCGGCGCGCTGAACATCCCGCTCGACCGGCTGGACCGCGCCCTGCCCGCACTGCGCGACGCCGCCGATCAGCACGAACTCGCCGTCGTCTGCGCCGCCGGGCCGCGCGCCGAGCAGGCCTGCCGCCGGCTGGCCGACGCCGGCATCCCGACCCTCACCCTGTCCGGCGGCACCAACGCCTGGTCCGGCGCCGGGCAGGCGCTGTACAAGGCGCCCGGCGCCCGTAGGACCTGGGCGATGGACCGTCAGATACGGCTGGTGGCAGGATCGTTGGTCCTCGCCGGGCTGCTGGTCGACCTCGTGCTGCCGCGCGCCCGCTGGGTCTCCGCGGCGGTCGGCGCCGGGCTGGCCTTCTCCGCGCTGACGAACACCTGCGCCATGGGCTCGGTGCTCGCCAGGCTCCCGCACAACCGCCCGCGCCCCGGCGGCCCCACGCTGGACGACACGCTCGCCGCCCTCGGACGCTGAGCCCGGACCGCATGCCGGGCGACGACCCCTGCCCACCCCCGTCGGGCAGGGGCCGTCGCCGCGCCGCGCAGCCGGTGCTGTCCGGGCCGTTGACGCGGGCTTGTCTGAACATGTGAAATGTCACCCATCACATGCGACCTGTTGCGCATCGATTTGAACGTTCAAACGCCTGGCAGTCAACCCACCCGACGGAAGAGGACCCGCCATGCCGCCCCGTGCCCGCACCCGCGCCTTACCGTCCGGTCTTCTGCTGCTGGCCGTCCTCGCCGCCCAGGCCCTCGGCGGCCCACCCGCGTTCGCGGGCGACCAGGCGCCCGACCGGGCGCCGCTCGTGGACGGCGGCAGCTACGTCCTCGGCTCCGCCCTGGACGGCAGCTGCCTCGGCCCGCAGTTCGCGCAGTCCGGCCCCGGCCCGGTGCCGGTCGTCGGCGCCCACTGCCAACGGCTGCTCAGCCAGCGCTGGCAACTGCGCGGCACCGGGGGCGAGTTCCTGATCGTCAACGCCGCGACCGGCCGCTGCCTCACCCTCGACGGCCCGGGCCGCCCGCCCGCCACCGCCGACTGCGGCACCTCCCCCGACGCCGAGCGCTTCACCGTCTCCCGCGGACCGCAGGGCACGTACACCCTCGCCGCGCGCGGCACCGGCTCCTGCCTCAGCGCCGGACAGGACGCCGGGACCGGCCCCGCGCCGGGGACCGGACGGGCCGCGGCGCGCGGCCGCTGCGACACCCGCCCGGCCCACCGCTGGACCCTCACCCGCACCGAGCCCCTCACGCTCGCCAACCCCGGCTTCGAGCAGGGCGCCGACGGCTGGACCCTCACCGAGCACACCGGCATCGCCACCAACAACCCGCACGGCGGCACCCGCCTCGCCTACCTCGACGCCGGCTCCGGCTACTCCGTCACCCACCGGACGACCGCCGTCGCCGCCGGCGGCTACGACCTCTCCGCCTGGATCGCGACCGGTGCCGCCGGCGGCACCCTCGCGGTCCGCGTCAACGGCGCCGTCGTGCGCTCGCTCACCCTCCCCGAGCAGCCCACCTACGCCAAGTACAGCCTCCCCCGGATCCGGGTCGCCGCCGGCGACCGCATCGACCTCACCATCGGCTCCTCGCCCACCGGTTGGGTCAACGTCGACGACGCCGCCGTCGCCCCGTCCGCCCCGAACGACCCGGTCGCCAGCTCCTCCGACCCCGAGGTCGTCGCGCTGTTCGACTGGGCCAAGACCAAGGCCAACAGCTGGGTGCAGCAGGCCGGCGCCACCGGCGTCCTCGACATGGACGAGAACCACCCCGGCGGCACCGGCAGCACCACCTACGACGCCACCTACTGGGCCGGCTACCCCTTCCGCTCCGCCTTCTACAGCCGGGACTTCGCCCACCAGCTGGTCGGCGCGCACCTGCTGGGCCTCGACGCCGAGAACAAGACCATGCTGCGCGGCTTCGCCACCTCCGCCACCGAGGTCAACGGGCTGTACCCGGTCTGGGCGCTCGACTTCGACGCCCGGACGTACGGCGCCATCGACTACCGGAGCCCGAACAGCTTCGTCCGCGAGCTGCCCGCGCCCTTCGAGCTGGTCCAGAAGGCCGGCGAGGCCTACCGCTGGACCGGCGACCGCGACTACGTCGACGACGCGACGCTCGGCACCTACGTCCGCAACACCCTGGGCCCGTTCATCGCCCGCCACCCCGGCCCGATCGACAACGGCGGCCTGCCGATCCCGCAGGCCACCAGCCGCAGCATCTTCGCCGGCACCGCCGGCTACGCCGAGAACGCCACCGGCACCTACGCCGAGGCCGGCGACGCGCTGGGCGCCCAGTACCAGGCCTACCTCGCCGCCGCCACGCTCGCCGACGCCCGGGGCGACGCCGCCTCGGCCGACGGGTACCGCCGGGCCGCCGAGGCACTGCGCACGTACGTCAACACCACCTGGAGCGTGGACCCCGGCCGGCCCGGCGAGGTGGTGCACGGCTACGACACCGCCGGCACGCCGATCACCGGCTGGGGCTACGAGGCGAGCGTGCTGATGCCGGTCAAGCAGCTGCTCGACCCCGGGCCGCGCCGGGACGGCCTCCTCGCCGCCATCGACGCCGCCGACTCCGGCCCCGAGCGCTCGGCCAACCTGGAGGCCTACACCTACCTGCCGGACGCCTTCTTCGCGGGCAACGACGGTGCCACCGCCTGGAAGTGGATGCGCTACGTCTACGAGAACGCCGGCGAGCAGCACGCGAGCGGGCGGATGCTCAACGGCGACTACCCCGAGGTCCCGTTCACCCTGCTCGCCCAGACCGTCCAGGGCCTGCTCGGCGTCGAACCGGACGCGGCCGCCGGCACCCTCGCCACCACCTCCCGGCTGCCCGCCCCGACGGGCTGGCTGCAGGTCGCCGGCATCCCGGTCGGCGACGGCACGGTGACCGTCCGCCACGACGGCGAACGCGCCAGCACCGTCACCAACACCGGTGCGAAGAAGCTCACTTGGGAGGCCCGCTTCCGGGGCCGGCACGCGCACCTCACCGTCGACGGCAAGCCGCGGGACGCCCGCACCGAGGTCGTCGACGGCGTCACCTACACCTACGCCACCGTCACCCTCGCCCCCGGCCGGTCCGCGACCGCGGCCGTCACCGACTGACCCCCACACCGCACCACCCGCGGCCGGCCGGCCCCACCCGGCCGGCCGCGGCTCCCCCCGCACCTCCCGACCGACCGTCACACCCGCCCCCACACCCGCCCCCACACCCCAGGAGAGCGCGCATGCGCCGAACCCCCCGCCGCCTGGCGGCCACCCTCCTCTCACTCGCCCTCGCCACCGCCGGCCTCACCGCCCTCGACCTCGGCACCGCCCCCGGAGCCGCCGCGCTCGGCAACGGCCCCGCCCTCACCCCGCCGATGGGCTGGAACTCCTGGAACTCCCTCGGCACCGAGGTCACCGAGGAGCAGGTCGTCCAGACCATCGACTTCATGGCCGCCAACGGCCTGGTCGCGGCCGGCTACGACACCGTCACCATCGACGACGGCTGGTCGCTGTGGCACCGCGACGGCCAGACCACCGACCTGGTCCGCAACGCCGACGGCGGTCTGCAGCTCTACGACGCCGCCGGGAACCCGGTCGGCGGCAGCGACGGCGCCGGCAACGACCCCACCAGCGGCCACCTCGTCCCGAGGCCCGACCACTTCCCCGCGCAGAACGTCGACGGCCGGACCGTCAACGGGATCGAGTACCTCGCCCGGTACGCCCACGACAAGGGCATGAAGTTCGGCCTCTACGCCACCGACACCTACCTCACCTGCCAGATGCACCCCGGCAGCCTCGGCCACGAGAGCACCGACGCGGCCGACTTCGTCGCCTGGGGCGTCGACTTCGTCAAGTACGACGACTGCCCGTACGGCCCGAAGATCATCGGCCCGGACGGGCACGAC
The DNA here is from genome assembly GCF_040303045.1 of Kitasatospora sp. NPDC096140. Classification (NCBI taxonomy): domain Bacteria; kingdom Bacillati; phylum Actinomycetota; class Actinomycetes; order Kitasatosporales; family Streptomycetaceae; genus Kitasatospora; species Kitasatospora sp. NPDC096140. Next base: position 44,096 of record NZ_JBEOUW010000020.1, read on the forward strand.
TACGGCACCCAGGGCGAGGGCAAGGAGCTGACCCGCTCCGTCTACACCCGGGTGCAGACCTTCCAGCGCGCCCTCGACGCGGCCTCCGCCGCGCAGGGACGGCCCCGGGTCACCCTCAGCGTCTCCGCCCAGCCCGTCCACACCGGCGTCCCGTACCTGCTCGCCGCCGACGACCCGGCCCGCACCGACCCGGTCGTCCTGGCCGCCGGCACGGCCCCCTTCCAGGCCCCCGGCTACGCGCCCACCGGCATCTGGTGCGGCCAGGTCGCCCACCTGTGCCGGATCGGCGGCGACCGGGACAGCGAACTCGACGGGGTGCTCTGGAACGGGCAGTTGCAGACCGCGCTGCAGTACCCGGACAACGTCCGCCCGGGCAGCTGGAACGACCTGGACATGATGTTCACCGGCTGGCAGGACGTCTACGGCCTCTACGGCACCACCGACACCTGCACCTGCCACAAGCCCTTCACCGACGACGAGTCCCGGACGGAGACCTCGATCCTCGCGATGCTCGCCGCGCCGCTGATCTCCGGCGCCGACCTGCGCACCGCCGCGCAGTCCGGGCACAGCGCCGACGGCTACACCTGGTCCACCGGGATCAGCGCCGAGAGCCTCGCGATCCTGAAGAACCGCGGGGTGATCGCCGTCGACCAGGACAGCCTGGCGAAGCCCGCCACCCTGGTCGGCGCCAGGCCGGCCGACGGGCGGGCACCGGTCGTGCTCAAGCGGCAACTGGCCGGCGGCGACACCGCCGTGCTGCTGGTCAACCAGGACCCGACGGCCGCCCGGACGGTGAGCACCAGCCTCGCCGGACTCGGACTCGGCGGCGCCGCCTACCGCGCCGAGGAGCTGTGGACCGGCGCGAGTTCGACCGTCACCGGCCCGCTCGGCGGCACCCTGCCGCCGCACGGGGCGGCGCTGTACCGGCTCACCGCGCAGAGCGGCGGCGGGACGACGGGTGTGGTCGACGACGGCCGGTACCACGCGCTGACCACCGGCGGCTTGGCGATGGGCGTCTCCGGCTCCTGCGCCTCTCCGCTCACCTCGATCGCGGACATCGAGCCGCCGCGCGGCGGCGACCCGGCGCAGCAGTGGGTGTTCACCACCAACCCGGACGGCACAGTCCGGATCACCGACGGCTGCGACACCCCGACCCACCGGCACACCGTGCTGTCCGCCGGGGCCTCCGCCGGCAACAGCGCCTACCTGCTCGACCTCTCGCCCGGCAACCCCTGGCAGGAGTGGCGGGTGACGCGGGCCCCGGCCGGCGGCGCCCTCACCGTCACCAACGTCGCCACCGGGCTCGACCTCGGCGTCGGCTCCGCGGCCGCGGGCACGCCCGTCACCACCGACCCGCCCGCCGGGCGGAGTTGGACCGTCACCTCCTGAGCCCGCGCTACCGGGCGCCGGACCGCCGCACCACGCGGGCGGCCGGCGCCCGGACCAGCGCCGCCACGCTCAGGCCGAAGATCAGCACGCCCAGCGGGACGTGCACCGACGGCACGTGCGCGATGCCCAGCACGACCTGCGCCGAGGCCAGCACCAGGAAGCCGACGGCGTGCAGGACCGGCCGCGGCGACCCGCCGCCCGGCCGCCACGCCAGGACCGCGGCGAGCACGTACAGCATCGACGCCCCGTACATCACCCGCGCCCCGACGCCGTGCACCACCTCGGCGGAGGAGGTGGACAGCAGCAGGCCGGCCGTGACCGCCTGGAAGAAGACGGCCGCGGTCTGCAGGGCGATCGCGGCCCTCAGGAAGGTGACGCCCCGCCGGGTCGCCGCCGTCGTCGCCGTCGCAGCCGTCGTCGCCGTGGTCATGATGCGCTCCCCTCTGCCGCCCCGCGGCAGTGATCGTCGATGTCTCGATCAACCGACGATGTGGGGGCCCCGAGTGTGAGGCGGGGTCTCCGGTGTCACACTCCGGTGCGCCGTTCGGTCGTAACGGCGAGAGCGGCAGGAGCCGTCCGCACGAGCGCCGTGCGGGCGGCGGCGGACGAGACGAGCCAGGGAGCGGCCCCGATCATGACCACCCCATCCGAGCCGGGGCACCACCCGTCCGAACCGGACCCGAGCGCGATCGTCGGCGAGCGGCGGCAGCTGATCAACCTCGCCTACCGGCTGCTGGGTTCGCTGGCCGAGGCCGAGGACGCCGTGCAGGAGACGTACACCCGGTGGTACGCGATGCCGCCGGAACGGCAGCAGGCCGTCGCCTCGCCCGGTGCCTGGCTGACCACGGTGGCCACCCGCGTCTGCCTGGACCTGCTCGGCTCGGCGCGGGTGCGGCGCGAGCGCTACGTCGGGGAGTGGATACCCGAACCGCTGCCCGACCGCGCCGAGTGGATCGGCGGGCCGGGCGGCGGCCACGAGGAGCCGACCGACCCGGCCGACTGGGTCACCCTGGACGAGTCGGTGAACATGGCCTTCCTCGTCGTCCTGGAGGCGATGACCCCGGCCGAGCGGGTGGCGTTCATCCTGCACGACGTCTTCCGGTACCCGTTCCCCGAGGTCGCCGAGATCGTCGGCCGCACCCCGGCGGCCTGCCGCCAGCTGGCCACCTCGGCCCGACGGCGGGTGCGCGCCGCGCAGGCGCCGACCGCCCCCAGGGCCGGACAGGCCAATCTGGTACGGCACTTCAAGGAGGCCTGGGAGGCCAGGGACATCGCGGCGCTGGTCGGCCTGCTCGCCCCCGACGCCACGATGACGGCCGACGGCGGCGGCACGGTCGGCGCCGTCCTGCGCCCGGTCGTGGGCGCCGACCCGATCGCCCGGTACGTGGTCCGGATCGCCGACCTGGCCCCCGGGCTCACGCTCCTCGAACGGACCGTCAACGGCCGCCCCGGCCTGGTCGCCCAGCGCGCCGGCCGCACCGCGACCGTCGCGGCCTTCGAGGTGGACGGCGGCCGGATCACCCGGATCTGGGCGGTCCGCAACCCGGAGAAGCTGCGCCCCTGGACGGAGGACGGGCGGCGGCGCGCCCACTGAGGCGCCGCGCCGGGGCCGCCCCCGAAGCCCCCGTCGCCCCGCGGGCGGGGGTCTCGGCCCACGCGCAGGTCGTCGAGCCGCCGACGCGTCGAAGCCGCGGGGGTGCGCCCCGGTTGTCCGTCCCTGGTGGCAGGCTGGGGGGCATGTGCGGCCGCTTCGTCTCCACCACCACGCCCCAGGACCTCGTCTCGCTGCTCGGTGAGCTCCGCTGGGACCCGGCCGAGACCTTCGCGCCGAGCTGGAACGTCGCCCCCACCGATCCCGTCCCGGCCGTCCTGGAACGCGTCGACCGGGACACCGGCGAGGTGCTGCGGCAACTGCGCCCGCTGCGCTGGGGCCTGGTGCCGTCCTGGTCCAAGGACGCGTCCGGCGGCGCCCGCATGATCAACGCCCGCTCGGAGACCGTCGACACCAAGCCCGCCTTCCGCAAGGCCTTCACCGCCCGCCGCTGCGTCATCCCCGCCGACGGCTACTTCGAATGGCGGGAGGTGCCCGCCGATGCCGACCGCAAGAAGTACAAGCAGCCGTACTTCCTCAGCACCGGCGGCGTGATGCTGATGGCCGGCCTCTACGAGTTCTGGCGCGACCGCACCCGCGCCGACGACGACCCGCTCGCCTGGCTCGCCACCGCCACCGTCATCACCACCGACGCCACCGACAGCGCCGGCCGCATCCACGACCGGATGCCCCTCACCATCGCCCCGGACGACCTCCCCACCTGGCTCTCCCCCGCCCACACCGACCCGGCCGAGCTCCACCACCTCCTGCGCCGCCCCGCCGACGGCGACCTGCGCGTGCGCGCCGTCGCCCCCACCGTCAACAGCGTGCGCAACAACGGCCCCGAACTGCTGGACACCGCCCCCGACCCGCTGGGCCTCGCGGACTGAGGCCCGGAACGGCGGCCGGTCACCGGCCCGGCGGCGGAAATCCGGGTGACCCGGGGGCTGGAGGTTCCTACGATGCCCCCTCATGGACGTCAACGAGCACCTGGTGAACGTGGTCGATGTCGAAGCGACCTGCTGGGAGGGGCAGCCGCCGCCCGGGCAGGTGAGCGAGATCATCGAGATCGGGCTCACCGTCGTCGACCTGCGCGTCGGCACCCGCCTCGCCAAGCACCGGCTGCTGGTGCGGCCGGCGCGGTCGCGGGTGAGCCCGTTCTGCACGGAGCTGACGGGGCTGACCCAGGCCGAGGTGGACGGGGGCCTGTCCTTCGCCGAGGCCTGCCGGACGCTGGCCGCCCGGCACCGCACCGGCACGCTGCCCTGGGCGAGTTGGGGCGACTACGACCGCAACCAGTTCACCCGCCAGTGCCGGACCACGGGCACGGAGTACCCGTTCGGGCAGCGCCACACCAATGCGAAGGTCGCCTTCACCGCCGCCTACGGCCTGCGGCGGCGCCCCGGCATGGCCCAGGCGCTGACGGTGGCCGGCCTCCCGCTGGAGGGGCGCCACCACCGGGGCGACGACGACGCGTGGAACATCGCCGCCCTGGTCCTGGACCTGGCGGGCCGCGGGGACTGGCCGGGCGGGACGGCCCAGGAGGTGTGAGCCGCTCGGGCGACGCGCGCGAGGGCCCGATCGGCCGCGGCTGCCCTGCCCGTCCCGTCCTGCCCCGTCCGGGGGCGCCGTTCCTGGGAGTGTGGCGGGACCTCGCCCGCGCCGATGGTGCCCCTCCCGTGCCCGCCGGCCGTGCCTCAGGTGCGTTCGAACCCGTGGCCGCGCCCGATGACCTCGAAGCCCCGGCGGGCGTACCACTCCCGCGGCCAGTCGTCGGACTCCGCGATCAGGAAGCGCGTGGCGCAGCCCGCGTCCGCCGCGCGGCTCAGCCCGGCGGCCAGGACGGCGTCGGCGTGGCCGCGCCGGCGGTGCGCCTCGGCGGTCATCAGGTCCTCGATCTGGGCGATCCCGAGGGTGGGTTCGAGGTAGAGGTCACTCCAGGCCGCGACCTCGCCGTTCTCCGCCCGCGAGCCGAGGAAGCGGACGCGTTGGGCTCCGCGGCGGGTCGTCACGCGTCGCTCGACCAGCAGGTGGATCACCTCCTCGTCGGCGTCCGGCAGTGCCGTCCGCCAGCTCGCCGCGAGCGGCTCGCGGAGTGCCGCCAGGCCGACCTCCTCGACGGTGCGGCCGTCGCGGGCGGCGGGGACCGGGCCGGAGTGCAGCATCACCAGGTAGGTGCTGTGCCGGTACCCGGCCCGCTCGAAGGGCCCGACGCACGCCGCGCCGAAGTCGTCGTCCAGGACGGACGCGACGCGGAAGGGCCGCTCGCCCATCACCTCGTCGACGACGCCGGGCAGGGCGGCCGGCTCCGCGTCGGTCCGGTCCACCACGACCTGGTTGTTCGACCACGAGCCCGCGAAGCGGTCGTCGAACACCGCGAACCCGCCCTGGAGTTCGACCGTGCGCTCGGCCCGCCGACGCGCGAACCCGGCCAGGAAGGCGTTGATCCGCCGCAGCTCGTCATCCGACATGCCGCGCACTCTACGGGCTCCCCGCCCGGCGCGGGCCCGCTCCCCGCAACTCGCTCCCCGCACACCCCCCGGGCGGGAACTCGCCCGGTGGCACTGCGTGATCCCGTCGAAGGACCGACCTCCGGTTGACAGGTCCCTCGGCGACGAAGCTACTTTGAGTAGCATACGAATCACTCATCGTGGTCATCCGCGCTGCCCACTCCCCCGAGGAACACCATGGAGAACCCCGTCATCGAAGGCACCGCCGGCGATCGCGCCCGCTGGCAGACCTGCCGACAACTGGCGCGCGAACTGCTGCTGGTCGGTCCGGACGACAAGGACCTGAAGCTGCGCTACCTCGACGTCCTGATCAAGGACGGCATCCCGGCGACGGACGAGCCCAAGGACGTGCTGATCATCGGCGCGGGCATCGCCGGGCTGGTCGCCGGGAAGTTGCTCAAGGACGCCGGGCACAACGTCACCATCCTGGAGGCCAACGCCAACCGGACCGGCGGGCGGATCAAGACCTTCCGGTCCACCGACGACGAACTCGACGGGCCGTTCTACGACCCCAGGCAGTACGCGGAGGCCGGGGCGATGCGGCTGCCCAGCTTCCACCCGCTCACCCTGGCGCTGGTCGACAGCCTCGGCCTGCAGCGGCAGCTGTTCTTCAACGTCGACGTCGATCCGGACACCGGCAACCAGAACGCACCCGTCCCGCCGGTGGTCTACGAGTCCTTCGAGCCCGGCAAGGTCTGGAAGTACGGCACGGACAGCCCGGACTTCCGCGAACCGGCCAAGCGCTTCAACTCCTGGATCCGCACGAACCGGATCCAGGCCCGCCGCAAGGAGTACGCGGCCGACCCCAGCTGCATCAACGAGGGCTTCCACCTCACCGGCGACGAGGTGCGGATCACCGCCGCCGACATGGTCAACCAGGCCCTGGAGCCGGTCCGCGACTACTACTCGGAGATCAAGGACGGCAAGCGGGTGAACAAGCCGTTCGCCGAGTGGCTGGACGGCTGGGCCCGGGTGATCCGCGACTTCGACGGCTACTCGATGGGCCGTTTCCTGCGCGAGTACGCGGGCTTCAGCGACGAGGCCATCGAGGCGATCGGCACGATCGAGAACATGACCTCGCGGCTGCACCTGGCCTTCTTCCACACCTTCCTGGGCCGCAGCGACATCAACCCGAACGCCACCTACTGGGAGATCGAGGGCGGCAGCTGGAAGCTGCCCGAAGCGCTCGCCGACGAGCTCCGCGACGAACTGCGGATGGGCCGGCGGATGATCCGGATGGAGTACTGGGACCCGCGCCGGGACGGCGGCGGAGCCCGGGAGGTGGGCCCGATCGGGCCGCAGGTCGCCGTCAGCACCGTCCCCGAGGACGACCCGGAGGCCGAACCCACGGTCTGGAAGGGCGACTTCGCGATCGTCACCGTCCCGTTCTCCGCGCTGCGGTTCGTCCAGGTGACGCCGCCGTTCTCCTACAAGAAGCGCCGGGCGATCATCGAGACCCACTACGACCAGGCCACCAAGGTGCTGCTGGAGTTCTCCCGCCGGTGGTGGGAGTTCACCGAGGCGGACTGGAAGGTCGAACTCGACTCCATCGCCCCCGGCCTGTACGAGTACTACCAGCGGGCGGGCGAGGACGACGCCGAGGCGGCCGTCGCCGCCGCCCACAACGGCCACCGGCCCCCGCGCAACCTGCCGGAGGTGCTGCTCGGCGCGCACGCGAGCGTGGACGAGCGCCGGATCGGCCAGGGCCAGCGGGAGGTCTACCAGCACACCCCGCTGCTCCGGGCGAGCGTGCGCCCCGCCACCGACTGCTTCGGCGGCGGCTCGACCACCGACAACCCGAACCGCTTCATGTACTACCCCTCGCACCCGGTGCCCGAGGGCGACGGCGGCGGCGTGGTCCTGGCGAGCTACAGCTGGTCGGACGACGCGGTGCGCTGGGACTCCATGGAGGACGACGAGCGGTACGTGTACGCGTTGCGCAACCTCCAGTCGGTGCACGGCCGCCGGATCGAGGTGTTCTACACCGGCTACGGACAGACCCAGAGCTGGCTGCGCGACCCGTACGCCTTCGGCGAGGCGGCGGTGTACACCCCCCACCAGATGACCAGCTTCCACCTCGACGTGATGAAGCCGGAGGGCCCGGTGCACTTCGCCGGCGAGCACGTCTCGTTCAAGCACGCCTGGATCGAGGGCGCGGTGGAGACCGCCGTCCGGTCGGCCATGGCGGTGCACGAGGCCCCGCCGCCGCCGGCCCGGGCGGAACCGGAGCTCCGGCCCGAGGTCCGGGCCCGGGAGGAAGGACGGTCGGAGAGCCGGCAGGAGGCACTGCGCGGATGAGCGGCGACGAATGGACGGTGGCCCGCTACCTGGCCACCCGGCTGGAGCAGTTGGGCGTCAAGTACCTGTTCGGGGTGCCGGGGGACTTCCTCGGCCCGTTCCTGACGATCATGCAGTCCACCACCGGCGTGCGCTGGATCGGCACCCCCACCGAGATGGGCGGCGGCTACGCGGCCGACGCCTACGCCCGGGTGCGGGCCGCCGACATCGACCCGGCCACGGGCGAACAGGCCGTCGGCGCCGTCGCGGTGACCTACGGGGTGGGCGCGTTCAGCCTGCTCAACACCGTCGGCGGCGCGTACGTCGAGGACGTGCCGCTGATCGCGATCAACGCCGCGCCCTCCTACGAGCAGTGGCTCAACCAGCAGGCGGTCGGCCTGCTCACCTCGCACATGAGCCCGCGCCGGGAGAGCAACCTGGAGGTCTACCGGCAGGTCACGGTGGACGCACAGGTGCTCTCCAACCCGGGCCTCGCGCCCTCGCAGATCGACAGCGCGATCACCGCGTGCCTCACCGAGCGCAAGCCGGTCTACCTGGAGGTGATGGAGGACCTCTGGCACGCGCCGTGCGCGCCTCCGCAGGGAGAACTCCGCGCCCACGAGCGGCCGTTCACCCAGCGGAACGAGGAGATGCTGGAGAAGGCGGTCGCGGCCGCGGTGGAGCTGATCGACGCGTTCGGCACCCCGATCGTGTGGGCCGGCGAGGAACTGGTCCGCAAGCGGCTGGAGGACGAGCTGCTGGACTTCGTGCAGGCCACCCGGATGCAGTTCTGCACCACGGTCGGCGCGAAGTCCGTGGTGTCCGAACGGCACCCGCTGTTCGCCGGCGTCTACAACGGGAAGGCGAGCCTGCCGGAGATCCGGGCGACCTTCAAGAACGCCGGCTGCCGGATCGGCCTGGGCACCTGGTCCACGTCCAAGAACCTCGGCGGCGAGCAGTCGATCGGCGACGACTGGATCGTGGCGGCCCGCGACGGTGTCAGCGTCGGCGCCAAGTACTTCCCCGAGGTCCAGCTCGGCCGGTTCATCCGGGCGTTGCGCGACGCACTGGGCGGCAGGACCTTCGCCGCCGACCACTTCGCACTGGCGCACGCGGCGGGCCTGGACGTCCCGGCCAGCACGGCCGACTTCCTGGACTCGCTGAGCAGCGACCAGTACCCGGCGGAGCTGACCTACGACAGCTTCTTCGAGCACATGAACCACTTCCTGGAGCACCGGGCCACCGGCGGGGACCCTCAGGCCCCCTCGCCGTTCACGGTGGTCTCGGACGCCGCCTTCGCACTCCTCGGCTCGATGAACCTGCGGATCACCGAGCGGGCCGGCTTCCTGGCCCAGAACAGCTGGCTGTCCATCGGCTACTCCGTCGGCGCCGCCACCGGCGTGGCGCTGGGCCGCCAGCAGCCGCTGAAGCGCCCGCTCGTGTTCGTCGGGGACGGCTCCTTCCAGGAGATCTGCCAGGAGCTGTCCACCCAGGTGCGCCACCACCTGCGGCCGGTGGTCTTCGTCCTGGACAACGAGGGCTTCTACGGCATCGAGCAGATGCTGGTCAGCCCCTGCTACTACAAGGAGAAGCCGTCCAACGGCGCCGACTTCTACAACGTGCTGCACCCGTGGCGCTACGACATGCTGGCCGAGGTGTTCGGCACCGAGAAGGACCGGATGCACGGGCGCGAACTCACCACCCACGCCGAGCTCGAATCGCTCCTGACGGAGATCGCCGATCCCGGCAACGACCTCAACCACGCGCCGATCCTGGCCCGGGTCCGGCTCAGCCGGCACGACTACCCGAGGGCCCTGCAGTACCGGATCGACGAGAAGTGCCCGTAGCCCGCGCCTGACCGGGGCGAACCCCTGACCAGGGCGTACGCCTGACCGCGCCGCGCGCACCGGCCCCCGTCCCCGACGGGGGCCGATGCGCGCGAGGTCCGACCACAGCGGCGGGCGGGCCCACGGCGTGCCGGTCAGGGGGCCGGATCGTCCGCGTTCCGCCAGCTGACCAGGCGGGCTCCGTCCGGCCGGACGGCCACGACCTCCTGTCCGAAGACCCGGTTGATCGAGCTGCCCCCGTTCAGCGAGATGTCGGCGCCGTAGACGTGCAGGGAGACCGCGCGACCGGTGCCGCCGTTCGACACCCGGTGGATGTCCTCGTCGGGCGGCACCAGGAGTTGCACCCGGCCGGGGGAACAGGTGGTCCGGCCGGACGGCACCAGCACCCGGCGCCCCGACCGGGGCAGCCGCCACAGCCGGAACGCCTCGTCCACCTCGACGCCCTCCACCACGCCCGACACGCACCAGGCGACGTGGTCGTGGATCGGGGTGGACTGCCCGGGCAGCCAGGTCAGCGCCACCACCGAGTGCGTCCGTCCGGCGTGCAGGAGCCGCTGCGCGTAGCCGTCGGTGTCACCGGCGCACAGGTCGTCGGGGACGATCAGCCCGGCCCGCAGGTACTTGCGCAGGGTGTCCGCGGTGAGCTGGGCGGTCAGGACCTCCGCGGCGGCGTAGCGCGCGAGGTCGGAGAGGAACTCGTCGAGGTTCGAGCCCGGTTCCACGTCTACCGCCCCACCCCGGTGAGCGCGCGGACCTGGAGGTCCTCGAAGCCGCGCCGGTCCGACTCCTCGTCGCGGCGGCGGCGGCCGCCGAGCAGGGAGCCGAGGACGGCGGCCCCGAACCCGACCGGGATCGAGACGATGCCCGGGTTCTGCAGCGGGACCGGTGCGGTGGCGGTGCAGGAGATCAGCGCCGTGGCGTTGCCGACCTGCTGGCTGGAAACCTCCACGCCGCAGTCCTTCGCCTGTGCGGCCGTCAGCTTCACGGCGTGGACCGTGCCGGTCGCGCCGCCCCAGCAGATCGGGGAGAGCAGCACCAGGCCGATCGCGCTGACCAGGCCCGCGTAGATGCCGCACGTGGCGCCGAAGGTGGTGAAGCGCTTCCAGAACAGGGTCAGCAGGATCGCCGGCAGATTGGCCGAGGCCGCGATGGCGAAGGCCAGGGCCACCAGGAACGCGACGTTGAGGTCCCTGGCGAAGATCGACAGGGCGACCGCGACCGCACCGATGACCACGGCGGCGATCTTCGCCGTGACCAGTTCCTGCCGCTCGGTGGCCGTGCCCTTGCGGATGACGCTGGCGTACAGGTCATGGGCGAACGACGACGACGAGGTGAGGGTGAGCCCGGCGACGACCGCGAGGATGGTGGCGAACGCCACCGCCGCGACGAAGGCGAGCATCAGCGAGCCGCCGGTGGTTCCCGCGCCGCCGCCGAGGTGTTCGGCCAGCAGGGTGGCGGCGGTGTTGCCGGACGGGTCCTTCTCCTTGATCGTCGTCGTGCCGACCAGCGCGGCCGCCCCGAAGCCGAGCACCAGGGTCATCAGGTAGAAGACCCCGATGATGCCGATCGCCCAGTTCACCGACTTGCGCGCGTCGCGGCCGGTCGGGACGGTGTAGAAGCGGACCAGGACGTGCGGAAGCGCCGCGGTGCCCAGCACCAGGGCGATGCCGAGGCTGACCAGGTCGAGCTTCGACCAGCCGTCGGTGGCCCCGTACTTCAGGCCCGGCCGAAGGAACGCCTCCCCCTTCTTGGACGCCGTGGCGGCGTCCCCGAGCAGGTGACCGAGGTCGAACCCGTACTTCGCCAGCACCCACAGGGTCATCACGGCCGCGCCCGCCATCAGCAGCACCGCCTTGACGATCTGCACCCAGGTGGTGCCCTTCATCCCGCCGACCACGACGTAGACGATCATCAGGGCGCCGACCCCGACGATGGTCCAGATCTGCGCGGAGGCGCCCTTGACGTCGAGCAGCTGCCCCACGATCGTCGCCGCGCCGACCATCTGCGCGATCAGGTAGAAGATCGAGACCACGATGGTCGACACACCCGCGGCGGTCCGCACCGGCCCGCTGCGCAGCCGCGCGGCCAGCACGTCGGCCATGGTGAACCGCCCGGTGTTGCGCAGCAGTTCGGCCACCATGAGCAGCGCGACCAGCCAGGCGACCAGGAAGCCGATCGAGTAGAGGAAGCCGTCGTACCCGGAGAGCGCGATGATCCCGGCGATGCCGAGGAAGGAGGCCGCGGACAGGTAGTCGCCCGAGATCGCGATCCCGTTCTGCAGCGCGGAGAACTGGCCGCCGCCGGTGTAGAAGCCGCCGGTGCCGCGGGTGCTGCGCCGCGCCCGGAGGGTGATGGCGAGGGTCACCGCCACCAGGGCGACGAACAGGCCGATGGTCAGGCCCTTGTGCGATGCCGAGGCCGCCGCGGCGGTGGCGGTGGGAAGGTGCTGGGTCATGTCCGGATCTCCGTCGGTTCCTGGTCGCCGCCGGGGCCCGCCGGGCCCGGGGTGGTCGGACGGCACGCCGCCGCGCTGCGCAGGGCCGCGGCCGGCGGGTCCAACCGCCGGGCGGCGAACCGGCCGTAGGCCAGGGCGATGCCGAAGGTCGAGACGAACTGCAGCAGTCCGAGGACCAGCGCCAGGTTGACGTGTCCGACGACCTCGGTCGCCATGAGGTCGCGGGCGAAGGCCGAGCAGAGGACGTACGCCAGGTACCAGAGCAGGAACGCCGCCGTCACCGGGAAGACGAACCTGCGGTACGCGGTGCGCAGTTCGACGAAGCGCGGATCGTCGGCGATCCGGGGTGTGTCACCGCGCGACGGCGCGGCCGGGTCGATCATGGGAATCCTTCTGAGCCGTGAGGAACGTGCCAACGGCCCGGACGGTAGGAGTCCGTGGTAGACAAGCGGTCAACGCGCGGTCGGCGACGCCCCCGGCCCGCTCGACGGTGCCGCCCGCGCCGCCTGCTCGGAACCGTTGACCGTGCCGCCCGCGCCGCCTGCTCGGAGCCGTTGACAGTGCCGCACGGGGCTCCTAGCGTGGCGCAGTCGATTACCCGCCGGTAGGGACTGCTGCACGTAGGGACTGTTGATGGCCGAGACCCGCCCGTACGACCTCGTCCTGTTCGGAGCCACTGGGTTCACCGGCGGGCTCACCGCCGAGTACCTCGCGCGGACCGCGCCCGAGGGCTGCCGCTGGGCGCTCGCCGGGCGGGACGCGCGCAGGCTCGCCGCCGTCCGGACGCGGCTGGCGACGATCGACCCGCGCTGCGCCGACCTCCCGCTGCTGGTCGCGGACGCCGCGGACCGCGCGGCGCTGCGCGAGGTGGCCGCCTCGGCCCGGGTGGTGGTCTCCACCGTCGGCCCGTACCTGCGGCACGGCGAGCCGCTGGTCGCGGCCTGCGCCGACAGCGGCACCGACTACGTGGACCTCACCGGCGAGCCGGAGTTCGTCGACCGGATGTACCTCCGGTACCACGAGCGGGCGGTGGCCACCGGCGCGCGGCTGGTGCACGCCTGCGGCTTCGACTCGGTGCCGCACGACCTCGGCGTGCTGTTCACCGTCGACGAACTGCTGCGCCGCGGCGGCTCGGCGGCCCGGGTGTCGGTCGAGGGCTTCGTCCGCGTCGGCGGCACCGTCTCCGGCGGCACCTTCGCCTCCGCGATGACGGCCCTCTCCCGGCCGGGGGCGATGGCCCGGGCCGCCCGGGAGCGCCGCGCGGTCGAGCCCCGGCCGAAGGGCCGGCTGGTCCGCACCCCGGCCGGCCGGCCGCACCGGTCGCGGACGGCCCGCGCCTGGGCGGTGCCGATGCCCACGATCGACCCGCAGGTGGTGTCCCGCTCGGCCGCCGCGCTGGACGAGTACGGCCCGGACTTCGGCTACGCGCACTACGCGGCGGTACGGCGGCTGCCGGTCGCCCTCGGCGGTGTCGCCGCGGTGGCGGCGCTCGCCCTCGCCGCCCAGCTGCCGCCGCTGCGCCGGGCGCTGGGGCGGCTGCGCGCGCCCGGCGCCGGGCCGAGCGCGGAGCAGCGGGCGCGGTCCTGGTTCGCCGTCCGGTTCGTGGCCCGGGCGGAGGGCGGGCGGACGGTCCTCGCCGAGGTGTCCGGGGGCGATCCCGGCTACCAGGAGACCGCGAAGATGCTGGCGGAGTCGGCGCTGTGCCTGGCGTACGACGACCTGCCGCCGCTGGCGGGGCAGCTGACCACGGCGGTGGCGATGGGCCGGCCGCTGATCGACCGGCTGGTCGCGGCGGGGATCTCCTTCCGGGTGCTGGAGACTCCGCCGCCGACCGCGCCCGGCCGGTAGCGTCGCGCCCGGCCGGTAGCCCCGCGGACGGCCGGTGGCCGTCGGCGTCGACCCGCCGAACCCCCCGCCCCTGCTACGCGTGCGCCCCGGCGGCGGCCGCCGCGAGCGCGGCCACCTGCGGCTTGCGGATGTCGGAGTGCGCGCCGGAGAACGGTTCGCCCTCCACGTTGTCGATGACGGCGGCGGCGTTCACCCGGTAGAAGGCCCCGGGCACGAAGCCGTACGCGGCTCCGCCGTCGGCGGGCATCACCCGGTCCTCGGACGGCGCCACGGCCTGGTACCCGTCCGCGCCCATGCCGTCCCAGCGCCCGGCGACGTCGGCCTCGGAGTCCTGGCGGGCGAGGAAGGAGGCCTTCGGATACCACACGCCGACCGCCCAGTCGTGGACGCTGAAGGTGGAGACGAGCGGGCCGTGCACCCGGTCCGCGAAGGTGTTCAGCGCGCCCGCGCTGCCGAAGGGGTTGTCCTGGGCGTGCGCGAAGGACCAGTGCGAGAACGCCCCCTGGATCAGCAGCAGGGAGGCGACCGGGCTGTCGGCCGGCGCACCGACCCCGGCCAGGGCGAAGGAGACCAGCCGGGCACCGAAGCTGTGCCCGAGCAGGTGCACCCGCAGGCCGGGCGCGCGGGCGTGCAGGGCGGCGAGCAGCGGCCCGAGGCCGGTCCGGCCGATGTCGCCGGCCCGGGCCTTCATGACCGAGTACGAGAGCACCCGCAGCGCGTCCTTCGCCCCGTTCACGGCGTGCCGGAACCAGTCGCCGATGCCCTGCGTGGAGGAGCCGGGCGGCGCGCTGCCGAAGGCCTCGGCGGCGGCCTGGTACGCCGTCTTCGGGTCGGCGTCCTGCAGCAGCGCCTGCTCGCCCGAGTCCTCGAACGTGCCGTCGGGCGCGGGCGGCGGCACCAGCGACCGGACCAACTGGTGGATCCGCACCAGCCGTTGCTCCTTGACCTCGTCGGTCTCGTCCGAGCCGACCGCCGCCACCCCCTCGTCGATGAGCCGGCCGAGGTCCGTCACCGTCTGCTGCTGCGCCGGGTCGGCGAAGCCCTGGACCAGCGACGCGGCGATGTCGGCCCCGGAGACGGCCGCCGTTCCGGCGCTGAGGTCCACCACGGCACCGTCCCCGGCCTGCGGCGCGGCGGCCGCCGGCGGCGGGGTGGCCGGCGTGGGCGGGAACCAGAGCGAGGGCCAGTAGACGCCCGCGAATCCGACCGTGCCGAGGCTCGCCGCGTCGCTCACGGCCTCCCGGATCAGCGGGAACATCGCGTCGTAGAGCTCGCGGGCGCTCTGCTGGGCGGTGCCCCATCCGTGGCTGAAGACGAACAGGTCCTGCACCCCCTCGGCGGTGACCTGGTCGAGGAAGTCCGCCGCCGCGGGGGCGGTCAGCAGCCCCTGGGCGTCGAAGGTGACGTCCCACACGGGCTCGTTCGTCGGCAGTCGTCTCATCGCGCGTGACCTTTCGGGTGGCCTTTCGGGTGGCCTTTCGTCCGTCCGTCAGACATTCGCCAGCATCCGCATCAGGTCCACCAGTCCGGCCCCCTGGGCGTAGCGCTCCCGGCCGAGGTCGGTGGCGGAGGCGGTGAGCAGGCTCTTGACCTGCTGCGGCCGGCCGATGAACTCCGGGCGGGCGGAGAGGAAGGCCGCGATCACACCCGAGACGTGCGGCGCCGCCATCGAGGTGCCGGACTGCTCGGCGTACGTCAGCAGGCTCGCCGGCAGCGGGTCCCCCGGGGCCGGGGTCAGCCCGGCGGTGGCCCGGACCTTGCCGCTGGCCGCCGAGGCGATCCACTCGCCGGGCGCCACGACGTCGGGTTTCATCCGCCCGTCGAGCGTCGGGCCCTTTCCCGAGGTCCACGTGACGCCGAACGCGTGCGGGGCCTCCCGGTGGGTGGAGCCGACCGCGATGCAGTCCTCGGTGTGCGCCGGTTCGGTGATCGAGCCCATGACGGCCGAGGTGTCGGCGGTGTCCCGGGACGTGCTCCGGGCACCGAAGTTGCCGGCGGAGACCACCACGACCACGCCGGAGGCGACCACCTGGCCCACCGCCTGGCACAGCGGCGACTGGCCCGCGGCGTACTGGTCGGGCCGCCACTCGCAACCGAGGCTCATGTTGACGCCGTGCACCCGCAGCACCGCCGGGTCCACGTTGACCTCGGTCCGCAGGTAGGTCAGCGCGCGGATGACCGCGCTGGAGGACGTCACGTAGGTGCCCTGGCTGCTGAGCCTCATCACCTTGATGCTGACCAGTTCGCAGGCCGGCGCCATCCCCGACAGCCGGTCCGCGCCGGCCCTGGCCACGAACCCGCCGTCCCCGGGCTCGTCCGGCGTGGCCACCCGCGGCGTCATGCCGTCCGGGGTGCAGCCCGCGATGATGCCGGCGACGTGCGTGCCGTGCCCGCTGTCGTCCACGAGCGGCGACGCCGGGGCCCCGGCCGCCGCTCCGCCGGGCGGCTGCGCCACCGGGTCGGCCGGGTTCACCAGGAAGCCGAAGTCCCGGTGCAGACCGCTGGTCCGCCCCTGCGGTAAGTCCTCGCCGCGCCCCTCGGCCGCGAGCTCCAGCCCGGCGAAGTGCGGGTGGGTCGCGTCGATGCCGCTGTCGATGACCGCCCAGACGATCCCGCTCCCGCGCGCGTCGTAGGCGCGCCAGGCGGCGTTGGCCTTCACCGTGGGTGCGGAGCGGTCGATCTGCGGGTGCAGCAGGTAGTCCGGCCACACCCGGAAGACGGTCGGCGGTCGCCCGGTGCGGGCGGCGGAGCGGCGGTCGTCCTCCACCAGTTCGCCGAGGTCCGCCCGGGACAGGACGGTCTGGTACAGCTTCGGCGCGACCAGTGCGAGCCCCGGGGGCACCTCGGGCTGCACGTGGCTCCCCGACGTGACCTCGTCGGGCCACTGCCCGCGGGAGCGTCCCGCGTAGCGCTCCCAGAGCGCGTAGAACTCGTCGCGGACCACCTGCAGCCCGCCGGGGTAGCGCAGGTTCAGCTCGATCAGCATCGGCACCTGCTGCTCCGGGTCGACCTCCTCGACGGCCCCGAGCATGAGCCCCGGCGGGGAGCCGGGCTCGCTCCCGGGCGCGGGCCCGGGCTGGGAGAGGTTGAGGTCACCCACGATGGGCGAGCGGAAGGGGCTCTCGGGCTCGTACGCCATGGCCGTCCCTACAGCCCGCTCGGCCAGGTGCAGCCGCTCGGCACCTGGACGCCGGCGTCCTCCGCGGCCGTGCCGTAGACCAGGGCGATCTCGTCGTGGTCGTGCAGCAGGAGCGCGGCCGGGTCGCCGTCGGTCTGCTTGCCGTTGACGTAGGTCTTCAGTGTGTGGGTGGCGTCGGTCTTCAGGCCGCCGAGGTGGTCGGCGGAGGCGGAGACCTGCCATTCGGTGAGGAACTGCCCGAGGCTGAAGTCCGCGTGCACCGGCGACTCGACGTGGATGATGCCGGTGGTGTCGTGGGTGTGCAGCGGGCTGATCTGCTGGGCGGCCTCGTCCACGCCGATCTGTGCCGGCACCTCGACGGGCTTGCCGTCGGCCAGGACGTCCAGGTGGGTGTGGATGTGCAGCGCCGAGCCCTCGGTGCCGAGCATCGGCAGCCCGGCCGCCGCCACCGCGGCCGCGACGTCGCTCGGCGCGTCCCACGGCGGAAGCGTGGTGCGGCCCTCGGCCGTGATCCGCGGCTGCGCCGGGATCCCGTGCGAGGAACCGGACGAGCCCTGGTTCGTCGCGATCACGGCGGCGATCCCGCCGACCGCCGCCACGGCGACCAGGCCGATCGTGCCGCGCACCAGCCACCGCCGGCGCCGCTCCCGGCGGGCCTCCGCGGCCCGGAAGGCCGCCGTGTGGGCCCTGCGGTCAGCCGGATCCGGCTTCCGCCCCGGTTCTCGCTCAGACATCCGTACGGACCTCCTCGCGCGCGGCGGTGCCGCTCGGCACCGCTCCATCAGCCTGACAGAGGCGGATGCGATCGGCTCGTCGAGGACCGCCGGGCCCGGCCGGGAATCCGCACCGGAATCCGCGCACGCCTATTGACTACCAGTCCAACAGTGGCGATTCTCATCACACCGAGTGCGCGGTCCATGACAGCCGGCCCGGAAGGGTCGGTCCGCGCCCCGGACGGG
This sequence comes from Kitasatospora sp. NPDC096140, assembly GCF_040303045.1. Lineage (NCBI taxonomy): Bacteria > Bacillati > Actinomycetota > Actinomycetes > Kitasatosporales > Streptomycetaceae > Kitasatospora > Kitasatospora sp. NPDC096140. The sequence goes on from NZ_JBEOUW010000020.1 coordinate 62,111, forward strand.
CCCGTGCGTGGCCGCGCCACCCCCTCACCTCGGACACGGGTGGTGACCATGCACCGACTCCCCCACGGCAGACGCGGACTCGTCGCACTGCTGGCCGCACTCCTCACCCTAGCCGCCATGGCGCTCGCCGGGCCGGCGCCCGCCGCGCCGGGCGGGACGGACTGGTGGAACCCGACCGCACGCCCCGCGCCCGACTCACAGATCGGCGTCACGGGCGAACCGTTCCGCGGCACCGACGCCCAGGGGCGGGTCCGGGGCTTCGTCGACGCGCACGACCACATCATGGCCAACGAGGCGTTCGGCGGGCGGCTGATCTGCGGCAAGTCCTTCTCCGAAGCCGGGATCGCGGACGCGCTGAAGGACTGCCCCGAGCACTACCCCGACGGCTCGCTCGCCATCTTCGACTTCATCACCAAGGGCGGCGACGGCAAGCACGACCCGGTCGGCTGGCCGACCTTCAAGGACTGGCCGGCCCACGACTCGCTCACCCACCAGCAGAACTACTACGCCTGGATCGAACGGGCCTGGCGCGGCGGCCAGCGGGTGCTGGTCAACGACCTGGTCACCAACGGGGTGATCTGCTCGGTCTACTTCTTCAAGGACCGCAGCTGCGACGAGATGACCTCCATCCGCCTCCAGGCGCAGAAGACTTACGAGCTGCAGGCCTACGTCGACACGATGTACGGCGGGCCGGGCAAGGGCTGGTTCCGGATCGTCACGGACAGCGCGCAGGCCCGCGAGGTCGTCGAGCAGGGCAAGCTGGCCGTGATCCTCGGCGTGGAGACCTCCGAGCCCTTCGGCTGCAAGCAGATCCTCGACGTCGCCCAGTGCAGCAGGGCCGACATCGACCGCGGCCTGGACGAGCTGTACGGGCTGGGCGTGCGCAGCATGTTCCTGTGCCACAAGTTCGACAACGCGCTCTGCGGGGTGCGCTTCGACGAGGGCGCGCTCGGGACGGCGATCAACGTCGGGCAGTTCCTGTCGACCGGCACCTTCTGGAAGACCGAGCAGTGCGCCGGGCCGCAGCACGACAACCCGATCGGCCTCGCCCCGGCGCCCGAGGCGCAGCAGCAGCTCCCGGCGGGGGTCGCGGTGCCGGCCTACGCCGGCGGCGCCCAGTGCAACACGCGCGGGCTGACCGATCTCGGCGAGTACGCGGTGCGCGGGATGATGAAACGCAAGATGATGCTCGAAGTCGACCACATGAGCGTCAAGGCGGCCGCGCGCTCGTTCGACATCCTGGAGTCGGAGTCCTACCCGGGCGTGATCTCCTCGCACAGCTGGATGGACCTCGACTGGATCGAGCGGGTCTACAAGCTCGGCGGCTTCGTCGCCCAGTACATGAACGGCGCCGAGGCGTTCAGCGCCGAGGCCAAGCGGACCGACGCGCTGCGCGACAAGTACAACGTGGGGTACGGCTACGGCACCGACATGAACGGCGTCGGCGGCTGGCCCGGCCCGCGCGGCGCGGACACCGCCAACCCGGTGCACTACCCGTTCCGCAGCGCGGACGGCGGGTCCCTGATCGACCGCCAGACCACCGGCTCGCGCACCTGGGACATCAACACGGACGGCGCCGCCCACTACGGCCTGGTGCCGGACTGGCTGGAGGACATCCGGCAGGTCGGCGGTCAGGGCGTGGTGGACGACCTCTTCCGCGGCGCCGAGTCCTACCTCACCACGTGGGGGGCCGCGGAGCGGCACCGGTCGACGGTGAACCTGGCCGCCAACCGCCCGGCCACCGCCAGCACCACCGAGTGGTGGAACCCGTTCGTCAGCTTCGCGCCCGGCCGGGCGGTGGACGGCGACCCGGGCACCCGCTGGGCCAGCGAGTGGAGCGACGACCAGTGGTTCCAGGTCGACCTCGGTTCCACCGGCCTGGTCGGGCGGGTCACGCTGGACTGGGAACGCGCCTACGGGCGGGCGTACCGGATCGAGGTCTCCACCGACGGGAGCACCTGGCGGTCGGTGTGGTCCACCACGACCGGGGACGGCGGCCTGGACACCGCACGGTTCCCCGGCGTCCCGGCCCGGTACGTCCGCGTGCAGGGCGTGCAGCGCGGCACCCAGTGGGGGTACTCGCTGCACGAGGTCGGCGTGTACAGCAGCTAGGTCCGGCGCCGGCCGCCCGGGGCGGCGAGACGGCGGCCGGGCGGCACCGGAGGGTCGGTGCCGCCCGGCCGCGTCGGGTCAGTCGAGGACGACGACCATCTTGCCCAGGGCCTGGCCGGCCTCCATCACCCGGTGGGCCTCGACGATCTCGTCGAAGCGGAAGGTCCGGGTGGGGCGGGCGCGGAGTGCGCCGGACTCGACCCGGGCGTAGATCTCGTCCAGTGGAACGTCCGAGAGCGGGAAGGCCGGGGTCCCCAGGACGAAGGCGCTGCCGAAGAAGCTGAGCCGGACGCCGCTGGGCAGGTCGGCGATCGGGTCGAAGTCCGCCACGGGGGCGAATCCGCCGAGGAAGCCGACCTGGCAGACCCGGCCGCGCGGCCCGACGGTGCGCAGCGAGTCACGGAGCACCGTGTTGCCGACGACGTCGAGCAGCGCGTCGACGGCGAGGCCCCTGCGTTCGGCCTCCGCGGCCAGCCGCCCGTCGTCGATGAGCACCTCGGAGGCCCCGAGGTCCTTGAGCAGGGGCGCGTGTGCGGGGTTGCGGGTGGTGGCGAGCACCGTTGCGCCGTGGTGGACGGCCAGGTTGACGGCGGCCTGCCCGAGGGAGGAGGTCGCGCCGCGGACCAGCAGGGTCTCCCCGGCGCCGAGGGCGAGGTTGCCGTGCAGGGCGCTGTACGCCGTGGCGTACACCTCGGGCACGGCGGCCAGGTCGGCCCAGGGCAGGGTCGAGTCCACGGCCACCACGTTGGTCGCGGGGACGGTGACGCGTTCCGCGTAGCTGCCGTTGCGGGTCCGTCCCATGCCGCCGAGGATCGCCACCACCCGTGTACCGACCGGGAGTTCACCCGAGGGGTCGGCCTCGACGAGGCCGGCGCACTCGATCCCGGGGACGGCGGCCACCTGGCCCCAGGCACCGCTCCGCATGTACGCCTCGGCGTGGTTGAGGCCGAACGCCTTCACCCGGACGAGGACCTCGCCGGCGGCGGGCACCGGGTCGGGCAGTTCCGTGGCGGTGAGGACCTCGGGGCCGCCGTGGGCGGATATGACCATGGCCTTCATGTCCCAACCTCATTCTTGAATAGTCATTCATCTATAGGGCCGACGAAAGGGCCACCGCGTACGGTGGCCCGAGGTGCCGTGGCGTCAGGCGAGCACGGCGAAGGCGTTGTCGACGATCGCCCGCAGCACCGCCCCGTCGGGATTGGCCTTGCCCACGACCATGAGCCCCTGGCACGTCGCGACCAGCAGCTTGGCGCTGCCGCCCGGGTCGAGCGAGGCCCGCACCTCACCCCGGCGAACGGCGTTCTCCAGGGCGTGGGTCATGCACCGCTCCAGACGCGCCAGGTGGCCGCGCACGACGGCCGCCGCCGCGTCGTCCTCGGCGGCGTTCTCGATCGCCGTGTTCACCAGCAGGCAGCCCTGGCGCCCCTCGGGGCTGAGCAGGTCGCGCACCAGCCCGTCGAAGTAGCCGCGGACCTCCGCCACCGACGCACCCGCCGCCTCCAGCTCGCCGAGCTTGCGGGGCACGACCAGCTTCGAGTAGCGCTCCAGCGACTGGACGAAGAGCGCGCGCTTGCCGCCGGGGAACGCGCCGTAGATGCTGCCGGGCTTCACGCCCGTGGCCTTCACCAGGTCCTCGATGGACGTCGCCCGGTACCCGCGCTCCCAGAACCGCAGCATCGCCTGGTCGAGGACGGTCTCGGGGTCGAACTCACGGGGCCTGGGCATGGGGGAACCATATCTGAATACCCATTCAAGAACAACGGCCCGAGTGACAACGGCCCCGGTCCGGCCCCCTCACGTCGCGGTCACCCGGGCAGCACCGGGCTCCCGGGGCGCTCCGCCGGCACCGGCCGCCCCAGCGGGAGCAGGTACTGGACGGGCTCCTCGATGTCGTCCAGGCCGAGGAGTTCGTGGGCGAGGTCGTCCTGGAGACCGCCGAGAGGGGTGGTGCCCAGGCCGTGGGCGGCCGAGGTGAGCAGCAGGTTCTGGGTGAGGTGGCCGGCTTCGAGGAGGCCGAGGCGCAGCGCCCGCAGCCCGTAGCGGCGGCGCAGCAGGGCGAGGTCGAGGTAGACGACGAGGACGGCGGGGGCGCTCCCGATGTCGATCGCCGCCGGGTCGCCGGCCGGGCGGGAGAGGTAGGAGGAGAGGGCTTTGAGGTCGTCGAGCTCGGGCGGCGGGCCGATCGGGCGCAGGCTGCGGTGCTCCGGCAGGCACTCGTAGGTGCCGGCGGGCAGGCCGTCGACGGCGAGGGCGACCAGCCGCAGGCGCACGGTGTGCAGGGCGCCCGCGCTCGGGTACGGGCGGTGGCCGGTGCCCTCGGCCTCGCCCTCGGCGAAGGCCGGCCACAGCAGGCCGCCGAGGGTGGCGGCGGTGAGCGGGCCGGTCAGCGGGCCACGGCTGGAGCGGCGGGTGAGCAGCGCGTCGGCGAGGGTGACCGGCGGCAGCGGGTCGGCGGGCAGCGGGACGTCGCCGGGCCGGGGCCGCTGGGCCGGGACGGGCGGCAGGTCCCGCAGGGTGGTGTCCTCGGTGCGGCCGATCTGGAACTTGCTGCGTTCCAGGTACTGGTGGTCCGGCGCGTGGTGGTCGGCGGGGAAGAAGGTGAACGGCTGCTCGGTCTCCAGCAGCGTCCGGGCGGCGAGGCGGCAGACCGCGCGCTCCTCGTCCGGGCCGACGCCGAGCCGGTTGAACAGCATGTGCAGCTGCGAGGCCCAGACCCAGGCGAGGCGTTCGGCCGGCTCCGGGGCCCCGGCGGCCCGCATCCGGGCGGCGGCGTCGGCGACCTCGGCGGCCCAGTCGCCCAGCCACGGCGCGGCCGTCCCCGAGCCGAGGGCCGCGCGCAGGGCCCGGGCACGCCTGGCCAGGGCGTCGCGCTGCCGGGCGAACACCGTGTTCACCCGGGTGTGGACGGCGGCGCCGGGCAGCGCCCGGTACTCGGTGACCCAGCGCCAGGAGGCGGCTTGGCGGCGCAGCCAGCGCGAGGCGGCGAGCTCGTCGAGGCCGAGCGCGTGTGCGGTGGTGTGGGCGAGGTCGAGGGCGATCGGCAGGCGGGAACCGGGGGCCGCGTCCAGGGCGCGCAGGGCGTGCACGGCGGTGCGGGTGGAGCGGGTGAACAGCTCCTCGGCGATCGGCAGCAGGGCCGGGCCGCCGTAGCGCTCGGTCTCGGGCACGTACGGCACCTCGGTGACCTCGCCGTGCCGCGCCGCCCAGGGCTCGTCCAGGGGGGTGCGGCGGGTGGCGAGCCGGGAGAGCTCGGCGGCGAGGGACGCGGGCGGCGCGCCGGGGCCGCGGAGGCGGATCCGCAGGTGGGGGCCGCCCTCGCCGTAGCGGATGAAGAACCAGTCGGTGTCGGCGAGCCCGTCCATCAGCGGGGCGAGGTCGGCGGTGACGAAGGCGTCCGCCTCGTGGGCGGGCAGGGGCAGCGCGAGGTGCAGGCTGTGCCAGCCGGTCGGGGGTGCGGCGTGGCCGGTGGGCGGCCGGTGGGCGGTCGTCACGTCCTGCATGGTCATCGTGTCCTTCCCGGACGGCTGGAGGGCTGGAGGGCTGGAGGGCTAGGGGAACGGGTGCGGGTGGAGCGGCAGTTCGTCGTGGCGCAGCGGGCCCGGGGTGCGGCCGAGCCGGTACGGGACCTCCAGCAGCCGGGGCAGGCCCCGGGTGCGGCGGTTGACGTGGCCGAAGGTCATCGGCAGCGTGCCGGGCACGATCACCTTGGCGCAGTGCAGGCCCAGCCGGTCGCGGACGCCGGGCTCGTCCTGGGTGACCACGACGACTTCCAGGCCCTCGCCGGCGAGCCGGCGCACGGTGTCCTCCAGCAGCTCGGTCAGGTCGGTGACCGGCGCGGGGGCGCCGGGCCAGCGCTCGGCCGGGGGCACCGGCGGTGGGCCGGCGAAGAGGAAGTCCAGCCGGGGCTGCGCCTCGGGCAGGGCGTTGAGGCCGACGTGGTCGTCCAGGGTGACGACCAGGTCGGGCCGGTCCAGCAGCTGCCGCAGCCGCTGCGGGTCGCGCGGGCCGCCCGGGGCGGTGGAGCGGTGCGGGGCCTCCTGGACGTTGGTGACCACCTCGGCGACGGCGGAACGGATCGCCGTCAGCGGGTCGTGGTGGGCGCCCGCCGCGAGGAAGGTGCGCGGGGTGTCCGGGTGGCCGCCGTGGTGGCGGCAGAGGGCGATCACGGCGGGGATGCCGAGGTCGTTGGTGGCGTCGAGGAGGGTCAGCCGGTAGCCGAACAGCCGGGCCCGGGCGGCCAGGTCGGCGACCTGCGGGTCCTCGGTGGGGACGGCGACACCGGGCAGCGGGGTGCCCGCGTACCAGGCCATCAGGAAGGCGTCGCGCTCGGCGACCTCGAACAGGCCGTAGAGCGCGGCCTCCTGGGGGCTGTTGCCGAGTCCGCAGCCGTTGGAGGACTCGTAGACCACGCGGGGGCGGTCGCGGGCCGGCAGGTCCCAGTAGGCGACGTGCTCGGGGACGGCGACCGGGCGGCGGTGGGTCAGCGACCAGCCGTGCACCCAGTCGAGTTCCAGGTCCGGGGTGTACGGGACGGTGGTGGCGGCGGGGTGCCCGTGGTGGGCGGGGTCGGGCAGGCCGATCCGGGCGGGGTCGAGGACGGCGTCGCGGCCGAGGTCGCGCCGCAGGTCGGCGAAGGAGGCGCGCAGGACGGTCCGGCGGCCGAGCGGCCGCATGCCGGCGTACCGCTCCACGGCCTCGAACAGGGCCACCCGCTCGCTGGAACGGAAGTCCTCCGCCCGTCCGTAGCCGCCGTCGTCGACCGTCCGGCCGTCGGTCGCCCAGGCGGTGGTGAGGGCGAACGCCGAGTCCTCGGTGCGGAACAGCCGGCGGACGGGGCCGAAGCGCTCGTCGTGCAGTTCGGCCCGCAACTGCTCGGCGCCCGTACGGTCGTTGGGGCCGCGCAGCACGGCCGGGTCGGGCAGCGGGCGGGGCGTCGCGGGCAGCCGGGCGGCCTCCGCGGTGTCGGCGGGCAGCGGGCGGCAGACGGCGCAGCCGCCGACGGGACGGACCCGGTGGGTGGACCAGGTGGCGCGGGCGCCGTTCACCAGGTGGACGGTGGCGTGGCCGACGTCGGCCGGCTCCGGTGCGGCCGCGGCGGGGGCCGGTGCTTCGGCGGGGGCCGGTGCTCCTACGCGGGCCGGTACGGCTGCGGCCAGCTCGGCGGCGAGTGCGGCCACCGCGTCGCCGAAGGCCGGGGTGCCGGTGCCCGCGAGCGCCAGTTCGGGGCTCTGCCAGGGCACCCGGCCGCCGGCGGTGGCGAGCCGCTGGTACTCGGTGCAGCCGAGGCAGGCGGGGGCGCCGGGGTGCAGGACGGGGCCGACCAGGGTCAGCGCGCCGTCCTCGCGCACCGGCACCAGGCGCACGGGGTGGGCCAGGGCGTGGCGGCTGAGCCGGGCGGCGAGGCCGAGGGTCCACTCGGTGAGGTGGACCACGGCGGTGCCGCCGGTGGTGGCCAGGGCCTGCGCCGGGGTGAGGACGGGGAGTTCGCTCATCGGCCGTCTCCTGAGCGTACGAGTGCGGTGAACCCGCAGCCGTCCAGGGCGTTGGCGAGCGGACGGGCGGCGGGGGTGGCGGGCCGCCAGGGGGCGGTGCGCAGGCCGGTCAGGCGGTGCAGGGCGGCGTGCAGGTCCGCTTCGCGGTCGGCGAGTCCGGTGAGCCAGTGGTCGGTCCAGCCCTCGTCCGTCCAGGCGGCCGGGTGGCGTCCGGCGGCGGCGAGCGGGGCGGCCGCGCCGGTGAGGGCGGTGTGGTGGGCGGCGGCCAGGCCGCTCCGCCGGGCGAGGAGGCGGGTGAGGGCGGCCAGGGCGGCGTGGGCGACGGCGTCGGCGGGGGTGGCCTCGACGGCTCGGCTCCCGTCGACCTCGGCCAGGAACACCCGCACACCGTGCGGAAATTGACGGATCGTCAAATCTGGTGAGCGGCCGAGGAGACGGGCCAGCACAGCCCACCAGTGCGCGGCCTGCGGGTGCTCGCGCCAGGCCGACTCCGGCAGCGCGGGTCCGTGCGAGGCGGGGCCGTCCGCCGCGGCCCGGTCGAAGGCCGCCGCGCGCAGGGCCCGGCCGAGGGCGTGCTCCGGGTCGGCGCCCACCACCGGGGCTGCTCCCCCGTCGACGGCCGCCAGGTGGAGTTCGGCGGACCGGCAGGCGGCGGCCAGCCGGGCGAGGTCCGTCCGGGCCGCGCCGGCCACCAGGGTGCCGGACGGCGTGGCGCAGGAGACCAGGGCGACGGGCAGTTGGGGCAGGTCGCCGGGCGACGGCGCGTCGAGGACGCCCAGCCGTGGATCGCCCAGGGCGGTCACCCGGCGGAGGGCCTCGACCAGGTCCGTGGGCGGTTCGGCGGCACCGCCCGCGCCCGCCGCCCACGGGTGGTGCTCGGCACGCGTCGGGCGGGCCTCGGCGAGCAGGACGGCTGGGCGACCGGCGAGCAGGCGCGGGTCGGCGCCCGGCTCGCCCGGGTCCGGCAGGCCGGCGACCGCGCACAGCAGCCGCTGGGCGGCCGCGGCGGCGAGCAGGACGGGCAGCGCGGCAGGGTGTCCGGCGCTCGGGTTGGTGCCGGGGCCAGGGTCGGCGCCGGGGCCGGTGCCCAGTCGGGCCGCGAGGGCGGCGGCGTCCGCCCGGGTGCGGGCCGGGTCGGCGGGCTCGGTGACGAACCCGCCGTCCGCGCCGCACTGCACCGCGACCGCCACCGGCGGGGCGCCCGCCGAGGCCACCACCCGCCCGGCCGGCAGCCCGGCGTCGGCGACCACCGCCGGTGCGGCCGTCCCGCCCCGGGCGAGGCCACGGGCCACCGCGCGGGCCAGCGGGCCGTCCGGGTCGGCGGCGGCCACCACCGGGCGGGTGGCCGCGAGGGCCGCCGCCGCGCCACCCGGCTCCGCCGCCACCGCGCCCGGCCAGAGCGGCAGTCGGGCGCCGCTCGGGTGGTCCACGATCAGGTCGTGCTCGCGCAGCCGGGCGGTGACGGTGGCCAGCGCCGCCGCCACCTTCGGCTCGGGGACCGGCGCCGCCGGGTCCGCACCGGGCGCGAGCCGGGCGTCGAGCAGCTTCCACAGTGCGGGGAGCACGCGGCTGCCCTCCAGGGTGAGACTGCTGCCGCGCCCGCGCAGGTGCAGTCCGTCCCGGAGCCGGGTCACCGCCACGCCCGGGCGCAGGTGGGGCCGTACGACGCCCCCCTGCGGACCCCCGGCCCGGCCGGTCACGCGGCGCCCTCCACGGCGGCGATGACCTCGTCCACCCGGTCCTGCCAGCGGTGCCCGGTGAGCTCGGGCACGGTGCGGACGACCAGGTGCGCGGCAAGGTAGCGCTCCACCGGCCGGACGTCGCAGATCGCGAACAGCCGGTACAGGCCGTTGGTGCAGGCCCGGTAGATCAGGTAGTCCGGGCGGGTCCACATCGTGCCGCCGGGGTCGGAGCGGTGCAGCAGCCAGTGGAAGTCGCTGTAGCGGGTGCGCAGGGCGAAGTCCCAGCGGGCGGCGGTGTCCGGGTCGCCGACCGCGGCCGCGCGGGCCCGGTACTCCTCGCGGCTGCCGCCGAGGTCGATCCCGGCCGCGTGGCGCCGCTCCGCGAGGGCCCAGGCGGTCGCCGACCAGTGCGCCCAGTCCCGCTCCCAGCCGCGCGCGCCGCCGTCGGTGATCCGGCCCACCAGTGCGGTGACGGCGCCGCCGACGCGGTCCCAGCGCCGGTCGAAGGCGGCCCGCAGGCTGCCGTCCGGGTCCTCGTGGACGAGGAAGTCCTCCAGGTGCGAGACCATCGAGTAGTGCCCGCCGATCAGCCCCTCCGGGTGCGCGGCGGCGTGGGCGGCGAGCGCCGACACCACCAGCTGGACGCGGGCCTCGGAGGCGTCGCCGTGCGCGCCGAGGAAGTCGCACCCCGCGCCGAGGGCGGGCAGGCCCAGCCGCATCAACTCGTCGCGCAGTTCGGCGGACCCGGCTCCCAGCAGGGCGTTCAGCGCTTCCCCGGCGGACGGGTCGACGGGCAGCACGCGGACGGTGTTGTCCGGCACCAGCGGCCCGTACGGCGGCGCGATCAGCTCGACCCGTCCGGCGACGGCGGCCTCGGCCAGCAGCTGTTCGTCCGTCCGGTCGGCGACCGACGGGTGCGCCGCCGTCCAGGCCCGCAGCCCCTCGGCGGCCCGCTCGGCCGCGGCGGCCACCCGCGCCCCCGGGCCGCGCAGCCGCAGCCGCAGGTGCGGCCCGAACCGCCAGTGCCGCTCGACGTGCGCCTCCAGCCCGTCCGCCGCCGCCTGCCGGGCGGCCGGCAGCACGGCTTCGCGCAGCGCTCGGGCCTTGACGGGCTGGTAGTAGGTCAGGACCACATCGCGGGCGGTCACGGCCTCCGGGCCGTCGGCCAGGTCACTCATCGGACGCCTCCTCGGCAGTGCGGAGCGGGACGGGGGGAAGGGCTGAGGAACGGACTCGCGCCAGAGGGCGGGCCGCCGGCTTCCGCGGCACCGTGCCGCGGGCCGCCCGAGGGCCGGCCGGCCCTCGCGTGCGTCGGCGCCCGGGTCACGGGGCTCCCTCCTCGGGGCCCGTGGCGCCCGCCCGTCCGGGCCGGTAGGTCTCCGCCACCAGCTCGACCGTCCGGGTCGGCTCCGCCGTGCCGGCGATGGCGGGCAGCGCCTCCTCCAGCACCACCCCGTTCGGGTACCGGGTGAGCCACTTGGCGAGGTGGCACAGGTGCAGAGGGTTGCCGAGGTCGACGGGTTGGGGCTTCGGCGCCCGCAGGTGGGCCACGAAGGCGTCGGCGGGTGTGTCCGTGGCGGCGGCGGCCGGTACGGGGTGGAGGAAGAGCTGTTCGGGGAGGCCCAGCAGGGCGCGCCAGCGGGCGGTGGCCCCGGCCGGGATCCCGTCGGCGCCGGGGTCCGCGGCGAGGTCGGCGCGCAGGGCGTCGAGGACGGCCGGCGGCAGGTGCCAGCGGCGGCGGGCGAGGACGACGTGGCGGTGGCGCAGGCGCGGGGTGCCGGTGACGGTGCCGCCGGGCGCACGGAGGGCGGTGCGGGGCAGCAGCGGGCGGAAGTCGACCACGCCGTTGGGGTGGTCGGCGAGCAGCGGGGCGAGCCGCTGGGGCAGCATGACCGGCGCGAGGAAGCCGAGGTAGAGGACGTCCAGCAGTTCGCCGGTGCTCCGCAGGCGGAAGCGGAGCTGGTCGGAGGCGGGGTCGTGGACGAGGTCGAGGTCGGCTTCGACCAGGTTGGTCCACCGCCGGTCGGGGCCGATCTCGTCGGCGAGCAGCAGGGGGTGGAGGTTGGCGTTGAAGCCGCCGACCGGCCGGATCTGGGCCGCGCGGGCTCCCTCGCCGAGGCCGCGGCGGATCTGCCGGGTGACGTCGGCGGCGGCCCGCGGTGTGGTGGCGTCGAGGAACCGGCTGGCGAAGCGCCCCCAGCCGCCGTAGACGTGGTTGACGCACAACAGGCCGTCGGTGGGGTCGGATTGGACGAACCACGAGTAGCTGAGCGGCCGGGCCGCGGTCCAGTCGGGCAGCCGGGCGGCCAGCGCCCGGACCCGCTCGGCGGGGAGGACGATCTCGCCGTCCGTCTCCGGTACGGCCGCGAACTCGGCCCGCAGGGCGGCCAGTTCGTCCGGTACGGTGATGGCGGACCAGGCCTCGGCGGCATCGGCGGCGAACTCCCACGGTGTGCCGCAGACCCCGCCGACGCCGTAGCGGGCGACGAACCGGTCGCAGGCGGCCCGTCGCATCAGGTGTCCGTGGTCGAACAGCTCGGCCAGCGCGGTGAGTTCGGCGAGCGCTGCGCGGTCGGCCGGGCTCGGCCGGCGCTGCGGCGGCGCGGGCGCGTGGACGTCCTCGCTGAGAACGGTGAGCGGTGCGGCCTCGGCGGGGACGGGTCGGCCGGCGGCGGCGAGCACCCGGTGCCAGGCGTCGGCGAGCGCGGCGAGCAGCGCGGGGCGGCGCTCGCCCGGCGCGTCCGCCAACTCGGCCGTCCGGTCCGCCAGGTGGTCGACCAGGGTGACGATCGCGGCGTCCTCCGGCCACTGCCGGAGCCAGTGGGCGAGGCTGCGCAGCGGCTGCGGGTCCTGCGGGTCGACCGGGTCGGTGGGCACCAGCAGGCGGGCGGTGCGGAGCTGGCCGACGAAGCGGTGCACGACGGGGTCGTCCTCCGGGCGGCGGAGGGCGGCGGCGAGGCGGGTGGCGAGGCGGTCCGGGGTGTCCGGGGTGTCGGCGAGCGAGGCGAGCAGCGCCAGTTCGGGCCGGTCGGCCAGTTCGACCTCCTCCTCGCGGGTGACGAGGTAGCGGCCGCCGGCGAACACCACCTCGCTGCGGGCGTAGTGGGCGCGGCCGTCGGCGACGCGGGCGGCGCCGGTCATCCGGTGCGGCAGGGTGCGGCTGCGCCGGGGGTCGTCGAGCAGGGCCTGGACGAGCGCGGCGACCAGCGTCCGGTTCTCCCGGACCACCGCGTACGGGGGCACCGGCGTTCCGGCGGGCGCGTCCGGCATGGCGTTCGGCGTGGCGTCCCCTGCGGGCCCGTCCGGTGTGGCGTCCTCCGCGTACCCGTCCGGTGTGGCGTCCTCCGCGTACCCGTCCGGCGAGCCGTCGCCCGAGGACCAGCCGACCGAGGTGAACCAGGTGAGCGGGCTGGTCTTGGTGGTGGCCCGCAGCGCGTGGCGCAGGACGGCGGCTTCCTCCTTGCGGGCGCGGGCCGGCCGCTCCCCCGTCGAGTCGGCCGCGCGCGCCGTGTTGGCGACCGCGCGCAGCAGGTCGGCGCTGGTGAGGGCGACGGCCCGGGTGAAGGCGGACGCACGGCAGAGTTCGGCGAGAGCGGCACGTTCGGCGGCGAGCGCGGGCGGGACGGCGTCGGCGAGCGCGGCGAGCAGCCGGGCGCGGCGCTGCCGCAGGTCCAGCCAGTCGGCGAGCCGCGGGACGCGCTGCGGCAGGTCGGCGAGCCGGTCGAGCCGGGCGGCGCGGGGCGGGCGTCCGTTGTGCAGGTCGCGGCGGAGCGGGAGCACGATCCGGCGGTGGAACTCCTCGTCGTGCCCGGTGCGGCTGTCGTACAGGTCGTCGCAGAGGTCGGTCCGCAGGGCCGCCTCCGCGGCTTCGACGGCGCCGAGTTCGGCGAGCAGGCTCCGTACGGCTGCCGACGGTGCGGACTGTGCGGGCCGGGCGAGCACGGTGGCGCGCACCAGGGCGTGGCGGGCGGTGTGGGCGACCGGTGCCGGCACGGGTGCGGGGACCGGGCGGAGTACGGGACGCGGCAGGGCTCGGTTCGGCATGGCGGCTCCCTCCGACGGGCCTGGGCGGTGCACGGCAGGAACCCGGCGCGTCCGCGCGAACGCGCCGGGTTCAAAGTTGTTGCACTGGTGGTGCGGGGCGATGCTCGGCGTACGGGGTGGTGCGGGGTGGTTCGGTGGGGCCGGTTCTCAGAAGGTGTCGAGGACCGGCGGGTGCGGCGCGCCGCAGGAGGACGATCCGCAGGAGGTCGAGCTGGGGCCGCCGGAGGCGCCGGTCTCGGGCAGCGCGACGGTGTCGCGCAGCGAGGTGACGGTCAGCTCCCCGAGGTCGAGGCCGTCGAGGGCGAGGATGTCATCGAGCGCGAGCGTGCCCTGTGTACGGTCGGACATGATGTCTCCCTGGGTTCTCGAACGAGGCTTGCCGGACGGTGATGTGATGAGTCGTGAGCTGATGAGTCGTCAGGAAAGCGGGGCGACCATGGTCTCCGGCTGGGCGCAGGAGGACGAGCCCTGGCAGGAGCAGGAGCCCCAGGACGCGCCGTTCTCCGGCAGCGCGACGGTGTCGCGCAGCGCGGTGACGTTCAGCTCGCTGAGGTCGAGGTCCTGGAGGTCGAGAGCGTTGTCGGACATGGCGGACTCCCTTGAGGTGGCAGGCGTGCCGGATGATCCGGGAACGGGTCTGCGAAGCGGGTGCTGTGGGATGTGCCGGGCCCCCCGTGGGTGCGTCGGTCGAGGGTCACTCGAACCCTGCTGTCGCGCCGCCCGAGGACGACTCTAGGCCTCGGGAACCCGCCGCCGACATGGCCGACGGGGCGTTTGGCCGGTAGTCCGTGCCCCCACGGCGCATCGCCACCGCCTCTTCAGCGGCGCTTGAGCGATCCGCCAGCGACCTGCGATGTTTCGCCCTCGAACACGACCTGACAGCTCGTCGGGAAAGGTGTACTGGGGCAGGCACGGAAAAGCGGGTGCGGTTGATCCGCACCCGCTCCACTCATTGATCGTTCCGCTGCCATTCCGCCGTGTCGGGGTGCCGGGGCCCGGATCCGACAGGGGCTGTCGGGTCCGGGCCCCGGGGGCCGCAACCGGTGGCGGGCCGTGGTTCAGGCCGCGCGGCCCGCGCAGACCGCATGGACGGTGAGCATCTGGGGCGCGGTGCCGGTGTTCTTGGCACTCGCCGACCAGGCGCCCCCGGTGCTCGGGTCGGCGGTCCCGGTGGCGGCGGAGCTCTTGATGTCCCAGGAGGAGCCGGCATCCGTCGCGAGGCCACCGCCCGTGACCACCGTCCCCGCCGGGCAGCGCGCACTTGCGGTGGCGAGCTCTCCGGGCTGGGCGGCGACGGACGAACTGACGGTCTGGCGCGCGGGCAGGCCACCGGCGCTCGACGACGGCGTTGCTTCCGCTCCGGAAGCGGACTGGCTGCAGCCGGTGTTCTGGTTGCCGGTGGACGGGCTGCCTTGACTCACCAGCCCTCCGGGGATGCACGCGACGGTGAGGGCGGGGGTGTTGAGGAGACCGAGGCCGAGCAGTCCGCCGTCGCCCTGGGCGTGAGCGGCGGGAGCGCCCAGGAGAGCGGCTGCTGCAACGGCGGCGCACATGGCGCTGATCTTCCCGAATGACTTCACGGGCTGTCCTTACCTGGTGGGCGAGCGATCGGTGCGGTGGCACCCACTCGCCTGCTGATCGGGCCACCAGCAGGATGCCGATCCCGGGGATCACTCCGTCGTCTGCCACACCCGACCCGGCGAAGGCTTCGCTCGTTCAGCCCGTGCCCCCGGCGAGCCGGCCCCGCGACGACTCGGCGCAGCGGTCCACGCAGGGCGGCGGCGGCTGCGGCGAGCGCCTCTTGTGGACGCCGTATGCGGCCGGGCTCACGCACACGGCACGGGCCGGCCCGGTACCCGAAGGATGGGTACCGGGCCGGCCCGGGCAGCGCGTGACGGCGGGTCAGCGCGCGGCGGTCTTGCGGGTGCGTCGGGACACCGAGTCCAGGACGACGGCGGCGAGCAGGACGGCGCCGGTGATCATGTACTGGATGGCCTGGTTGACGTGGACCAGGTCGAGCCCGGTGATGATCGACTGGATGACCAGGATGCCGAGCAGGGCCGACCAGGTCTTGCCGCGTCCGCCGAACAGGCTGGTGCCGCCGATGACGGCCGCCGCGATGGAGTTCATCAGGACGTTGCCGCCGCCGAGGATCTTGTCCGCGGAACCCTGCTGCGAGGCGATGAACAGACCGCCGAGGGCCGCCATGCCGGCCGAGATCATGAAGACCGAGATCCGGACCCAGGCGACGTTGATGCCCGCGCGGCGGGCGGCCTCCACGCCACCGCCGACCGCGAAGATCTGCCGGCCGTAGCTCGTGCGGCGCAGGACGAAGTCGGTGATGACGACGACGCCGAGGAAGACGAGCAGGGGCAGCGGCAGGCCGCGGTCCTGGTTGAGCATGTAGGCGGCGGTCAGCGCGATGACGGCGAGGACCCCGGTGCGCAGCGCGATCTCGCTCATCGGGCGGGCCGCGAGGCCGGCCGCGCTGCGGCGGCGGGCGTCCATGATCTGCCCGGCGCCGAAGAGCGCGACGCCGAGGACGGCGAGGCCCCAGGTGTAGGCGACGTCGCCGTCGCCGAGGAAGTAGGTGTCCAGGTTGGCGAGGACGCCGTCGTTGACGACGTTGACGGTGCCCTTGTCGCCCAGGACGTACTGCTGCAGGCCGCTCCAGGCGAGCAGGCCGGCGAGGGTGACGACGAACGCCGGGACGCCGATCTTGGCGAAGAAGAAGCCGTGCAGGGCGCCGATCGCGACGGCGGCGGCGATGGCGATGAGGCAGGCGAGCCACTCGTTGTAGCCGGAGCGCACGGACAGGACGGCGGCTATCGCGGCGGCGACGCCGGCGACGGAGCCGAGCGAGAGGTCGATCTCGCCGAGGAGGAGCACGAAGACGATGCCGACGGCGATCAGGCCGGGGCCGGCGATCCACTTGGTGATGTTGGTGAGGTTGTCGGCGTTGAGGAAGTCGCCGGTGACGCTCTGGAAGATGACGCCGATGAGGATCAGGCCGAGGACGACGGGCACGGAGCCGAGGTCGCCGTTCTTCATCTTCTGCTTGAACTCGGCGACGTAGCCGGCCAGACCGGCCTCGCGGACGAGCAGGCGGGGGTCGACCGCGGGGGCGGCCGGTGCGGGGGTGTCGGGGGTGGTCTGCTCGGTGGTCACTTCGCTTCCTCCGCGAGTCGTGCCTGGCGGCGGGTGACGGCGTTCTCGGTGGCGCCGGTGATGGCGGAGATGATCTCCTCGTGCGAGGTGTTCGCCACCTCGAAGACGCCGTTGTTGCGGCCCAGCCGCAGGACGGCGACGGTGTCGGCGACGGCCTTGACGTCGGCCATGTTGTGGCTGATCAGGATGACGCCGAGGCCGCGGTCGCGCAGGCGCTCGACGAGGTCGAGGACCTGGGCGGTCTGCTCGACGCCGAGGGCGGCGGTGGGCTCGTCCAGAATGACGATCTTGGGGTCGCCGACCAGGGCGCGGGCGATGGCGACCACCTGGCGCTGGCCGCCGGAGAGGGCGGCGATGGGGATGCGCACGCTCGGGATGCGGATGGAGAGCGTGTCGAGGAGTTCGCGGGCGCGCTTCTCCATGGCGACCTCGTCGAGCGTGCCGAACCGCTTCAGCTCACGGCCGAGGAAGAG
The DNA here is from genome assembly GCF_040303045.1 of Kitasatospora sp. NPDC096140. NCBI lineage: Bacteria > Bacillati > Actinomycetota > Actinomycetes > Kitasatosporales > Streptomycetaceae > Kitasatospora > Kitasatospora sp. NPDC096140. The sequence goes on from NZ_JBEOUW010000020.1 coordinate 79,085, forward strand.
GTTGCCGACCACGTCGAGGTTGTCGCACAGCGCGAGGTCCTGGTAGACGGTCGCGACGCCGAGGGCCTGGGCGTCGTGCGGGCGGCCGATGGAGACCGCCTGGCCCTCCCACTCGATCGTCCCCTCGTCGATGGGGTGGACGCCGGCGATGGTCTTCACCAGCGTGGACTTTCCGGCGCCGTTGTCGCCCACCAGGGCCACCACCTCGCCGGCGTGTACCTCCAGGTGCACGTCGGTCAGTGCCTGGACGGCGCCGAAGCGCTTGGAGACCCCGCGCAACGCCAGTACGGGTGCGCCTGTCACGTGAACCATCTCCTTCTTCCCGCGCACGCCGTGATGGTGGGTCGGCGGCCGGTGTGGCCCGCGCGCCGTGCGGAGCGGGCGGGTGAACGTCGAAAAGGGGCTGTCGGGGCGGGCCGGGGCCTGCCGCGCGCTGCGGGCGGTGCTCCCCGGGGAGGCGGGGAGCTCCGCCCGGGCGGTGCTACTTCAGGCCGGCGGTGGCGCAGGCGGCGGCGTAGTCCGCGGTGCAGATGTCGGCGGCCTTGTACAGGCCGTCGGCGATGACGGTGTCGTTGATGTTGGCCTTGGTGACGACCTTCGGGTCGAGCAGCTTGGCCGGGATGCCCTTGTCGGTGGCGCTGTCGACGCTGGCGGTGGCCACGGACTTGACGTCCTTGCCCTGCAGGAGGTCGACGGCCAGCTCGGCGGCGGTGTCGGCGAGCGGCTTGTAGGCCTTGTAGATGGTGTAGGCCTGGTCGCCGTTGACGATCCGCTGGATGGCGTCGAGGCCGGCGTCCTGGCCGCCGACCGGGACCTTGATGCCCGCACCCTGGAGCTGGGTGATGATGGCGCCCGCCATGCCGTCGTTGGCGGAGTAGACGGCCTGGAAGCCGTCCTTGCCGAGCTGGGTGATCGCGGCACCGATCTTCTGGCCGGCGACGGTGGGCTTCCACTCGCCGGACTGCTCGTAGACGACCTTCTTCACCTTGCCGTCGAGCACCTTGTGCGCACCGGCCTTGAACTGGCCGGCGTTCGGGTCCGCGTCGTCACCGTTGATCATGACGACGTTGGCGTCGGCGGCCTGCGCGCCGAGCGCGTCGACCAGGGCCTGGCCCTGCAGCTCGCCGACCTTCTCGTTGTCGAAGGAGGCGTAGGCGGCGACCGGGCCGGTGGCCAGGCGGTCGTAGGCGACGACCTTCACGCCCTTGGCGGCGGCCTCCTTGACCCAGGACTGGGTCGAGGTGGCGTCGAAGGCGTCCAGGACGATGACCTTCACGCCCTGGGCGATCAGGGTGTCGAACTGCTGCTTCTGCTTGGCAGCGCTGCCCTCGGCGTTGTTGTAGAGCACCTTGCAGTCCGCGCACAGCGCCTTGACCTTGGCCTCGATGAACGGGCGGTCGAAGGACTCGTAGCGGGTCGAGGACGCGTTCTCGGGCAGCAGCAGGCCGATGGACTTGTTGTCGCCGCTCGCGGCGGAGTCCTTCTTGTCGCTGCCGGCCTTGCCGCACGCGGCCATGGACAGGGCCATCGAGACGGCTGCGGTGGCGATGACGGCGCGACGCATCATTGCGTTCATGTGGGGGTGCCTCCCTGACGTCGCCGCGACAGTGCGGCGGAGTGGGAGGGAGTCAACCCGCATGTGCCAGATGGAGTCAAGAAGTAAATCCAAGGCGAGAGAAGGCGGGGCCTTTTCGTTATCTTCCTGAACGCATCCATCACCTGAAGGGGGTGCCATGAACACGCAATGCGTCATCGTCGCGACTATCAGTGACGATGACGGAGTGCAGGCAGGGACTTCGGCGAAGTCTCGACACAGGCCGGGCGCCTGCTGAGCCCTGGAGTGACGCCTGGGGCTCGTGCGTTCAAGATGTGTCGACTGGGGTATAGTCCGCAGGTCGGCTGCGGACTTCACGGCAGCGGCCCCGCCGAAGCGGCGTCCCGGGCCGGCCCACCCCACGGAGCCGACTCACGCACCCGGCACGAACCCTGACGATTCGTCAGCGGTGGCGCGGGCGGACCGCCCGGTCCCTCGGCCGCGCAGCCGGCGGGCCGCTCAGCCGCGCAGCCGGCGGGCCCGGAGGTACTCGCGGCCCAGCAGGCGCAGCGCGGCCCCCTTCGCCGGGCTCGCGGAGCGGCGCAGCAGCGCGCCCAGGTCGGCACGGGCGGCGGCGCTGACGAGCCCGTCCACGCCGAGGAGGCAGCGGACCATCGGCCGGTGGGCGGCCGGCACCAGTTCGACGACGGCGCCGCCCTCGGCGAGGGCGTGGTCGGCCCGGTCGAGCAGTTCGCCGAGCAGCGTCCGGACGGCCGGCAGGTCGCGGGCCTGTTCCAGGTCGGCCCGGGTGACGCCGTGCCGGCTCAGGGTGTCCTCGGGGACGGTCAGCCGGCCCTCGGCCAGGTCCTCGGCGAGGTCGTTGACGAAGTCCAGCCGCTGGGCGGCGTCGATGTAGGTGCGGCAGGCGGCGCGGTAGGCGGCCTGGTCACCGTCCGGGCCGAGCAGCCCGGCGACGAGCATGAAGCCGGGCAACGAGTACCCGTCCACGTACGCCTGGTACTCCTCCTCGGTGGCGAACCCGGTGAAGTCGAGGTCCGTCTCCGCCGCGGCCAGGAAGTCCAGGACGTGCCCGCGCAGGGCGGGGTGCGCGGCGACGCTGTTCAGCAGCGGGCGCAGCTCGGGGTCGTCGGTGCGGTCGGCGTCGAGGCTCCCGGTGACCTCCCGCTGCCAGCGGGCGGACGCCGCCCGGCGCTCGGCGAGCGGGCCGCTGTCGAGCAGGGTGTCGGTGCGGTGCATGAAGGCGGCGGCCGCGATCACGTGCGGGACGGTGCGGTCCGGGAGCAGCAGACCGGCGGCCAGGGTGACCTCCCGCTTGTACCGGGCGACCTGCCGGCGCTGTCGGCCGTAGTCGGCCCGCAGCCCGGGGTCGTGCACGCCGGCCGCGTCCAGCGCCCGCTCCCACCTGCTCACTCGCTTCACCCAATCGTCCGTTCGATCCGGACCGAGCGTAGTGGGTGGGAGGCGGACGACCCATTCCGGTCCCGACCCGGAGGGCGGGGACCGGAGCGCAAGGCCCGGGCGCAGGGATCCGGGAGCCGGGAGCCGGGACCGGACGGCAGGGCCCGGACGCCGAGCGGCCGGACCGGTCAGCGCTGGCGGATCGTGGAGAAGCCGCAGGCCGGGGTGCAGAGGGTGACGATGCCGCTGTAGCGGTGGGTGGTGCGCCCCTTGGTGACGCTGTGGACGGTGAGCTTCTCCCGCAGGTTGAGCTCCCGGCAGCGCGGGCAGGCCGCGCTGACCGGCTTGCCCCAGGGGCGGTTCGGGTCGAGCTTGGTGTAGGCGACCGCCATCAGGACGACGGCGAGGCCGGCGCCGCCGAAGCCGATGACCCGCCAGACGCCGTTGGAGGACTCCCGACGGTCGATCATCTCGTCGTACGAGTAGGTGCCCCCGCCGCCGTGGTTGGACCAGATCCGGCACTCGCTGTTCCGGGTCATGGTGTGGCCGTCGCAGGTCGGCGCGGAGTCCGGGTCGGACTTGCCGACGACCAGCGCCAGGAACAGGCCGATCCCGGCCAGGACACCCAGCACGATCATGGTGGTGGTCCGACTGCGGCCGGTGTGCAGCCGCTTGCGCTCGTTGTACGCCGTATCGATCACAACCTGGGCCATGTTGCCCCCGTCGACCGCCACCGCTGTCTCCTGTTGTCCGGATGTCCGTACTGCTCGTGTTCCGAGCCGAATGTCCCCCTCGGCGAGGGGGCGACACGAACCCACCATGATCGACGCGCGATCGCACCCGATTTGGGAAGCTCTTGACCTTTCAGCTTCCGGCCGTGACCGAGGCCAGGTACGCGGCGGCCCGGTCCGGGTCGAGGTACCACCGCGCCACGTCCGCCGGGTCGTTGAAGTTGTTGGCGAAGCGGTCCGCCACCGCCTGGTGCTCGCCGGCGGCGACGAGCAGGTCGAGGACGTGCGGGGGCGGCGGGGCGAGCATCGCGTTGGACCAGGTGGTGACCGGGCCCGCGATCTCCCAGAAGCCGTCGAAGGCGGCCTGCTGGAAGTCGCGGTCGAAGGGCTTGTCGCCGTGGGCGAGGATCGCCTCCAGGTAGACCGCCGCGCACTTGGCGGCGTTGTTGGCCCCCTGCCCGGTGACCGGGTCGTTGGTGACCACGACGTCCGCCACGCCCAGCACCGCGGCGCCGCCCGGCAGTTCGCCGACCGGGCGGCGGACCACCGGGGCGAAGCGCCCGGCCAGGGTGGCGCCGGCGTCGGTGAGCTCGACACCGGCACGGGCCCGGTCGTACTCCCAAGGCGTGAAGGTCCTCATCAACTCCAGTGTCACCCTGAGGTGTTCGGCCGGGTCGCGGAGCCCGTCGAAGGCGTCCGCCGGTCCGCCCGGCATGGCCTCCCAGAGCAGGATGTCGCACGGCCCCGACATGGTCAGGGCGGGCATCACGAAGAACTCGCCGATGCCGGGCACCACGTTGCAGCGCACCGCGGGGAAGTCGTGCTCGGGGCGCGGCGCGAGCCCGTGCACGTAGGCGGCGGCCAGCGCGCGCTGCGGCCGCTCGTGCGGCGAGTGCGCGTGGTCGCGCTCGAACAGCGAGCCCAGCACGCCCTTGCCGGAGGCGACCAGCACCAGGTCGTACGAGCCGGCCAGGTGCTGCAGGTCGGCGGCGGTCACCGTGCGCAGCTCCACCCGGCCGCCGCGCCCGGCGAAGGCCTCCAGCCAGGTCGACATCTTCAGCCGCTGGTCGACGGACTGCGCGTAGGCGTCCAGCCGCCCCACCCAGTCGATCACCCGCGGCCCGTCCGGCATGGCCACCGACACCCCGACGCCCTCGATCCGGGGTGCCTTGTCGGCCCACAGGTCGAGGCCGAGGGCGCGCTCGGTGCGCAGCGCGGAGTCGAACATGCACTGGCTGGACAGCACCCGTCCGGCGCGCACCTCCTCCGCGCTGCGGTCCGTCAGCACCGTCACGTCGTAGCCGTGGGCCTGCAGCCCCAGGGCCAGTTGGAGTCCGGCCTGCCCGGCACCGACGATCAGAACTCTGCGCATCGCCCCTGCTCTCCTGGTGGTACGTCCCGGCGCGGCGCCGGCTCCGTCCGGCTGCCCAGTGGCCTGGATACCAGTCATCGGCGCGCGCGTCCACGGGCCGCGCAGGGGCGGCCGGCCCCGGGGCCGACGGTCGGGCTCACGGACCGTCAGCGGCCGCTCCGGCGGATCCCGCGGCCGGGAAGACGATCGGGCTGATCAGGTACGGATCCCGCTCCGGTGCCGGGCGGTTGGCCAGCCGCGGCGCCAGCACCGCGAACAACTCGCCGCCCAGCTCGGCGAGTTCCTCGGGGCTGAGCCAGAACGTGCCCTGCCGGTAGGACACGCCCTGGGCCGCCGGGTCGGCGTCGTCCCGGTCGAGGTAGGCGTTGAACTCGGCGAGCAGGACGGCCATCGCGGCCGCGAAGCCCCGGCGGTGGTCCTCCGTCGACATCGCGGCGGCGGTGGCGCCGTCCACCGCCGGACGGTCCTCGCGCAGCCGGTAGTGCCGTTCCACGGCGCCCCGCACCCGGTGCTCCTCCGCGACCTCCAGGAAGCCCGCCTCGGCGAGCAGCGCGACGTGCCGGTACACCGTCACCTTCGAGACGCCGGACAGCCGTTCGCCCAGCTGCGTGGTGGTGAGCACTCGGCCCCCGGCGAGGGCGTGCACCACGCGCAGGCGCACCGGGTGCAGGAGGAGGTCGGCGGGATCGTGGTCCATTGCTCCACGATTTCACAGCCGCTACCATTCTCAAAGATGAAAACGGTCAGCGCCCGGACGGGATCCTGGCGCGCGGAACGGGGGGACCAGCACATGCGCCGCACACGGCAGGCACCACGGACAGGTCGCACCAGCGGACGGGAGGTGACCGTCAACGGACGGCCGTTGTACGTCGAGGAGTCCGGCCACGGCCCCGACCAGGTGCTCTTCGAGGCGGGCCAGGGCCTCGGCCGCACCTCCTGGGACCCGGTCCTGCCGCTGCTCGCCGACCGCGCCCGGCTGGTCGCGTACGACCGCTCCGGCTTCGGCCGCAGCCCGCGCAGCGACGCCCCGCTCACCGTCGAGGACCTGGCGGCCGACCTCGTCGCCCTGGCGGACGCCACCGTCCCGGGCCGCTTCGTGCTGGTCGCCCACAGCATGGGCGGTCTGGTGGCCCGCCTCGCCGCCGAGCGGCTGGCGCCCCGGCTGCGCGGGGTACTGCTGGTCGACCCCACGCCGGAGACCGCCCCGGCGTACGACGCGATGGAGCAGATCGCCCGGCGGGTCGACCGCACGCTCGCGGTCGTCGGGCCCCTGATCCGGCTCCGGGCGGTCGCCCGCCTGGCCGGCGGCGAGGTCCGCCGGGTCTTCCCGCCCGAGACCTACGCCACCATGCTCGCCGAGGACTTCGTCCCGGCCGGCATCGCCCAGACCCGCCGCGAGTTCCGCGCGGTGGCCGCCGCCGTCCCCCGCCTGCGGGCCCGGCCCCCGGTGCCCCCGGCCTGCCCGACCGTCCTGCTCTCCGCCGACCGCCCCCGGCGGGGCGGCGAACGCAACCACCCGGCGCTCCAGGAACACCAGCGCCGCTGGACCGAGGCCCTGCCCGACGGACGCTACGAGCGCGTGGACTCCGGGCACTTCATCCAGGCCGAGCAGCCCGCGCTCGTCGCCGACCGCGTCCGCGAGCTGCTCGACCGCGGCTGACGGCCCCGCCTCGCCCGACCTCGTCCGTCGCACATCGCTTGTCGAGCACCGCGCATCGCTTGTCGAGCACCGCGCGCCGCGCACCGCGCGCGTGGCGACGCGCGGCGCGGCTCACCGAGGAGGCGTCAGGAGCGGGCGGCGAACGGCATCGCGTCGGCCCACTCCCAGCGGGCGTGTCCGGCCTCGACCAGCGCCCCCATCACGGCGAGCAGCCCGGCGGGCTCGACGTCGGGCGGGACGTCGACGGCGACGAGGCGGTCGCCCTCCCACTCGCTCAGCAGTCCGGCCGCGCCGGTCTCGGCCCTGATCCCGTCGGCGGCCGCGCGGAGGTCGTCGGCCGGCAGGCCGGGGACGAACACCAGCCGCAGCGTCCGGTGCCAGGCCGTCCCGACGACCTCGCTGACGTAGTCCTCGTCGTCGAGCAGCACGATGTCGCCCAGGGCGATCCCGTAGGCCGCGAAGGGTATGCAGGCGACCTGGTGGCTCCCGTCGTTCAGGGCCCGGAGCCACAGCTGCTCGACCCGCCCGTCCAGTCCGAAGGGGGCCAGGTCGGCGCGCGCGATGTGGTGGGACGCGGCGCGACCGGCCGGGTCCCGGTGGACGACGAACTGCACGACCGCACTCCCCCCGGGGCCGACTCCGCTGACCTCGCCATGATGCCGCAGCCGGTCACCGCTGCCGGTGCCGGGGGCGACAGCACGGGGCGACGGCCGCCTCAGCCCGTGACCAGCCGTCGGCCGGTGACCTCCTCGGGGCGGATCCGGACCCAGAGCCGGCGGTCGCCGCCCACCCACGGTGCCGCGCCGACCAGGCCGTCCAGGCGTTCCAGCTCGCCCGGGTCGTCCTCGTAGTGGGCCGGGCCCAGGGCGAGCACGCTCCAGCCGCGGCCGAGGTACTCGTCGATGTGGTCGACCTGGAAGGAGACCGCGGCGCCCTCCTCCGGCGCGGTGGCGTGGCGCGCACCGGTCCGGTAGGCGAAGGAGGCCCGGTCGACCACGTAGTTGACGGGCAGCACCACCGGCCCCGGCTCGACCGGCAGGCCGATCCGGCCGATGCCGTGGGTGCCGACGAGCTCCCAGCACTCGGCCTCGGTGAGGTTCTCCAGCTGCGGCCGCGGCCCGGGGCCGCCGTGCCCGGGCGGGGCGTCGGCGCGGCCCGACAGCAGCTCGTCGGTGCTGCTGCCGAGGGCGGCGGCGATCCGGACGAAGCCCCCCGGGTCGAAGCCGGGCCCGGCTTCGAGGAGGTGCCGCAGGTAGCGGGGCGCCATCGCCGCCCGTCGTGCCAGCTCCTCCTCGCCGAGGCCCAGTTGCTCCCGCCGTTCGGCGATCCGGCGGGCCACGACGGCGGGGTCGGGGGTGTCGTGCACGGTGGTGACTCCTCGGCTTGCCGGGGTGTTCGGGCCGCAGGCCGGGCGTGACCCCGTACGGGTCCGTCCGTTTGACCAGGGCGGAACCATCCAAGCGCCCACCCTGCGGCAAGTCGAGCAACGGCCCGGCCCGTGCGTGTCGGTAAGCACCGTCGGCGGTGCGACGGCCGCGGGCCGCGGCCCCCGGACCCGGCCTTGATCCCGCACCACCCGGCTGCGATCATCGGCCTGACGCGGAATCAGGTCCGGGTCCACAACGGGGAGGAGTGCCATCCGTGATCGTCGTGACGGGTGCCACCGGTACGGTCGGGTCCGAGGTCGTCGTGGGGCTGCGGGAGCGCGGTGCGACGGTGCGGGCCGTGGTGCGCGCCGGTTCGTCGGGGCCGGCCGGGTGGGACGACGCGGTCGAGCGGGTGGCCGCCGACTTCGCGGACCCGGAGTCGCTGGACGCGGCCCTGGCCGGCGCCGACGTGGTCTACCTGCTGGTGGCCGTGCACCCCGAGATGGCCGGGCACGAGCGGAACGTGATCGACGCCGCGGTGCGCACCGGGCGCCGCCCGCGGATCGTGCTGCACGCGGCCGCGGGCGTCGAGCACCGCCCGGAGGGCGTGCGCTTCGTCGGCTCGCACGTCAGCGGCCTCGACCACCTGCGGGCCTCCGGCCTGCCGTGGACGGTCCTCGCGCCGAACGGCTTCTACCAGAACTTCCTGGGCATGGCCGGGTCGGTGAGGTCCGGCACGCTGGCCGTGCCGGGCGGCACCGGCGCGGTGTCGTACGTGGACGCGCGGGACGTCGCCGCGGCGGCCGTCGAGGTGCTGGCGACCGACGGCCACGAAGGCGCGGTCTACACCCTGACCGGCCCGGCCGGGCTCACCCACGACGAGCTGGCCGAGCAGCTGGGCGCGGTCGCGGGCCGCGACGTGGCGTACACCGCGCTCGCGCCGGAGCAGGCCCTGGCCGGGATGCTCGGCGCCGGCTGGGACCCGTGGCGGGCCGAGGGCATGGTCGAGCTGTACGGGCTGTACGCGTCCGGGCAGGCCGCGGCGGTCAGCCCGGACGTGGAGAAGCTGACCGGGCGCCCGGCCCGCTCCTTCGCCGAGTTCGCCGCCGAGCACGCGGCGGTCTTCCGGGACTGACGGGCGGTCACACCGGACAGGGGGTCCGCGCCCGGCGCGGCGCTCACCCCGGCGCGACCCTCACTCCGGCGCGGCGCTCCCCCGGTCCCACCGGGCCGGGGCGAGCGCCGCGAGCATCACCGCCGCCGTGAGGGCGAACGCCCACGGATAGCCCGTCCCGCCCGCGACCGCCCCGAAGGCGACCGCGCCGACGCCCATCGCCCCGTCGTAGGCGACGTTCCACAGCGCGGTCACGGTGCCGTACCCGGACGGCGGCACCCGGGTGTACATCAGCGCCAGCGTCGCGTTCTGCGCGGCGCCGAAGCCGGCACCGAACACCGCCGCCCCCGCGACGACCGCCACCGCGCTGTCCGTCCAGGCCAGCAACAGCATCCCGGCCGCCGCGGCGAGCAGGGCGGGCAGCACCAGCCCGGCCGAGCCACGCCGGTCCCCGTACCGCCCGGCCAGCCAGCGGGCCAGCGTCGCCGCCCCGGGCTGGACCAGCAGCGCGACCGCGACGGCCCCGCCGGACGGGACGGCGAGCGGCAGGAACGTGACGATGACTCCCGCCGCCAGCGCCGTGGCGCCGAACACCGTCGCCGGTCGCAGCAGGGCGGCACTGCGCAGCCCCTCCCGCAGTCCCACCGCCGGACCGGACGCGGCCCTGCGGTCCGGGAGGGCGGGGACGGAGGCGACGGCGGCCAGCGGGGCCACCGCCCCGATCGCGAACACCCAGTCCCAGCCGACGTGTTGGCCCAGCCAGACGCCGATCGGCAGGCCGACCACGGACGGCACTCCGGAGACCACCCCGACCAGCGCGAGCCCCTCCCCGCGCCGTTCGGCCGGGATCAGCGAGGCCGTCAGCGCCCCGCCCGCCACCAACGCGGTCGCGAAGCCGATCCCGCGCAGCAGGCAGACCACCACCACCGCCGCCATCGAAGCGGTCGCGGCCAGCACCAGCGCGGGCGCGCCCAGCAGTACCAACCCGGCGGCCAGCACCGGGCGGTAGCCGAACCGGGCGGTCAGCGCGGGCGTGGCCAGCTCGCCCACGACGGTGGCCAGCATCAGCGCACCGGTGGCCAGGCCGGCCGCGTGGTCGCCGCCGCCGGACTCCTGGGCGTACAGCGGGACGGCGGAGAGCAGCAGGTTGAAGCCGACGGAGGACCCGAACAGCGAGACGAAGCGCAGCAGCAGGGCCCGGGTCACCAGTGGCGGCCGGACGGAACCGGCTTCCGGCGACGTGGAGTTGCTCGTCGTGGTCACCCGGTGACGGTATCCGTCCCGACGGGCCACCGGTACGGTCCCGCACCCGGCGCCTTCGCCTCCGCACTCCGGCCCGATCGGCAGTTCGAAGCGGCGGCTCCACGCCGCAGTTCGACGCGGCGGATCCGTGCGGCAGTTCGACCGGCAGCACAGGCCGGCCGCCCGGTCCGGCCGCCCAGTCCCGCCGCCCGGTCCGGCCGCTCAGTGCGGCGGCTCGTCGCCCGCCCCGGTGAGCTCCGCGGCCAGCGCGCCCAGGCTCTCCCGCAGCAGCCGCACCAGCGGGTCCTGGTCCCGGCGCGGGTGCCACAGGAGGGTGACCCGCAGCGGCCGCAGCCGGGCGGGGACGTCGACCGGCACGACGCCGAGGGCCGCGCCCGGCTCGCGGACCAGCACGGCGGGGGCGACGGTGACCAGGTCCGTCCGGCCGACCAGCTGCAGCGCGGCGAGGTAGCCGGGGACGACGCAGCGGACGGTGCGGGGCACGCCGGCCTCGCGCAGCTCCCGGTCGAGCGCCTCCTCCGGCCGCCCGCTGCGGGAGACCAGGACGTGCCCGGCGGCGGCGAAGCGCTCGGCGGTCACCTCGCCGCGGGTCAGGCCGTGGTCCGCCCGGACGGCGGCGGTGAGTCCGGCCCGGACCAGGCCGAGCGAGCGCAGGTCCGGGTACTTGGCGGCGTTGACCACGACGGCGAGGTCGGCGGTGCCGTCCCGGACGGCTTCGGCGCCGTCCCGCCCGCCGTCGGAGGCCAGCAGGCGCAGTTCGGCGGCGGGGGCGGCCGCGGCGAGGCGGGCGAGCAGGTCGGCGCTCCTGGTGATGATCAGGTCCTGCGGCGCGACGACGGTCAGGCTGCGGTCGAGCGGGCGGGCCTGACGGTCGAGGAGCTCCTCGGCCTGTTCGAGCCAGAGCCTCAGCCGCGGTCGGAGGTCCACGGCGGCGGCGGTGGGCCGCAGCCCGCGACCGGAGCGCACCAGCAGCGGGTCCTGGAAGGCGCGGCGCAGCCGGCCGAGGGCGCGGCTGGTGGCCGGGACGGAGAGGTTGAGCCGGTCCGCGGCGCGGGTGACGGAGCTCTCCTGCAGGAGGGCGTCGAGGACCACCAGCAGGTTGAGGTCGACCGAGGACAGTTGCACCAGGTGAAAGTATCAGTTGCCATTTTGCCGATTGCTGCAAATCCGCAGGCCGCCTAGGTTCGAGGAAGAGCGACCGCAGCCCGCCCGACCGGCCTCCGCGCCGGGGCGCGCCCCGCCCGTCGCCGTTTCCCGTCTCGACCCGGAAGGGGTCCCCCATGCCGTCCGCCGTGCCCCGACACGTCCACCGGCCGCCGCGCGAACACCGGGTCCTCGGCCCGACCGGCCTGACCGTCGTCTGCGGCGCCTCCCTGTTCATCACCAGCCTCGACTCCACCGCGGTGAACGTCGCCCTGCCCACCCTTCGCTCCGAACTCGCGGCCGGGCCCTCCCAGTTGGCCTGGATCGTGGACGCCTACACGCTGACCCTCGCGGTGCTGCTGCTCCTCGCCGGGGCCCTCGGCGACCGCCTCGGGCGGCGCACCATGTTCCGCGCCGGACTGCTCGTCTTCGGCGTCGGCTCGCTGGGCTGCGCACTCGCCGGCAGCCCCGACCAGCTGATCGCCGTCCGTGTCCTGCAGGGCTGCGGCGCCGCGCTGCTCGGCCCCAACGCGCTGTCCACCCTGACCACGGCGATCGAGGACCCGGTGCGCCGGGCCCGGGCGATCGGCTTCTGGGCGGCCATCTTCGGGCTGGCCGCCGCCGTCGGCCCGCTGGTCGGCGGCTCACTCATCGACGCGCTGGGCTGGCGGTGGATCTTCCTGGTCAACCTGCCGGTGGTGGTCCTCGCGTTGGCCGCGTCGGTGCGCGTACCGGAGACCAGGGCCGGTGCGCCCCGTCCGTTCGACCCGGTCGGGCTGGCCCTGGGCGCGGTCGCCGTGTTCGGCGTCACCGAACTGCTCATCCACGGCGCCCACGCCGGCTTCGGCGGCGTCACCCCGCTGGTGTGCGGGGCACTGGCGGTGGGCGGCGGAGTGGCGTTCGTGGCCGTCGAGAAGGAGCGGGCGCACCCGGTGTTCCCGCTCGCGCTGCTGCGCCGCCCGACCTTCACCGCCGCCACGGTCAGCGCGGTGCTGGCGTTCGCGATCCTCGCCGGTTTCCTGTTCGTGTCCAGCGTGTACTGGCAGCAGCAGCGGCACGCCTCCGCGCTGGAGACGGGACTGGCGTTGCTCCCGGCGACGCTGATGATCGCCGTGGTGTCGCCGCTGAGCGGCCGACTCCTGCTGGTGGTCGGGGCGCGCCGGCTGCTGGTGGGCTCCGGCCTGCTGCTGGCGCTGGGCGCCGGACTGCTCGCCCTGGCGGCCGGGGGCGACGGCTACCTGCCGTACGCGGCCGGGTACCTCGTGCTCGGGCTCGGCTTCGGCCTGGTCAACCCACCGATCACCAACACCGCGGTGACCGGTCTGCCGGCGCAGCAGGCGGGCGTGGCCTCCGCGCTCGCCAGCACCTCCCGCCAGCTCGGCAGCACCCTGGGCGTGGCCGTGCTGGCCTCGGTCGCAGCCGGTCCGCACCTCGACCAGCGGCGCGCCTGGCTGATCGCGCTCGGACTGGGCCTGGCCGTCGCGGCGATCAACGCGCTGGCCGGCCGCCCGCGCCGCCGGGTCGAGGCCGCAGCGACACCGGGCGCGAAGCAGCCGGAACGCGCCGGCGCCCGCTGAAGCCCTGTCCGCTGAGGCGCTGTCCACTGAGGCGCAGTCCGCCGGGGCGCGGTCCGCTGACGAGCCACCTGCTCAGGGCCGCAGGCGCCCGCAGCGGAGCCGGTGGCAAAGATCCGTCAAAACCGCCCCGCACCCGTCTGTCCGGCCCGGCGGGCCGGGAGCATACTGTCCTGCGCGGCTCGCACCGAGCGACAGGGCCCACCCGGACCCGGCCCGGCTGCGCCGCGACGGGGGAGGTCGGAATCGTGGCAGTGGCCGTGATCGTCGCCGTGGTGGTCCTGCTCTGGCTGCTGACCGGTGTGCGGGTGGTGCAGCAGTACGAACGCGGCGTGGTGTTCCGCCTCGGGCGGGTGAGCGGCCGGGTCCGCGAGCCCGGCGTCACCCTGCTGCTGCCGGTGCTGGACCGGATGCGCAAGGTCAACGTCCAGGTCGTCACCATGCCGGTGCCCGCGCAGGAGGGCATCACCAAGGACAACGTCTCGGTCAGCGTCGACGCCGTGCTGTACTTCCGGGTGATCGACCCGATCCGGGCCACCGTGGACGTGCAGAACTACGCCTTCGCCATGCTGCAGGTCGCCCAGACCTCGCTGCGCTCGGTCATCGGCAAGAGCGAGCTGGACGACCTGCTCTCCGGCCGGGAGAACCTGCACCAGGGGCTGGAGGTCATGCTGGAGAGCCCGGCGACCGGCTGGGGCGTGCACATCGACCGGGTGGAGATCAAGGACGTGAGCCTGCCCGACTCGATGAAGCGCTCGATGGCCCGCCAGGCCGAGGCCGACCGCGAGCGCCGGGCCCGGATCATCACCGCCGACGGCGAGTTCCAGGCCGCGTCCAAGCTCGCCGAGGCGGCCACCAGGATGGCCGAGACCCCGGCGGCGATGCAGCTGCGACTGCTGCAGACCGTGGTCGAGGTCGCGGCGGAGAAGAACTCGACGCTGGTGCTGCCGTTCCCGGTGGAGCTGCTGCGCTTCTTCGAGGCCTCCGCCGCCCGGATCGCGGACGGACCGGCCGACGGCGACAAGACCGCCGGGGCCGTGGCACAGCCGCCCGCCGTGCCCGCCGTGCCCGCCGTGCCCGCCCAGACCCCGGCCGACGGGAGCTGACCGTCCACGCGGACCACCCACGCGGACACCACCCACGCACACCACCCCACGCGGCCGCTCCGGGCACCCGCCCGGCCCGGCCGCCCCGGGTTCCCGCGTACCCATAGGTCGTCCCTATGACCCCATAGATCGGAACCGACTACACCCGCGCCCCACCTCGGGGTTGGCTGAACGGGTCCAGACCACCTCCTGCTGCGCACCGACCGGAGGACCGCCCGTCATGCCTCGCCCGATCAGAGTCGCGATCGTCGGAGCCGGCCCCGCCGGCATCTACGCCGCCGACGCCCTGCTGAAGTCCGACGCCGCCCGGACGCCGGGCGTCTCGATCGACCTGTTCGAGCGGATGCCCGCGCCGTTCGGTCTGATCCGGTACGGCGTCGCACCCGACCACCCCCGCATCAAGGGCATCGTGACGGCCCTGCACCAGGTGCTCGACAAGCCGCAGGTGCGGCTGTTCGGCAACGTCGACTACCCGGCCGACCTCGCCCTGGACGACCTGCACCGGTTCTACGACGCCGTGGTCTTCGCCACCGGCGCGACCGCCGACCGTCCGCTGGACCTGCCCGGCGTCGACCTGGACGGCTCCTACGGCGCGGCCGACTTCGTCTCCTGGTACGACGGCCACCCGGACGTGCCCCGCAGCTGGCCGCTCGACGCCGAGAAGGTCGCAGTGCTCGGCGTCGGCAACGTCGCGCTGGACGTCGCCCGCATCCTCGCCAAGACCGCCGAGGAGCTGCTGCCCACCGAGATCCCCGGGAACGTCCACGAGGGCCTGAAGCACAACCGCGCCCGCGAGGTGCACGTCTTCGGCCGCCGCGGCCCGGCCCAGGCCAAGTTCAGCCCGATGGAACTGCGCGAGCTGGACCACTCCCCCACCATCGAGGTGATCGTCGACCCCGAGGACATCGAGTACGACGCCGGCTCGATCGCCCAGCGCCGCGCGGTCAAGCACGTCGACCTGGTCGCGGCGACGCTGGAGAACTGGGCGATCCGCGACGTCGGCGACCGCCCGCACCGCGTCTTCCTGCACTTCTTCGAGTCCCCGGCGGAGGTCCTCGGCGAGGACGGCCGGGTGGTCGGGCTGCGCACCGAGCGCACCGAGCCGGACGGCACCGGCAACGTGCGCGGCACCGGCCGCTTCACCGACTGGGACGTGCAGGCGGTCTACCGGGCCGTCGGCTACTACTCGGACGAGCTGCCCAAGCTGCCCTTCGACCCGGTCTCCGGCACTGTCCCGCACACGGCCGGCCGGGTCCTGGACGGCGACGGCTCGCACCGCACCGCGACCTACGTCACCGGCTGGATCAAGCGCGGCCCGGTCGGCCTGATCGGCCACACCAAGGGCGACGCCAACGAGACCGTCGCCTGCCTGCTGGACGACCACGCCGCGGGCCGGCTGCCCGGCGCCGCCGAACCCGATCCGGCGGCGATCGAGGAGCACCTGCGCGGCCAGGGCGTCCGGTACACCACCTGGGCGGGCTGGCAGCTGCTCGACGCCCACGAGCGCGCGCTCGGCGAGGCCGAGGGCCGCGAGCGGGTCAAGGTCGTCGAGCGCGAGGAGATGCTCCGCCGCAGCGGGGCGTGAACACCTCCCGCGCCTTCACCGAAAACCTCCGGAATTCCCCCGGAATCCTCGCCGGTAACCGCACCGGACCGCTCCGGTCGGGATTCCCGCTCGATTCCCGCTCGATTCCCGCTCGATTCCGACTTGATTCCGGGGGAGGGAATTCCCGAGGGCCGCTGCCGATCGCCGTACCGCGCCCGTCAGGGGCGGACGATCGGCAGCAGCACCTCGTCCACGATCTCCTCCGGGTCGAGCTGCACCGCGTCCCCGCCGCACATCTTGATCCGGTACAGCATCAGCGCCGGCACCACGTCGGTGACCAGCGGGGTGACCGCCCCCGGGCGGACCTCGCCGCGTTCCGTCCCGCGGTCCAGCACCTCGGCGAGCAGTGCCGTCGTCGGCTCGACCACCCGCTCGAAGACGATCGCCACGAAGGCGTGGGCCCGCTGGTGGTCGAGTTCGCTCATGATCGCCCGGACGGCGGCGCCCAGCTCGCTGAACATCGCGGCGCGCAGCCTGGCCACGACTTCCAGCAGGTCGCCGCGGAGACTGCCGGTGTCGGGGGCCGACGCGCCGGGCGGCAGGCTGGCCCTCAGCGCGTCCATCACCAGGTCCTCCTTCGAGGACCAGCGGCGGTAGAGCGCGGCCTTCCCGGTCTGCGCGGCGGCGGCCACGCCCTCCATGGTCAGCCGGGCGTAGCCGTCGGTGGTCAGTTGTCGGAGGACCGCCTCGTAGATGGCGCTCTCCAGCGCCTCGCCGCGTCGCCGCAGCGGGGCGCCCGCCACCGGTCCTCGCACGGCATCCGTTTCAGCGGTCATGGCTGCGCACCTTCTCCAGTCGTCCTTCCTCGATCCCATCGGTACACGCGTTCACCCGCGCCGCGGTTCTCCGGACCACCGAATCTCCGTTCGGGGCCGCAGTCGGCGCCCGCGGGCGAACGGGTTGTCCCGTTCCTCCGGCCATTCCCCGTCACGGGGCTACTGACGATGTTAGTGAACGAACCCGTTCCCTCCCAACCCTGTCACGGGCCGGCGTCAGCGGCCGAGCAGCGACACGGCCAGCTCGCGCAGCGCGTCCGCCAGCCGCTCCCCCTCGCCCTGCTCCAGCAGGCGCAGGATCGGGTCGCTGTGCAGCGCGCCGAGCAGGATGTGGGCGGTGAGTTCGGCGTCCAGCTCCGGCCGCTGCTCGGAGAGCAGGGCGGCGAGGTGCTCGTGCCACGCCCGGTAGACCGGGTGCGCCTCGCGCGGCCCCTGGTCGGGCGAGGGCGGGTTCGCGGAGACCGCGTGGCCGAGCGCGGCCAGCAGGCTCTTGTTGCGGGAGACGACGTCGACCACCGCGTCCAGGAAGGCCAGCAGCCGCTCCCGGGCCGGGGCGCCGGGGCCCAGCGGCGGCGGCCCGCAGCGCACCGCCTCCTCCAGGTCGAAGGCCCGCTCCTGCATCAGCGCCCGCATCAGGCCCATCCGGCTGCCGAAGCGGTGGAAGACGGTGCCCTTCCCCACCCCGGCGGCGGCCGCGACCTGCTCCATCGAGATCTGCTCGGGCCGGTGCCCCGCCAGGAGCTCCTCGGTCGCCCGCAGGATCGCGCGCCGGTTGCGGGTCGCGTCGGCGCGTTCGCGTCGGCCGTCCGTCATCGAGTCCTCTTCCCTGTTCGCCCGGCGCCCCGTGGACACCCGGCCGACACTCCGGCGGACAACTGGACTGCCGGTCCAGTACGGCAGCAGGCAAGAACCTGACCGCCGGTCAAGTTTATCCCGGACCGGCCCACCGGGGCGGAAAGGAGGCACCCGTGCGCCGGGTCCGCCACCACCGGCACGGAGCCCCCGACGTCCCGACGCCGACGGAGGCCGACGTCCCGGCCCCCGTCCTGGTCGGATCGCCGCACCGGCTGGCACCGGGTGCCAACTGGCCGACTTGCGGCGAGAGTTCGCCCGGATACGCTTCGAACAGAGGCTCCCCGGTGCCCGCGCCACGAACCGTGAGCGCGCTCCCGCCCGGCGGGACCGGGACGGGACCGTCGCCCCATGCGGACAGGGCGCGACCGGCGGTGGCATGGAGGAGCAGGCCGGCACGACCGACCTGCGAAACCCACCGTGGAGGTCACCATGACCGACAGAACGGCCAGTACGGCGCTGCTGGCGGCCGGTGCCGCGGCGTTCTTCGCCGCGATCAGCGTCGCCGCGGCCGCCCGGGCGTGCAGGTGCCCGGTCGAGCACGGCGCAGGCGGCCACCGAGCGAAGCGCCGACCGCACATCGGGCACGCGCCCGGAGGCGGCGGCCCCAAGGGCCTGTGCCCCAACCCGCCGAACTGCAACTGAACCCGCCATCGATCCCCCGTCCTCGAACCCGGTCACGGATCCCGCCCCCGGAGCGCCCGTCGCGCCGGGGGCGGGGCCGGTCCGGACCGGGCCCGCGGCCGCGGCAGCCCGGCCAGGCCGCCGCGCTCAGCCGCTCGCGGGCCGTCGCGGGAGCACCGCGTGCACCCGGGTGCCGCGCCCGAGGGCGTCCACCGTGCAGCTGCCGCCGATCTCCGCGGCCCGCTCGGACATCGACCGCAGCCCCACCCCGGGGTCGGCCGGTCCGCGGCGCCCCGGGCCCTGCCCGTCGTCCTCGACGAGGAGTTCCAGGTCCCCGCCGTCCACCCGCACGGACACCGTGGCACTGCTCGCCCGGGCGTGCCGCAGCACGTTGTTCAGGGCCTCCGCGGTGATCCGGTAGACGGCGACCTCCACGGCGGCGGGCAGCTCCGGCAGCGGGTCCGGCTGCAGCCGGGCCGTGACGGCGAGGTCGTCGCCGCTGAAGGTCTCCGCGAGCCGGCCCAGCGCCCGCGACAGCCCGTAGTCGCCCAGCGCGGTGGGGCCGAGCCGGTCGGTGATCCGCCGCACCTCCCGGACCGCCGTGGCCAGGTCGTCCGAGACCCGCGTCAGCGTGGCCGAGAACATCGCCGGGTCGTCCACCGCGGCCGCCCCCTGCAACCGCAGCCGCAGACCCGCCAGCATCGGCCCGAGTCCGTCGTGGATGTCGCGGCGCAGCTGCCGGCGCTCCTCCTCGCGGGCCGCGACGATCTGCTCGCGGCTGGCCCGCAGGTCCTCCATCAGCTGCAGCGAGGCGACGGCGGGCGCCGCCTGGTCGGCGAGCGAGCGCAGGATGTCGCGGTCGCTGCAGTCGAGGGCCCGCTGGCCCGGGCGCGGCGCGACGGTGAGCCGGCCGATCTCGGCGCCCCGGTGCACCAGGGCGAAGGCCTCGCTGTTGCCGGAGCGGTCGCCGACGGCCGCCAGCGGGCGTTCGCCGCCGCGCGTGGAGACGGTCAACGCCACACCGGAGAGCCGGAGTTCGTCACTGACCGTGGCACAGAGCACGGCGGGCACGTCCTGCGGGTCGACGGTCTGGCTGACCCGTCCGGCCAGGCTGCGCAGCACCTGGTACGGCTGGGCGCGCGCGCCGTAGTACCAGCGGTCGACGACACCCGAAGCCCAGCGCACGCCCCGGGGCAGGCCGGCCGCGAGCAGGAAGACGGCGGCGACCAGCAGAAGCGCCCCCGCACCGCGCCGGCCGGGCATCAGCATGGTGGAGAGCACGCAGGCCACCAGCACGAACACCACGACCAGCCCGGCGGCGATCAGCAGCCCGACCAGGACCCGCCGGGCCGCCCGGTCGAGCCGCCAGGAGCCGTCGCGGACGACGATCACGGCCAGGGTGAGCGTCCACAGCGCGGAGGCCACCGCGAACGCGACGTAGGAGGGGGTGCTCTGGTCGTCGAAGTAGTAGCCGAGTTCGGCGCCGCCCCACAGCAGGTAGACGCCGAGGGCGATCAGGACGTTCTGCCGGCGGCGCCGGGGCATCCCGCGGGTGCGGGCGAGCGGGACGAGGACCACCAGGACGGTCAGCACCACGAACACGACGAGCTGGGTGAGGTGCAGCCGGTCGTTGAAGGCCCGCAGCCAGCCGGCGACGGCGGTGTCGGCGAGCGGGTTGGGCCGGCCGAACACCGTGGGCTGGTAGACGTAGTAGCAGGCCTGCGGCAGCATCCACAGGGCCACGGCGCCGATCGCGAACCACCACCGGCGGCTCGGCAGCGCCCCGTCCGGCAGGAACAGCGGCAGCGCGTGCCAGAGCGTGCCGCTGACCGTGTACCCGATCGACGTCAGGACCACCACGGCCCCGACGACGCGCGGATCGTCCACCTCGACCCAGACCGGGGTCTGCGCGGCCAGCGGGACGATCAGCGCCGTGCCGTAGGCGAGCAGCACCCAGCCGAGTTGGTTCCCCGGCCGGTGGGCGTGCAGCAGCACCCCGCCGGCGACGGCGGCGAGGCCGTAGCCCAGGACCGCCAGGTGGTGGACGGGCTGGGAGAGCCCGGCGGACCCCTGGTGGCTCAGGACGTAGCCGATCCACAGTCCGCCGGCCACCAGGCAGACGACGGCGCACAGCCCCGCCATGGCCAGCCGGCGCTCCGCCGGGCGGGACCGGGGCCGGGGCCGGGACCGGGGTCGCCGCCAGGCTCTCCGCGCACTCTCCGCAGCCATGAGCACCCCGTCCTCTCCGACGACCCACCGGATGCCAGAAGTCTCCTGCACCCGGTGTCCCGGGCACATGAGGCAGCGGCCCCGGCGGGGCGACGCACCCCGGACGGGCGTCCGCCGGGCGGCGGCGCGGCAGGACGGCGGGGAGCCGGGGCGGCAGGACGGCAGGACGGCAGGACGGCGGGACGGGGGCTACGCGCCCAGGTCGACGGCCAGGCAGTTGTAGAACCTCCAGGAGCCCTCGGGGTCGTACGGGTCGCCCGCCCGGCGGCCCGGCGCCGTGTCCACCTCCTCGGTCATGTCCTCGAAGCGGATGCGCTCGGGAAGCCTCCCGTAGCGCGCGTGCCGCGCTTCGGCGGCGGGGTCGCGGGTGCGGTCCTCGTCCATGGCCACTCTCCACTTCGCCGGTCCCGGGCGGCTCCCTCGGTGCCGCCGACGACGCCACCAGCGTGCGCGCGGATCCATCACCTGTCAAGCAGGTGATGACGCGGTGGGCTCCACACCTCGCCGCCGCACACACGTGCGTGCTCCGCTCCGCCCGACCCAGGTCGACGCCGGGCCGTCGGCCCGGTCCAACGCTCCACCCGCGGCGCCCAGTTACCGGGTGGTACCGGCCTGGCGACACCGCTAGTGTCCCTTTCCGGCGTGGTCCCGGCCGGGCCGGCACTGCCCGGCCGGGGCCGCGGCGCAGCCGTTCACCCGCACCGTCACAAGGAGACACGTCCATGGTCAACCCGGACCCGACCGGCCGGGGCCGCGCGCAGGAGACGGTGGAGGCAGCGCTCGACCGCGCCGCCGCGACCGAGCACCTCAACGCGTTCATCACGCTCGACACCGAGGGAGCGCTCGCCGCCGCGGCCCGCCACGACGCCGATGGCGGGCGCGGGGCGGAGCAGCAGGGGCAGGAGGAGAAGCAGGAAGAGCCGGCCCCCTGGTGCCTCGTCATCAAGGACAACATCCACGTCGCCGGCCTGCCCAACACCGCCGGCACCCCGGCGCTCGCCGAGTTCGTCCCCGCCACGGACGCACCCGTCGTACGGGCCCTGCGCGCCGCGGGGGCGATCGTCCTCGGCAAGACGAACATGCACGAGCTGGCCCTGGGGGCCACCTCGTGCAACCACGCCTTCGGCGCCGTCGGCAACGCCACCGACCCCGCCCTCTTCGCGGGCGGCAGCAGCGGCGGCACGGCTGCGGCGGTGGCGGCGGGCGTCGCCGACGCCGGGCTCGGCACCGACACCGGCGGTTCGATCACCATCCCCGCCGCCCTCAACGGCATCTACGGCCTGCGCCCCAGCGCCGGGCGCTACCCCTCGGCGGGCGTCACGCCGTTGAGCCCCACCCGGGACACACCCGGCCCGATGGCGACCACCCTGGACCTCCTCCTGACGCTGGACACCGTCGTCACCGGCGCGACCGGGAGCCCGCAGGACCCGGGACGCCGGCTCCGGCTGGGCCTGCCGAGGCACGTGTTCACCGAGGATCTGGAGGGCCCGGTCCGGGCCGCCTGGCAGGACGCCGTCGACCGGCTGACCACCGAACGGACCACCTGGGTCCCGGTGGACACGGCGCACCTGGTCGAGCACGACTCCCGGATCGGATTCCCGCTGGTCTTCGGCGAGTTCGCCGACGCCCTCGGCCGCTACCTCGACGAGCACCGCGCCGGACTCACCCCGGCCGAGGTCCTCGACGCGGTCTCCGACCCCGTCATCGGCGACATGCTCAAGGCCACCGCCCTGCCCACCGGCCCCGGGTACCCCGGGGACGCCGCCCTCCAGGGGGCGCTCGCCCGGCGCCGCGTGATGCAGGCGGCCTACGAGGACCTGTTCACGGCCAACGGCCTGGACGCGATCCTCAGTCCCACCGTCCCGGTGTGCGCCCGGCCGCTGCACCGCTTCGAGGACTCCCTCCCCCTCAACGGGCAGGACGTGCCCACGTTCTTCACCCTGATCCGCAACACCTCCCCGGCCGCCGTCGCCGGCCTGCCCTCGGTCACGGTGCCCCTTCCGGTCACCGCGTCACCGCCCGTCGGCCTGCAGCTGATCGGGCGCCGGTGGGCCGACCGGGAGCTGCTGTCCGTGGCCGTCCGGGTCGACGCCCTGGTGCGGCGCGGGTAGCCCGCCATCGCGTCACCGCCTTGACAGGTAACGCGACGCCACGACAAACTCATCACCAGTCAAAGCGGTGACGGAGTCGGCACCAGCCGGCCCGGCCATGTCCGGAATATCCGAAAAGGGGTTTGTCGTGGCAAGCATCAAGGGTGGGCGCAAGCGGCTGATGGCGAGTGCGGTCGCAGCGGCCACGGCGGGCCTGGCGCTGTGCGCGTTCACCGCCCCCGGCTCCGCGCTCGGCGCGGGCGGCGCCGCCGGGGCCGGGGCCGACGCCTTCGGCGGCCGCGCCAAGCCGACCGTCGTCCTGGAGCACGGCGCCTTCGCCGACGGCTCCAGCTGGAACGGCGTCATCGCCGAACTCCGCGCCGACGGCTACCCCGTGGTCGCCGCGGCCAACCCGCTGCGCGGCCCCGCCTCCGACGCCGCCGCCCTGCGCACCGTCCTCGACCACATCAAGGGCCCGAAGATCCTCGCCGGGCACTCCTACGGCGGCACCGTGATCAGCGAGGCCGCCACCGACGACCCCGACGTCAAGGCCCTCGTCTACGTGGCCGCCTTCCTGCCCGCCCCCGGCGAGACCGCGCTGGAGCTCACCAACAGGTACCCGGGCTCCACCCTCCCCGGCGCCCTGGACCCCGTCACCTACCGGCAGGGTGACGGCAGCACAGCCACCGACCTCTACATCAAGCAGGACGCGTTCCGCCACCAGTTCGCCGCCGACGTCCCGGCCGGCCGGGCCGCCCTGATGGCCGCCGAGCAGCGCCCGATCGCCCAGGCGGCCCTGGAGGAGAAGGCCGCCGGCGCGGCCTGGCAGACCACGCCCAGCTGGTCCGTCGTCACCACCCAGGACCTCAACATCCCGGTCGCGGTGCAGCGTTACATGGCCGAGCGCGCCCACGCCCACACCACCGAGGTGGCCGCCTCGCACTCCGTCGCCGTCTCCCGCCCGCGCCTCGTCGCGGACGTCATCGAACAGGCCGCCCGCGCCACCGCCGGCTGACCGGCCGCCCTCCCCGCACCCGACCCCACCGCGCGGTGACCCGCAGCGGCCGCACCGGGCACCGCCGCACCCCCGCCACGGCCGGTGCGTCACCGGCCCGACCAGCCACTCATCCCCGAGGAAGCCCATCATGGCAGTCGTACGGTTCCATCTCGTCTCCACGCTCGCCCCGGAGGACGTCCTGGCGGTGCTGACCGACTTCGGCCCCTCCCGGGCGCAGACCTGGCCCACGATCGACGCGAAGCACTTCGAGGTCCACGACCGGGGCGACACCTGGGCCGAGGTCACCGAGGGCACCGCAGCCGCGTGGGAGCGCGCGCGGTACGAGTGGGAGCCGGGCGGCGACACCGTCACCATCACGACGCTCGACTCCAAGCTCTTCGGGGCCGGCGGCGGCTGGGTGTTCCGGCTGACCCCCGGGGCGGAGGGCACCAGGGTCGACGTCGAGCTCACCCGGCACCCGACCACCGTCAAGGGCAGGATGCTCGCCGCGCTCCTGCCGGTGGCGGCCCCGCCGTCCCTGCGCAAGTCCTTCGCGGGGCCGTTGCGCGCCAAGTGAGCCGCGCCGCAGCCGGGTTCCGCGGGTCCGGCGCGGCGGGAGGACGACCGGAGGGGCCGACAGCCATGCGCTGTCGGCCCCGTCGTCGTGCCCACCGCTCCGGCCCTCCCCGGATCCGGCCCCGATCCGGCCCGGCTCCGGGGAGGGGGCAGTCAAATGACGGTGCCTCCGGCGGGGCCGACTCTGCCCGCCGCACCGCCCCGGCTTCGTGAACGCCCCGCCGCGCACCGCCCTTCGACGGTCAAGTGACCGATGCGCGGGGGCCCGTCCCCGGCGGAGAGTGAGGGCCGCACAGTCCGCACCTCGGAGGGGAACCATGCCATGCACCGTGACCGACCGCCCCTGCAGGCACAGCCGACGGCCGCACACCTGCCGCCCCTGGTCCTGGACGTCGACCGGATGCTCGACGAGTTCACCCGGCTCCCCTCGCGGGCGGAGTTCCGCTTCGACCCGCGGACGCCCGCGGTGATCGCCGTCGAGTTCCTCGCGGAACGCGGCCCGAGCCTCGTCTGGCGGTTCGGCCGCGCGCTGCTGCAGGGCGGGCTGACGGCGATGAGCGGCTGCGGCGACGTACGGATGTGGCCGGGCCGGGCCGACGAGCAGCCGTCCTCCTGGCTGCTCCTCGAAACCCCGGAGCTGGAGGCCCTCTTCGAGCTGCCGACCGGACCGCTGGCGGCCTGGCTGGACGCCACCTACCGGATCGTCCCGGCCGAGGCGGAGCTGGAGGGCATCGACTGGGACGGCTTCCTCCACGGACTGCTCGACCACCCGGGAGCGCCGCCCGGATGAGCCCGCCGGAGACCGGCCGCGAGGATGACTTGCCCGGCCTCTACGTCACCTGCCAGAGTGGTGATACAAGGGGGGTTGTCGTCAGCCCCGGGCGCGGGCGTGCTCACACGTGCGCCTCCGCACGGCCGCTCCAGGACGACGCTCCACCGCAGGCCGCACATCCGCGGCCGCAGAGGAGGATTGACGTGAAGAGCACCAACCCGGTCTTCTCCCGCTGGGGCGCCGCCCGCTTCGCCGCCCCGGCCGAGGCATCGACGCGCCGACCGGTCCACACCCCGGCCGGGGGCCCACCGGCGGCCGGCCCCCGCACCGACGGAGCCCCCGCCGCAACGCCCGTCGGTACCCTAGCGCCTGACGCCCCGACGGTTCCGCGGGCCGCCCCGGCCGCCCCCGCGATGACCCTGGACGACGTGGTCGTGCGCACCGCGACGACGCTCGGCACCGTGGTGCTGACCGCGGTGCTCTCCTGGCTCCTCCTGCCCGTCGACGAGGCGGACCTCGGCCGCTCGTGCGGGATCGCCCTGGGCGCCGCCGTCGTCGCGTTCGCCCTCGCGATGCTCCAGGCCGTCCGGCGGCTGCCGTCCCCGGCCCTGATCCTCGGGTACGCGGCGTTCGAGGGCGTGTTCCTCGGCGTGATCTCCGGCGCGACCTCGACCTACTTCGCCCCGGGTGCCGTCGTCCAGACCGTCCTCGGCACCTTCGCCGTGTCGGCGGCCGTGCTGGTCGCGCACCGGATGCGCTGGATCCGGGTCACCCGCCGGTTCACCGGCTTCCTCGCCAGCGCCGCGGCCGGCTTCCTCCTGCTGCTCCTCGCCGACCTGCTCTTCTCCGCCCTCGGCGCGGGCCACGACCTCGGCGTCCACTGCGGCGTCCTCGGCCTGCTGTTCGGCGCCGTCGGCGTCCTGCTCGGCGCGGGCTTCCTCACCCTGGACCTCCGGCAGGTGGGGGACGCCCTCGCCGAGGGCGTCCCCCGCGAGCAGGCGTGGCTCGCGGCCTTCGGCCTCACCACGACGCTGGTGTGGATCTACCTGGAGGTGCTGCAGGTCCTCACCGTCCTGGACGGCGACGACTGAGCTTCCCCGACGCCGGAGGGGCATGCGCAGCACGCGCATGCCCCTCCGGCGCGTCCGCGCCCGCACACCCACCTGCCGACCTGCCGACCTGCCGACCAGCCACCCACCGGCCCGAACACCGATCACACCGACCACACCGACCCGAACACCGAGCGATCAGGAGACACCTCATGGACACCGACGAGCCCTGCCCGTACCGGGACGGCCGAGTGGTCCTCGATCCCGCCTTCAAGGCGGACGCCCCCGCCCGCTACGCCGCGCTCCGGGAGCTCGGCCCCGTCCACCCCGCCGAGTTCCAACCCGGCCTGACCGGCTGGCTGGTCGTCGGCCACGACCTGGCCCGCGAGGCGCTGACCCACCCGGCCCTGCTCAAGGACGCCACCCCCGCCGCCGGGGCGCTGGCCGCGGCCGGCTTCGTCCTGCACGAGCCCTCGGTCGGACTCGGCGCGCAGATGCTGGAGGCCGACCCGCCCGAGCACACCCGGCTGCGCCGCCTGGCCGCGACCGCCTTCACCCCGCGCCGAACGGCCGCGCTGGCGCCGCGCATCGAACAGATCGCCCACGCGCTGATCGACCGGATGCCGCCGTCCGGTGTGATCGACCTGATCGAGGCGTTCAACGCCCCGCTGCCGGCCACCGTCATCGCCGAACTCCTCGGGATCCCGCCGGAACACCACCGGGACTTCCGCCGCTGGTCGGGGCAGGCGCTGCAGGTGACCTCGCCCGAGCACCGCGGGGCGCTGGCCGCCCTGCACGCGCTGCTGGCCGCCCTGGTCGCGGACAAGCGCCGCCGCCCGCAGGACGACCTGCTCTCCGCACTGGTCGCCGTCCGCGACTCGCCGGGCGACCACGGAGCCGGCCCGAAGAGCGGCCTGGAGAGACACCCGGGCAGCGGATCGGAGGACGGCCGGCTGTCCGAGGAGGAGCTGGTGGGCACCGCCCTGATGCTGGTCGTCGCGGGCCACGA
Organism: Kitasatospora sp. NPDC096140; assembly: GCF_040303045.1. Taxonomy (NCBI): domain Bacteria; kingdom Bacillati; phylum Actinomycetota; class Actinomycetes; order Kitasatosporales; family Streptomycetaceae; genus Kitasatospora; species Kitasatospora sp. NPDC096140. The sequence goes on from NZ_JBEOUW010000020.1 coordinate 105,948, forward strand.
GAGCACGGTGAACCTGCTCGGCAACGCGGTGCTCGCCCTGCTGCAACACCCCGACCAGCTGCGCCTGTTGCGCGAGCGGCCGGAGCTGGTACCGGGCGCGGTGGAGGAGTTCCTGCGCCACGACACCTCGGTCGAGCGCTCCACGAACCGCTACGCCGCGGAGGACCTCGACCTGGGCGGGGTGTCGATCCCCCGGGGGAGCCTGATCGCGGTCGCCCTCGGCTCCGCCGGACACGACGCCCCGCAGGCCGACGGCGGGGGCGACCCGGCCGGCCTCGACGTGGCCCGGCCCGCCGCCCGTCACCTGGCCTTCGGGCACGGCGTCCACTACTGCCTCGGCGCCCCGCTCGCCCGGTTGGAGGCCGCCGTCGCCCTACGCACCCTGCTGGCGCGCGTGCCGGAGCTGGACCTGGCCGTCCCGGTGGACTCGCTCGACTGGATCGGCTCCGGGATCATCCGCGGCGTGCGGTCCCTCCCGGTGCGCTACCGCGTCGGCTGACACCCGGCCGGCGCCACCCGCGCACCCGCCCGGCGCACCCCCGGGCGACGGGAACGCGAAGGGCCCGAAGGCCGACAGGTCGGGGCCGTCCCTGCCGGTGATCCGCCCCACCGCGGCGGTCAACGCGCCGACGCGGAGGGGCCGGTGGAAAACGGCGGCGGCCTTCGCGGAACAACCTGCTACGCTGCGCGTGACCTGACGTTCGTGTGATCGAGGAGTGGCAGACATGGCGGGTGACGACGACATCTCCGGGTGAGATCCGGATCTGACGGCCACCGGCCGGCGCATCGGAAGCGCCGCCGCCGAAGTGGTCGGCTTCGTCGTACCCCTTTCCCGTGTCTGCCCAGGGCAGCGCTCCAGAGCCCTGCCCTCACCCCCTTTCGAGGTCACCTCCATGTCCGACGCCGCCGTCGTCTGCTCGAACCTCTCCTTCGCCTGGCCGGACGACACCCCGGTCTTCCACGACCTGTCCTTCACCGTGCCTGCCGGCCGGACCGGCCTGGTCGCCCCCAACGGCTCCGGCAAGAGCACCCTGCTCAAGCTGATCGCCGGTCAACTCACCCCCACCACCGGCTCGGTGACGGTCAGTGGCACCCTCGGCTACCTCAGCCAGAGCCTCCCCCTGACCGGGGACCTCACCGTCGCCGAGGTGCTCGACGTCGCCGCGGTCATCAGCGCCATCGACGCCGTGGAGTCCGGCGACGTCGACGAGCGGCACTTCACCACCATCGGCGACGACTGGGACATCGAGGAGCGCACCCGCGCCCAGCTCGACCGGCTCGGCCTGGGCCATCTCGACCTGGACCGCAGCCTGAGCACGCTCAGCGGCGGCCAGATCGTCTCGCTCGGCCTCGCCGCCCAGCTCCTCAAGCGCCCCGACGTCCTGCTGCTCGACGAGCCCACCAACAACCTCGACCTGGCCGCCCGGCGCAAGCTCCACGACGTGCTGGCGGACTTCAACGGCTGCCTGCTGCTGGTCAGCCACGACCGCGCGCTGCTCGACCGCATGCAGGGCATCGCCGAACTCGACGGCGGCGAACTTCGCTACTACGGCGGCGACTTCACCGAGTACGAGGAGGCCGTGCGGGCCGAGCAGGAGACCGCCGAGAAGAACGTCCGCAACGCCGAGCAGGAGCTGAAGCGGGAGAAGCGGGAGATGCAGCAGGCCCGCGAACGCGCCGAGCGCCGGGCGAGCAACGCCGCCCGCAACCTCAAGAACGCCGGTCTGCCCCGCATCTTCGCGGGGAACATGAAGCGCGGCGCCCAGGAGTCGGCGGGACGGTCCGGCCAGGTGCACGCGACCCGCGTCAGCGAGGCCAGGGCCCGGCTCGACGAGGCCGGCCGCGCCCTGCGCGACGAACAGCGGCTGTCCCTGGAACTGCCCGACACCCAGGTGCCCGCCGGGCGCAACCTGTTTCTCGGCGAAGGGCTGCAGGTCCGCCACGGCGGCCGGGCCGTGTTCGCCGACGGCGGTGTCGACCTGAACGTCCGTGGCCCCGAGCGCATCGCGCTCACCGGGCCCAACGGCGCGGGCAAGTCGACCCTGCTGCGCCTGATCACCGGCGAACTCTCCCCGGACGACGGGCTGATCACCCGCAACGACGGCCGGATCGCCTACCTCTCGCAGCGGCTGGACCTGCTCGACCAGGAGCGCACCGTGGCGGAGAACTTCGCCGCCTTCGCGCCCGAGCGGCCCGAGGCGGAGCGGATGAACCTGCTCGCCCGCTTCCTGTTCCGCGGCGCCCGGGCGCACCTGCCCGTGCGGGTGCTCTCCGGTGGGGAGCGGCTGCGCGCCACCCTCGCCTGCGTGCTGTGCGCCGATCCGGCCCCGCAGCTGCTGCTGCTCGACGAGCCGACCAACAACCTCGACCTGGTCAGCGCAGGGCAGTTGGAGAGCGCGCTCAACGCCTACCGGGGCGCGTTCCTGGTGGTCAGCCACGACGAGCGGTTCCTCGCCGAGATCGGGGTGAACCGCTGGCTGCGGCTGGCCGACGGCACGCTGCAGGAGACCGGGGCCCCCGCGGTGTGAACCGCCGGCGCGTGGTCCGGCCCGCGTCCCGGGGCTTCGCGCCCGGCGGGCCGACCACCGCGGGAGCCGGACGGGCGGTGCACACAGCCGTAGCCGCGTCCCCTCACACCCGGCCGGTGCGCGCAGCCGTGGGCGCTGCCCGCGCACCGGCCGGTCCTTGCACCCCTGACAGTCACCTGTCAGGATGGTGATGTGAACCTTGACCATGTCTTCGTGTGCGGGCACCCGGCCCTCGACTTCGCCGCGACCCTCCGCGCGCGGCGGTCGACCCGGTTCGAGATGTTCGTGACGCCCGAGCGGCTGAACGCCTGGTACCTGGACTGCGGACTCGTGGACACCATCACGCCCGGCGACGAGCAGGACGTCCGGGAGGCACAGACCGTACGCGAGGCCGTCTACCGGCTCGTCACCAACCGCCTCGCCGAGGAGGACTTCGACCGCGAGGCGCTCGCCGTGCTCAACGCCGCCGCACGCAGGACCCCCGTGACGCCGCAGCTCACAGTGGCCGGCCGGCACAACGAGGCGACACCCGGACAGGCCCTGGCCACCGTCGCGCGGCACGCCGTCGAACTGCTCAGCGGTCCGGACGTCCCCCTGCTGAAGGAGTGCGGCAACCCGGAGTGCACGCGGATCTACATCGACCGCTCCCGGGGCATGCGCCGCCAGTGGTGCGGCATGGAGTCCTGCGGCAACAAGATCAAGGCCGCCGCCTACCGCGCCCGGAAGAAGACCTCGCCCGCCATGGGCGCGCACTGACCGCACCGGCCGACATGTTCCGGTGACGGCACCGGGCAGGACTCCTCGACCGTGGATCCGGGCGGGCCGGCTGACCCGTCGACCACCGGCCACGGCCCCCGGCATTACCGTCACCTGTGGTGCCGCGCACCTGTCAGGGGCGTGACGTCGGAACACATTGCCATCACCGGTCGAGATGGTGACTCCACCGCGACAGGCGTGCATCACCAGTCAAGATGGTGATGCACGTCCGCTTCTGCACACCGCCCGGCACCACCCGGCCTCGCCCGGGCCGAGCTTGACGCCCGCTCAGCCTTCCATCACCCTTCCACTAATCGAATAGTGAAAGGGTTCAATGCCGATGCCCCTGGCCCCCTCCCCGCACAGCCCACCCCAGCCCCCGCCCCCACCTCAGCCGCGGCCCCAGCCGCCGGCGGCCCCGTCCGGCCACCCCGCCCGCACCCCGCGCCTGTCGCGCCACCCCGCCGCACTGGCCTGGGGCCTGGCCGCGGTCTTCGCCGCGCTCTACGTCTGCGTCGCCGCCAACCGGCACCGCCGCGGCCTCACCAAGGCCTACGACCTGGGGATCTTCGAACAGGCCATCCGGGCGTACGCGCACCTGCGGGCGCCGATCGTGCCGCTCAAGGGGCCCGGGTACCACCTGCTCGGAGACCACTTCCACCCGCTGATCGCCACCCTCGCCCCCGCGTACCGGGCCTTCCCGACGCCGCTCACCCTCGTGGTCGCCCAGGCGCTGCTCATGGCACTGGCCGTCGTCCCGCTGACCCGCTGGGCCCACGAGGTGGCCGGGCCGCGGGTGGCTCTGGTGGTCGGCTGCGTCACCGGGGCCTCCTGGGGGATCGTCAGGGCCGCGGCCGACGACTTCCACGAGATCGCGTTCGCCGTCCCGCTGCTCGCCTTCGCCGCCACCGCGCTCGGCCGGCGCCGCCCGCTGGCCGCCGCGCTCTGGTCGCTGCCACTGCTGCTGGTCAAGGAGGACCTGGGCCTGACCGTCGCCGCCGTCGGCCTGCTGATCGCCTGGCAGGCCCGGCAGGCCGCCGGCACCCAGCTGCCCGGCCTCGCCCTCGCCGCCGTCGGCCTCGCCGCGACCGCGGTGACCGTGCTCGTGGTGCTGCCCGCCTTCAACTCCGGCGGGGGCTTCGACTACTGGCAGCAGCTGGACGGCGGCGGGCAGTCCGCGCCGTGGGCGCTGCCGCTGCGCCTCGTGTGGCCGCCGGTCAAATGGCTGCTGCTGTTCCTGCTCGCCGCCACGGCCGGCTTCCTCGGCCTGCGCTCTCCGCTCTTCCTGCTCTGCGTGCCCACCCTGGCCTGGCGGCTGCTGTCCGCCAACCCGCACTACTGGGGCGTCAGTTACCACTACAGCGCGGTGCTGATGCCGATCGCGGTCGCCGCCCTGGTCGACGCCCTCGCCCGCTCCCGGGACCGGCACCCGACCGTCGGCCAGGCCACAACCGTCGGCGCGACCGCGAGCGAGGCCACAACCGTCGGCGCGACCGCAACCAGGCCCGCCCCGCTCCCCCGCCGCGCCCGGCGCGCACTGCTCGTCAGCGCCCTGGTGACGGTCGTGACGCTGCCGCTCTACCCGCTGCACGAGGTGGTGATGCCGGAGGCCTGGCGCACCTCGCCGCGGCTCACCGAGACCCGGGCGATGCTCCGGCTGATACCGGACGACGCCACGGTGGCCGCCTCCAACCGCCTGGCGGCCCAGCTCACCGACCGGACGGAGGTCACCCTGGTGTGCCGGGAGCCGGCCCGGCCCGGTCCGGAGTGGGTGGTCGTCGATCTGCTCGATCCGAGCGTGCGGGCCCCGTGCGCCGTCGCCGACACCGCCCGCATGCTGACGGTCTACCAGGAGTCGGGCTACCGGCGATTGGTCGACCGGGACGGCCTGCTGCTGCTCAAACGCCCCTGACCGGGCCGTTCGTCCCACCCCTCCCCCGGTTCGGCTTGACCCGCGCGCCGCAGTGGGCCACCATTCCACTATTGAACTAGTGAAAGGCCGGAACGCCGGTGATCGAGTACCGCATCGAGCGGCGCAGCGGCGTCTCCACCTACCAGCAGATCGTCCAGCAGACCAAACAGGCCCTGCGGCTCGGGCTGCTGCAGCCCGGGGACAAGCTGCCGACCGCCCGTGAGGTGGTGGAGCTGACCGCGATCAACCCCAACACCGTGCTGAAGGCCTACCGCGAACTCGAACGCGAGGGACTGGTCGAGCCCCGGCCGGGGCTCGGCACCTTCGTCCGGCGGTCACTCGCCCGGCCGGAGGCGGCGGCCGACGGTCCGCTGCGCGCGGACCTGGTCGGCTGGGTGGACCGGGCCCGGGAGGCGGGCCTGGAGCGCGAGGACATCGCCGCGCTGATGGCCTCCGTCCTGGAGCAGCGTTTCGACACCGGGGTCTCCCCGGCAACACCGAACTGAGAACAGTGGGGGGACCGGGTGGAAGACCCGACGACCATGACGCCCGCGCTGGAGGCCGTCGGCCTCGGCAGGCGGTACCGGGGTGACTGGGCCCTGCGCGACTGCGACTTCACCGTCCCGACCGGGCGGATCTGCGGCGTGGTGGGCCCCAACGGAGCCGGCAAGAGCACCCTGCTCTCCCTCGCTGCCCGACAACTAGCCCCCACTGAGGGCGAGTTGCGAGTGTTCGGCGAGGCCGCCGGCACACCGGAGCAGCGGGCCCGGGTCGCGTACGTGGCCCAGGACAAGCCGCTCTATCCGGGCCTCAGCGTCGCCGAGACGCTGCGGATGGGCCGTGAGCTCAATCCGGTCTGGGACCAGGAGACGGCCCAACGCATCGTCGACCAGGGCGAGTTGCGGCCCAAGGCGCGGATCGGCTCGCTCTCCGGCGGGCAGCGCACCCGGGTCTGCCTGGCGCTCGCCCTCGGCAAGATCCCCGACCTGCTGCTGCTCGACGAGCCGATGGCCGACCTCGACCCGCTCGCCCGCCACCAGCTCATGGGCACCCTGATGTCCGCGCCCGCCGAACGCGGCACCACCATCGTGGTCTCCTCGCACATCCTCCCCGAGCTGGAGGGCGTCATCGACCACCTGCTGCTCGTCCAGCGCGGAGGGATCCGACTCGCCGGCGACCTGGAGGAGATCCTGGACGGGCACCAGCTGGTCACCGGGCCGGCCGGGTCCGCCGCGCTCCCGGCCGACCTGGTCGTCGAGCAGCGCGTCGGCGGACGCCGGGCCACCACACTGGTGCGCACCGGTGAGCCGTTGGACGGTCCGTGGGAGGGCGAGCGGCCGGGCCTGGAGGAGCTGCTGCTCGGCTACCTCCGCGCACCGGCCGACGGGCACTCCACCACCGAGCGCCCGGCCGACGGGAACCTCGCCACGAGGCACGCGAACGACGAGCACGCGAACGACGAGCACACGAACGACGGGGCCGCCGCATGAGCACGAACGTCCTGCCCGACCGCGTCACCGCACCGGCGAGCCGCCGCCCCGCCGCCCCCGGGCTGCGCGGGATGCTCTGGCTGACGACCCGTCAAAGTCGGGCGGTGCTGTGGACCTTGGCGGCACTGCTGGTCCTGGTGGCGGCCGACCTCCTCTGGATCCACCTCGCCAGCCGGCACACCATCGGCGTCCTGCGGCGCACCGGCTGCTACAGCCCCTCGACCTGGTCCGGCACCCGCTGCTGGACGCTGCTCTCGCCGATCGACCGGCCGAACTACTGGTTCGTCCGGATACTCCAGCCCGCGGTCACCGCCGTCCCGCTGCTGATCGGCGTCTTCGTCGGCGCGCCGCTGCTGGCCCAGGAGTACGAGCGCGGCACCATCCGGCTGATCCGCGCGCAGTCCGTCAGCCCGGTGCGCTGGCTGGCCGCCCGGCTCGCGGTGCCCGGCCTCGCGGTGCTGGTCTTCAGCGGCGCGCTCGCCTCCCTGATGACCTGGGTGTGGTGGACGGACATCGTGCACGGGCCGGTCGCCTTCGACCCGCCGTTCCAGTTCTTCACCTACCCGGCCCTCGGGGTCGCGCCGATCGCCTGGTCGCTGTTCGCGCTGGCGCTGGGCGTCCTGGTCGGCCGGCTGCTGCGCCGAACGCTGCCCGCGATGTTCCTCACCGGCGCGCTGGTCGCGGCCGCCCACGGCCTGATGAGCCTGGTCCGCCCGTACTTCCACCCGATCGTCGAGACGGTGGTCCCGATGGACGCCGGACATTCCTTCATCGGGCAGCCCACCAACGCGTGGCTGGTCGAGCGCGGTTCCGTCCTGGCCGACGGCAGCCGCATCTCCGACGACACCTGCCAGTCCTCCCCCTGCGACGGGGCCACCGCCGTCTGGCTCCGCTACCACCCGGCCGACCACCTCGTGCCGGTCCAGCTCGTCGAGGCCGGCATCCTGCTGGCGCTCACCGCGGTCGCCCTGCTGGTCGTGTTCCGCCGGATCCGCACCTGAGGCTCGTCCTCCGGACCTGCCGGAGGACGAGCCTCAGGTCCACGAGAACGAGCCGAGGCCCGCGAAGGCCGGTCAGGCCTTCTTGACCACGCTGGACTTGAGCTGCATGGCGCCGAAGCCCTCGATGCGGCAGTCGATGTCGTGGCCGTCGACCCCGTCGACCAGGCGGATGTTGCGCACCTTGGTGCCGGCCTTGATGCCGGAGGCACTGCCCTTCACCTTCAGGGCCTTGACGACGGTCACGGTGTCGCCGTCGTTCAGCACGTTGCCGACCGAGTCCTTGACCACCCGCTCCCCGCCCCCGGCGGCGGCCGCGCCGGTGTCGGCGGGCGCCCACTCGTGGCCGCACTCCGGGCAGACCATGAGGGCGTCCATCTCATAGGTGTACTCGCCGCCGCACTGCGGGCACGCGGGAAGGTTGTCGCTCATGTGATCAGGATATCCGCTCACCCGAGGGGCGTTTCCGCTGCTCAGCCGGTACGGGCGGGCGGCGGCACCGCTCCGCCGGGGCGAGGCCGGCACCCGGCGGAACGCCCCGGGAGGCGCCGGCCGCGTCCACTGCCGATACTGGGGCGGCACCCGGGCCCGCCGGGCACCGAGCCCGGGGCCGCGGGGCACCGCACCCGGGCGGCCGGGCCCCGCCCCCGCCGCCCCGATCCAGCGCGGAACCGAGGAGGACGCCATGACCGGATCCGTGGTCGTCGGCTTCGACGGCTCGCCGGAGAGCCTGGCTGCCGCCGAGTGGGCCGCCCGTGAGGCGCAGCGCCGGGGCCTGCCGCTCCGGATCCTCCAGGCGTGGCCGCTGCCGAAGCGGGACGTGGTCGGCAGCGACGAGAGCTACCGGCACGTCCGGTCGCAACTCGCCGCCCGCGAGGCCGCCCTGCGCGCCCTGGCGCCCGGGGTGGAGGTCTCCTCCGCGACCGAGTCCGCCGCGCCCGCCGAGGCGCTGGAGGCCGCCGCCGGGAGCGCCTCCGTACTGGTGCTCGGCTCACGCGGGCTGAGCACCGTCCGCGGCTTCCTGGTCGGCTCGGTGAGCCAGGAGGTGCTGCGCCGGGCCGCCTGCCCGGTGGTGCTCGTCCGGGCGGGCGAGGAGGAGCCGGACGGCCCGGTGACGGTGGGCCTGGATCTGGCGCACCCGGCCGATCCGGTGCTGGCCTTCGCGTTCGAGGCCGCCGCGCTCCGCTCGGCGCCGTTGCGCGTGGTGCACGTCTGGTCCCCGCCGGCCGGCAGCGAGCACATGTCCTACGGCGCGATCGGCGGGCTGGAGGGCGAGGTGTCCGGCGACGAGCGGGCCGACCTCTCGGAGGCGCTGGAGTCCTGGCGGGCCCGGCACCCCGAGGTGGCCGTGACGGCCGACCTGGTCCGGGGCAGGCCCGCGGTCGAGCTCGTGGACGCGGCGGCGACGGCCCGGCTGCTCGTGGTCGGCCGCCGCAGTCACCACCGGCCGCTGCGCCACCACCACCTGGGCCCGGTCGCGCACGCCGCGATCCACCACGTCCACTGCCCGGTCGCGGTCGTCCCGTACGGCTGACCGGCCGGATGGAGTGGCGGCCGTCGCGGCCCGTCAGCCGAGGTCGGCGCCCCCGCGCCCGAAGCAGGGGTAGCCGGGCAGCGGGTCCACCCGCCAGCCGTCGGCGACCTCGCGGAGCAGGCGCCGCATCGTCTCCGTGAACGCGGGGAGCCCGTCCAGCCGCGCCGCCGTCTCCCAGCGGTGCCTGAGCACCTGGCGCCGGGTCGGCACCGGCCGCCGGGTGCGGTGCATCGGGCCGTCCTCGGCGGTGCGCGGCAGCAGCCCCAGGGTGGCGTGCACCGTCCACACGGCCACCGCCCGCCGCATCCCGTCCTCCCACACCGCGTCCTTGGCCAGCGCCGGGTACACCGGGACGACCTCGGCCCGGTACGCCGCCTCGATCCGCCGGGCGAGCCCGTCCGGCAGCGCGAACACGCACCAGCACGAGGAGAACGGCATCCGGCAGTAGGCGGCGGTCAGGAACACCGACTGGAAGTCGGCGGCCTCGAAGTCGAGCAGCCGGAGCCCGTCCGGGGTGAGCAGGTTGTTGTCCGGGCAAGTGTCCCCCGGGGTGAAGGCCGGGTACTCCTCCCCGCCCGCCGTGCCGATCCGCGCGAGCTCCGCTCCGAGGCCGTCCGGTACGGCGACGCCGGCCGCCTCCAGCACGCCGGGCAGGGCGGCGGCGGCGCGGGCGATCCACGGGTCCTCCGCCCAGGTGGGCGTGCCCGTGTCGTACCGCGCCCACAGCCGGGTGAGGTCGGCGCGGCGGTCCACCGAGCGGGCCGCCAGCCGGCCGAGCCCGACCGCCCAGGCCAGCAAGCCCTCCTCGGCGGCCTTGGGGTCGTCCCCGAGCAGCAGGTCGGCGAGCGTCGGCGCGTCGCCGAGGTCCGCCAGGACGAGCAGCGGCACCTCGCGGTCCACCCCGAGCACCTCCGGGCCGGCCAGGCCGAGCGCGAGCCCGGCCGCTTCGGCCGTGAAGCCGCGCAGGGCGTCCCGCCCGCCGGTGTAGGCCTTGACGACGACGCTCCGCCCCTCCGCCGTCCGGCAGCGCAGCACGGTGGTGCGGGTGCTCCCGCCCAGGTCGACGGGATCGGACAACCGGGTGGCCAGGAGGCGTTCGGCGGCACGCGTGATCTCGTTCACCCGGGCATCCTGTCACCCGGGCGCCCGCTGCCGGGCCGCTTCCGTCGAACGCCCGCCGTCATACGTTTGACCCCACGGCCCGACCCGGCCACCCGATCCGCCACCCGATCCGACGCCCCACCCGCCACGCGACCCACCACCCGACCGCACCCGTCCCGCACCCCGAGGAGCCCGCCATGGCCGACCACACCCGCACCCACCTGCTCGCCGCCATCGGGCTCGCGAACAGCGCGCGCGAGCGCGGCAACCACCCCTTCGGCGCGGTGCTGACCGACGCCGCCGGGAACGTCCTGCTCACCGCCGAGAACACCGTGCTGACGGACCGCGACGTCACCGCCCACGCGGAGATCAACCTGGTCCGCCGGGCCTCCCGGACCCTCGACCCGGCGCAGCTGACCGCGGCCACCCTGTACAGCAGCACCGAACCGTGCGCGATGTGTGCCGGCGCGATCTACTGGAGCGGCATCCGGCAGGTCGTCTACGCGCTCGGCGCGTCCGAGCTGATCGCCATCGCGGGGGCCGACCCGGAGGAGCCGGTGCTCGACCTGCCGTGCCGACGGGTCTTCGCCGCGGGCGGCGACACCGTGGAGGTGTCGGGCCCGCACCTGTTCGAGGAGGCGGCTGCGGTGCACGCGGGCTACTGGGGATAGCCGGGCGGGGCGGCGGGCCGCGCTACAGTCCGTCCCATGAGCGAGCCCGTGCCCCCGCCCTTCGGCAGCTTCCCGACCGCCTTCGCCGCGCTGGAGGTGTGCGACGACCTGGCCGCCCCCGTGGCCGACGCCCTGAAGAACTGGGACGCCCGGGACGCGGCCGCGTCCGTGCTCTACGTGGACACCGACCCGGAGCAGGCGGACACCGCGGTCTTCTGCGCCGCGTACGACACGCCGCCGGAGCTCTCCGCGAACTGCGTGGTGGTCGCCGCCAAACGCGCCGGCGAGGTCACCCATGCCGCGTGCCTCGCCCTGGCCACGACCCGGGTGGACGTCAACCGCGCGGTCCGTACGCACCTGGGGGCGCGCAAGGCGTCCTTCGCGCCGATGGACGTCGCGGTCGAGCTGACCGGCATGGAGTACGGCGGCATCACCCCCGTCGGCCTGCCCGCCGCCTGGCCGCTGCTCATCGACGAGGCGGTGGCCGCGGCCCCGTACGTCCTGGTCGGCAGCGGCCGGCGCCGGGGCAAGCTGATCCTCCCGGGCCGGGCGCTGGCCCGGCTGCCCGGCGCCCAGGTGCTGCCGGGCCTGGCCGGCTGAGCGGCCGGCCCCGCCGCCGGGCCCGCCGCCGGGCCGCCGTCACCCGGCTGCCGGTAAGTACTGGCGGCGGCCCCGGGCGGCGCGCACCGTGGTGGAGGGGGCGACGACCGACAGGACGGTGCACATGGACGCGAACGAATCCGCTCCCCGCGTCGTGGTCGGCGTCGACGGCTCGCCGTCGTCGCACGCCGCGCTGCGCTGGGCGATCCGGCACGCCACGCTGATCGGCGGGGTCGTCGATGCGGTGGGCGCCTGGGAGCCGCCGAGCCACTTCGGCTGGTCGGCGCCGGTGGTCGACATGGCCCTCGACCGGGACGTGGCCGACCGGAAGTTCGCCGACGAGCTCCAGTCGGTGCTCGGCGAGGACCATCCGGTGGAGATCCGCCCGGCACTGGTGATGGGCGACGCCTCGGACGTGCTCCTGGACGCGTCGCGGGGCGCCGAGGTCCTGGTCGTCGGCAGCCACGGCCACGGCGGCTTCACCCGGGCCCTGCTCGGCTCGGTCAGCACGCGCTGCGCGCAACACGCCACCTGCCCGGTGGTCATCGTGCGCGCGCAGTGATCCGCACGGGGTGACGGGCCCGGCCCGGTGGGAGAATGCCGGTGTGGGGCCGCCGGTTGAGTCGGAGCTCGTGGGCCGGGCCGCGCTGCTGACGTCGCTGTGCCGCGCGGTGGACGGCGCCGCGGCGGGCCGCGGCGGACTGGTGCTGCTGGCCGGGGAGCCGGGGATCGGGAAGACGGCACTCGCCGCCGAGGTGGTGCGGTACGCCCGGAGCAGCGGTGTGACGGCGGTGTGGGGCCTGTGCGAGGACGGGGGTGTCGCACCCGCGCTGTGGCCCTGGCAGCAGATCGTGCGCGCGGTCACCGGACGGGCCGGGCCGTTCGCCCCGGAGCCGCCCGGGGAACAGCCCCCCGGGGAACAGTCACCCGGGGAACAGTCACCCGGGGATGAGCTCCCCGGGGAGGATCCACCGCGGCGCACGGCGGCTCCCGCCGGCGGTGCGGACTCCCGGCTCGCCCTGTTCGACCGGATCGCGGGCCTGCTGCTGCGGGACGGCCGCCCGCTGGTGGCCGTCCTGGACGACGTGCAGTGGGCGGACCCGGCGTCGGTGCTGCTGCTCGGCCACCTGGGCCGGCGCTCCCGGCACGAGCCGCTGCTGCTGATCGGCACCTACCGGGACGTCGAGCTGCCCGACGACCACCCCCTGCCCGCGCTGCCCGGCGCCGAGGTGGTGGTGCTCGGCGGCCTGGACCCGACCGGCGTCGGCACGCTGCTGGAGCGGTTCGGGCCGCCCGCGACGCCGGAGGCGGCGGCCCTGGTGCACCGGAGGACCGGCGGCAACCCGTTCTTCGTCCAGCAGGTCGCCCGGCTGCGCGCCGCCGCCGCCGACAACCCGGCCGGCAGCGACAACCCGACGGTGCCCACGGCCGTCGGGCAGACGGTGGCCCGGCGCCTGGCCCGGCTGCCGGACCGGACGGCCCGGGCGCTCGGCACCGCCGCGGTGCTGGGCCGCGCCTTCACCGCCGACCGGCTCGCCGGCGTCGCGGCCGTGCCCCGGGCCGAGGTCCCCGGCCTGCTGGAGCCTGCGCTGCGCGCGCGGATCGTCGCCCGGGACGACCCGGACGGCTACCGGTTCGTCCACGACCTCTTCCGGGCGGAGCTGGTGGACCGGCTCGATCCGGCCCGCCGCGCCGAACTGCACCTCGCCGCCGCCCGGGCCCTGGCCGACACCGCCGGCCCGGCCGAGCTGGCCTGGCACCACGGCCAGGCCCTGCCGTTCGGCCCGGTCGAACCGGCCGTCCGGCACGCCGTCCGGGCCGGCGAGGAGGCGATGGCCCTGCTCGCGTACGAGCAGGCCGCCCGGTGGTGGCAGCAGGCGGTACGGCTCACCGCCCCGGACGATCCCGCGGCACTGCGGTTGCGCACCGACCTGGCGGAGGCCGAACTGCGCGCCGGGGCGAGGGATTCGGCCGCCCGCCGGTTCGCCGAGGTGGCCGAGGCCGCCCTGACGGCGAACCGGCCGGAGCTGCTGGCGGCGGCCGCGCTCGGGCTCCACGAGGCGGGCGTCCGCAGCGACGACTCCCCGCGCGAGGTGGTCGACCGGCTGGAGCGCGCCGAGGCCGCCCTGGCCGGCGGGCCGCACGCGGCCGTGCACGCCGAGGTGCTCGCGGCCCTGGCCCGGGAGCTGGCCGACGGGCCGGAGCGGGACACCCCCCGGGCCCGGGACCTCGCCCGGCGGGCCGCGGACCGGGCCCGCGCCGCCGGCGATCCGCACGCCCTGGCCACTGCGCTGTTCGCGCAGCACGACGTCACCTGGGCGCCGGGCACCGCGCAGGACCGGCTGGCCCTCGCCGACGGCATGGTGGCGGCGGCGGTGGCGGCGCGCGACACGGCACTGGAGTTCGAGGGCACGCTGTGCCGCTTCGTGGCGCTGCTGGAACTCGCCGACCCGGGCGCGGCGGACGCGCTGCGCCGCGCGGCCGACGCGGCCGAGCGGTCCCGGCTGCCGCGCGCCCGCTACCTGGTCCGCTCCCGCGACGCCGCCTGGGCGCTGCTCCGCGGCCGCTACCGCGAGGCCGATCAACTGTCCGCCGAGGCATCCGAGTTGGCCGAGGCGATCGGTGAACCGGACGGCGCCGGGGTGAGCGCCACCCAGCGGATCGCCGGAGCGCTGGCCCGGGAGGGGCCGGCCGGGGTCGCGGCCACGCTGGCGGAGTGCGGCGACGCCGGGCTGCCCCCGGAGTTCCTGCCGCACTGGCGCTGCTTCGACCACCTGGCGGCCGACGAGCCCGGGGCGGCCGCCGCCGTGCTGCGCGCGCTGCCCGCCGCCGAGGTGCTGTCCCGCTACCGGTGGCGGGCGCTGGCGGGCCTCGCGTTCGACGTGGAGATCGCCGTGGCGGCCGGCGTTCCGGAGGTGCGCGAGGACCGCTACCGGCGGCTGCTGCCGTACGAGCGGGAGACCATCGTGATCGGCGGCGGTGTCGCCGTCCTCGGCCCGGTGGCGCTCTACCTGGGCCTGGCCGCCACCGGGCCGGAGGCCGTCCGGCACCTGACGGACGCCATGGACGGCGCCGACCGCCTCGGCGCCCGGCCCGTCGCCGTCCGGGCCCGGCTCGAACTCGGCCGGGCGCTGCTGGCCCGCGATCCGGCGGGCGAACGCGGTCGCCTGCTGCTCGCCCAGGCGCTGGCCGCCGCCGAGGAGCTCGGCCTGGACTGGCTGCGCGACGACGCCCGGGCCACCCTCGCACGGGCGGACAGCGACCACGTGTTCCACCGGGACGGCCAGCTGTGGACGCTCGGGTACCGCGGCCGCACGGTGGTCCTCAAGGACGCCAAGGGCCTGCACGACCTGGCGCTGCTGCTGTCCTCCCCCGGCCGGGAGGTCTCCGCCACCCGGCTGCTGGGCGGCCCGGACCAACCGCCCTCCGGCAGCGACGAGCGCGCGGACGAACGGGCGCGCGCCGCCTACCGGGCCCGGCTGGACCGCCTCGACGGGGAGATCGCCGAGGCCCGCGAGCTCGACGACGTCCCCCGGCTGGCCCGCGCCGAGGAGGAACGCGACGCGCTGGTCACCGAGTTGCGCGGCGCGTACGGCCTCGGCGGGCGCCCGCGCCGCCTCGGCGACGCCGGGGAGCGGGCGCGCACCACCGTCACCGCCCGGATCCGGGACACCATGCGCCGGATCGAGCGCGAGCACCCCGAGCTGGGCCGGCACCTCGCCGCGTCGGTCACCACCGGACGGGCGTGCGCCTACCGCCCCGCGCAGCCGGTGCACTGGCAGCTGTGACCGCCCGACGGCAACCGCCCGACGGCCCGGCGGGCGCCCGTCCCACAGTCTGTGAGGCGGTTTCCCACGCCTCTCGGTCACCAGCACTTCCGAAGAGGTGATCGAGATGGCACCCGCCACCGAAACCGCAGCACCGGCCGAAGCCGGAACGCCGAGCCCGACCCCGACCCCGACCCCGACCCCGACCGAACACGCGTCGCCGACCGGTTCCACGCCCCCGACCGTCGACCCCGACCGACTCGAAGCCGCCGTGGGCCACGTCTTCGGCGAGCTCGGCGTCAACTGCACCGCACCGCTGATCGTGCTGGGCGACCGGCTCGGCCTGTTCCGCACGATGGCCGGCGCCGGCCCGCTCACGTCCGCCGAACTGGCCGCCCGCACCGGCCTGGTGGAGCGCTACGTCCGGGAGTGGCTGCGCGGCGTCGCCGTGGCCGGCTACCTGGACCACGACCCGGCGACGGACGGCTTCACCCTCACCGACGAGTACGCGGCCGTCCTCGCCGACGACGGCTCCCCGACCGCGCTGATCGGCGTCTTCCCCGGCCTGATCGCGCTCTGGGCGGACCTCGACCGCGTCGAGGGCTTCTTCCGCACCGGCGGCGGCATGGGCTGGGGCGAGCACCACCCGGCCCTCGGCCTGGCGCAGGAGCGCTTCACCCGCCCCGCGTACGTGCACGGCCTGATCGCCGCCTGGATCCCCGCCGTCGAGGGCATCGTGCCGAGGCTCGACGCCGGTGCCCGGGTCGCCGACGTCGGCTGCGGCCACGGCCTCTCCTCGATCCTGATCGCCCAGCGGTGGCCGCGCAGCACCGTCGTCGGCTTCGATCCCGACGACGCCGCCGTCGCCCGGGCCCGGGCGTCCGCCGCCGAGGCCGGGCTCGACGGGCGGGCCGTCTTCGAGGTCGCCGACGCCGCCGGCTACCCCGGCGACGGCTACGACCTGATCACCTTCACCGACTCGCTGCACGACATGGGCGATCCGGTCGCCGCCGTGGCGCACGCCCGGGCCGCCCTCGCGGCGGACGGCGCCGTCCTGGTCGTCGAGCCGCTGGCCGCCGACCGCTTCGCCGACGACTTCGCCAATCCCTACGCCCGCGTCGGCTACGCGATCTCCACCCTGGTGTGCACCCCGTCCTCGCTCGCCCAGACCGGCGCGGCCGCGCTCGGCACGATGGCCGGCGAGGCCCGGCTGCGGGAGGTCCTGGCGGCGGGCGGGCTCACCCGGGTGCGGCGGATCGCCGAGGACAGCGCCCCGCTCAACATCCTCCTGGAGGCCCGGCCCTGACCCCCGCGCGGGTGCGCCGGGCTACGGCGCACCCGCCGTGTGCCGTCCGCACCCGCCGGGTCCGGTCAGGCGGCGCCGCTGACGCCCGGGACGACGAAGCGCCGGTGGAGCGGGCTGAACGTCGTCTCCGGTGCGCCGGGGATGCCGGCCTTCTCGACCGCCGGGGCCAGCCGTTCGGCGAAGAACGTCTCGAACGCCTGCTGGGAATCCCACACGTCGGTCACGTGCAGGCCCTGCGCGTCGAACCAGGCGACGTGCAGCTGCGCACCCGCCGGTTCGAGTTCCTCCCAGCGGACCTCGTCACGCACCGTGTCGTACTGCTCCGGAGTGGCCCCGACCCACCGCATCGACATCACCACAGCCATGTCACCGCTCCCTTGCCGACTCGTCGTGACGCGATTCCCGCGCTGCTTCCACGAAACGCCCCCGCCGGCGCGTACGCACCTCGACCCACACCGGTTCCCGAAGGTTCATCACGGATTCATGACGATAGGACAGCCGAGGGCCAAGAATGAGGGAAGGCTAACCTTCCTAAGGCTAGCCTTCCCTCATGAACAGTCTGCTGTTGGCCGCGAACACGGCCGGATACACCACGCCCCAGCTCTGGCGGATCCTCACCAAGACGGGCTACTTCATCGGCCTCAGCGGAGCCATCGGCACCACCGTCACCTACGCCACCACCGTCCTCCCGTCCCTGCGGGCCGCCGAACGCACCGGCGGCGAGGACGGCACGCACGACGCGGCCGTCCTGAGATCCAGATCGGCGGTGTACCTCGCCTGGGCGGGCGTGGTGCTGCTGGTCACCGGCTACTTCCAGCTCGCCGCCCGCGTCGCCCGCTCCGGCAAGGGCATGCCCTTCGGCGACGCCCTCGCCCCCGACCGGATCCTGGACTTCCTCCGGGCCCCCGCCGCCAAGGGCGCCTGGATCTCCCAGGGCACGGTCTACCTCGTCCAGAACGCCGTCCTGCTCGCCACGGCCGCCGCCTTGACCGCCCTGTTCGTCCCGGCCGTCCGCCGCCACACCGACCGCGTCGCGCTCGCCGCCCTGCCGGCCGCCCTCGCCGTCACCCTGATCGCCGCCGTCCCGACCACCGCGCCCGCCGACCTCGACCGCTGGCTCGACCTCGTCCTCGACCAGGTCCACATCGTCTCCGGCACCGTCTGGCTCGGCGGCCTCGCCCTGCTCGTCGCCCTCGCCGGCGCCCGCGGCCGCCTCGGTGACGCGGCCGGCCCGCTGTGGGCCGACCTGTGGCGCCGTTTCAGCCTCGTCGCCATGGTCTGCGTCGGCGCCGTCGTCGTCTCCGGCCTCTGGCTCACCTGGAAGCACGTCGGCGCGGTGTCCCAGCTGTGGACGACCGGCTACGGCCTCGCCCTGCTCGTCAAGGTCCTCCTCGTCCTCGCCCTGGTCACCGCCGGCGCCTTCAACCAGTTCTGGCTGATGCCTCGCATCGCCCGGGCCCGCCGCGCCGACGACACCGCCTCCCTCCGCCACCTCACGCTGCACCACTTCCCGAAGGTCGTCTGGGGCGAGGTCGTCCTCGGGGTCGCGGTGCTGGCGGTCGTGCCGTTCCTCGCCGGCTCCGCCCGTACCGAGGCCGGCAGCGCCAAGGCCGTCTCCTCCGGCAGTCTCTTCGCCGCCGGCGCCGCCCTGGTCCTCGCCCTCGCCGTCTCCCTGTACGGCACGGTCAAGGCTTCCGACGCGCTGTCCCGCCGCGCGCCGGCCGCCCCGGCCGCGCCCTGACACCCACGCCCTGACACCCGCGCCCTGACACCCGCACCCCACCCGCGCGCACCGCCGGTCCGGACCTCCTCCGGACCGGCGGCGCGCGTTCCGGCGTCCGGCCCGGATGCGGCCCGGGGCGCGAAGTGGTCGACTCGACACGAGGGGAAGTCTCGGGGTTGCCACCGGGAGGAGCCGTACCGATGCCCAAGGTATCCAAGCAGTCGGCGCCGCAGGTCCAGGAGTTCGGGCCGGTGACCGACCGCCGCGCGGAGATGAACGGCTACACGGTCGAGTTCGTCTCCTTCGCCGCCGAGGCCGACCTGGACGGTCCGCTGCAAGCACTGCCCGGCGGGATGTGCCACTGCCCGCACTGGGGCTACGTCATCGCCGGACGCATGCGCTACGTCTTCGGGGACCACGAGGAGGTGTACGAGGCCGGCGACGCGTTCTACCAGCCGCCGGGCCACCGGCCGTACGTCGACGCCGGAACCGAGCTGCTGCAGTTCAGCCCCACCGACGACCTCGCCGTCACCGAACGGGCCATCATGGAGTGGATGGCCCGCCAGGAGGGCGGCACCCCGTAACAGCCCCCGCCCGGCTCACCCCGGCTGGCGCTCCGGGTGGGTCAGGTTGGCGCCGTCGCGGGGGTCGAAGACGTGGATCCGGGCGGTGTCGACCCACAGCTCCAGCGGGTGGCCCTCGGCGGCGCGGGTCGCGGTGTTCAGCCGCGCGACCACGCGGTGCTCCTGCATGCCCGTGTCGGCCCGGCCCGAGTCCGCGGCGAGTTCGGCGAGTTCCTCCGTCGGCGCCGGCCCGCCCTCCTCCGCGAAGTGGACGTACACGTCGGAGCCCACGGACTCCCGGACCTCGACGGTGACGGTGCAGGTGACGCCGCCGGTGTGCTCGGCCAGGGCGGCGTCCTCGAAGTCCTCGGGGCGGATGCCGACGATCAGCTCGCGGGGCGCGTCCGCGCGCTCCAGGGCGCGCCGGGTGCGGTCGTCCAGCGGCAGCGCGCCCAGCGAGGTGCGCAGCGCGTTCTCCTCCAGCGCGGCGCCGAGGAAGTTCATGCCGGGCGAGCCGATGAACCCGGCGACGAACAGGTTGACCGGCTCGTCGTACAGGTGCTGCGGCGAGCCGACCTGCTGGACGACGCCGGCCCGCATGACCACCACCCGGTCGCCGAGCGTCATGGCCTCCACCTGGTCGTGGGTGACGTAGACGGTGGTGGTGCCCAGACGGCGCTGGAGCGCGGCGATCTGGGTGCGCATCTGGACCCTGAGCTTGGCGTCCAGGTTGGACAGCGGCTCGTCCATCAGGAAGGCCTTGGGGTCGCGGACGATGGCCCGCCCCATCGCGACCCGCTGGCGCTGGCCGCCGGAGAGGTTGGCGGGCTTGCGGTCCAGGTGCTGGGTGAGGTCCAGGATGCGGGCGGCCTCCTCCACCTTGGCGGCGATGGTCGCCTTGTCGGTCTTGGCCAGCCGCAGCGCGAAGCCCATGTTCTCGCGCACGCTCATGTGCGGGTAGAGGGCGTAGCTCTGGAAGACCATGGCGATGTCGCGGTCCTTGGGCGCGCGGTCGTTGACGACCTCCCCGGCGATCCGCAGGGTGCCGTCGGTGATGTCCTCCAGCCCGGCGATCATGTTGAGCGTGGTGGACTTGCCGCAGCCGGAAGGGCCCACCAGGATCACGAACTCGCCGTCGGCGATGGTGAGGTTGACGTCGCGGACGGCGAGGGCGCCGTCGGGGTAGCGCTTGGTGATGCCGTCGAGGACGATCTCGGCCACGGTCCGCCTTCCTGGTCCGCCGGGTGGGGCGGTCTCAACCTTTGACTGCGCCGGCGGTGAGTCCGGCGACGATGCGGCGTTGGAACAGCAGCACGAAGACCACGATCGGGATCGTGATGATCACGGCGGCGGCCGCGATCGAGCCGGTCGGCTGCTCGAACTGGGAGCTCCCGGTGAAGAAGGCGATGGCGGCCGGCACCGTCCGGGCCGAGGTGGTGGAGGTCAGCGAGATCGCGAAGAGGAAGTCGTTCCAGCAGAAGATGAAGACCAGGATCGCGGTGGTGAACACGCCGGGTGCCGCCAGCGGTGCGATGACCAGCCGGAACGCCTGCCAGGGCGTGGCGCCGTCGACCTTGGCCGCCTTCTCCAGGTCCCACGGGATCTCCCGGAAGAACGCGGAGAGGGTGTAGATCGCCAGCGGCAGCGAGAAGGTCATGTAGGGGATGATCAGCCCGGCCCAGGTGTCGAAGAGGCCGAGCACCCGCTCGATGTTGAACAGCGGCGAGACCAGCGAGATCGGCGGGAACATCGCGATCAGCAGGGAGATGCCGATCAGCAGCCGCTTGCCGGGGAAGCGCAGCCGGGCCACCGCGTAGGCCGCCATGGTGCCGAGGACGACGGCGATGGCGGTGGAGATCACCGCGATGCCGATCGAGTTCACCAGGGCCCGGGTGAACTCCGACGTCTGGAAGATGCCGCGGTAGTTGGCCCAGGTCCACTCGCGCGGCACGAAGTTCCCGTCGGTGAGGGTGGCGGGGTCCTTGAAGGAGAGCGCCACGATCCACCACACCGGGAAGAGCGCGTACAGGACGACGACCAGGTTGGCGACGCCCCAGCCGGTCAGCGTCCGGGCGTGTCGGGTGCTCATCGGCTCTCCGGTTCCGCGCCCGGCGTCGCCGTGCCGAACAGCTTGACGAAGACCAGGGCGATGAGTGCGACGCAGACGAAGATCAGGACGGAGATCGCCGATCCGATGCCCAGGTTGAGCGCGGTGAAGAGGTTGTCGTAGCCGAGGATCGACACCGAGCCGGTGCCGTTGGAACCGCCGGTCAGCACGTAGATGTTGTCGAAGATCCGGAAGGCGTCCAGGGTGCGGAAGAGCAGGGCGACCAGGATGGCCGGCTTCATCAGCGGCAGGATCACCAGGCGCAGCCGCTGCCCGAAGCTCGCGCCGTCCACCATCGCCGCCCGGACGGTCTCGTCGGGCACCAGGGCGAGTCCGGCGAGCAGGAGCAGGGCCATGAACGGGGTGGTCTTCCACACCTCGGCGAGGATGATCAGGCCGATGGCGGGCCACTGCTCGGTCAGCGGGGCGCTGCCCTCGGGCAGCAGGGCGGCGAGGTAGCCGGTGCCGGGTGTCCAGGCGTACTGCCAGGAGTAGGCGGCGACGACGGTCACGATCCCGTACGGCACCAGGACGGCGGTGCGGACGGTGCCGCGGCCGAAGACGGCGCGGTGCATCACCAGGGCGAGGGCGAGACCGAGGACGAGCTCGACGGCCACCGACACGACGGTGATCAGCACGGTGACGCCGAGCGCCTGCCACCAGTACGGCGAGCTCAGCACCGCGCCGTAGTTGGCGAGCCCGACCCAGTGCGCCTGCTCGGGGAAGCGCAGGTCGTAGCGCTGGAGCGAGAGGTAGACGGCGTAGCCGATGGGGTAGGCGGTGACGGCGAGCATCACGACGACCGCGGGGGCGCACAGCAGCAGGCCGAGCCGGCGTTCCTGGCGGGCGCCGCGGGACGGCCCGGCCGGGGCCTTGCCGGCCGTGGCGCGGGAGGCGGTGGACGGTGTCACGGGATCAGCCCCTTCGAACCGAGGGCGTCCTGGATCTGCCCGTGGAGGTCGGCCACGTCCTTCTCCGGGCGGATGTCGGCGGGCGGGGAGAGGGTGTGCGAGATCGCGATGGAGACGTTCTGGTAGGCCGGGGTCTTCGGCCGGATGCTCGCGGAGTCCAGGGCGGCGAGCACGTCCGCGGCGAAGGGGTAGCTCCGGGTGAGCTCCGCCGCCTGGTAGAGGCTGCGCAGGGAGGGCGGGAGGCCGCCCTTCAGCGCGTTGGTCAGCTGGTTCTCCCGGTCGCGCA
Source organism: Kitasatospora sp. NPDC096140 (assembly GCF_040303045.1). Classification (NCBI taxonomy): domain Bacteria; kingdom Bacillati; phylum Actinomycetota; class Actinomycetes; order Kitasatosporales; family Streptomycetaceae; genus Kitasatospora; species Kitasatospora sp. NPDC096140. The sequence continues at coordinate 128,201 of NZ_JBEOUW010000020.1, forward strand.
GGCACAGGGTGGCCTCGAAGGCGAGGTCGGGGTGCCGGCTGTAGGCGCCCACCGCGAGGTCGATCCCGCCGATGGTGACGCTGGCGGGGCGGCCGGGGATCACGGCGGGGTACGGGGCCCAGCGGAAGTGCTGGAACAGCTCGGGCTGGTTGGCCTTCATCGAGGGGTAGACGAAGGGGTAGTTGAGTTCGAAGGCGGCCGTGCCGGACTCCATGGCGAGCCGGTTCTGGTCCTCCATCTGGTTCGGCAGCGACGGGTCGGCGGCGGGTGAGGTCGCCAGGTCGTGCATCACGGTGGCGGCGGTGACCGCGGGCGCCCCGAGCGAGGGGGCCTGCGCGTCGGGGGTGAGGATCGAGCCTCCGGCGCTGGTGATCAGGGTGTTGAACCAGACGGTGAGTCCCTCGTACTGGGCGCCCTGGATCTCCACGTAGTGCGGCTTGCCGGCGCGGGCCAGCTCGTCCGCCTTGGCCAGCATCTCGGCCCAGGTCCCGGGCGGGGTCTGCACCAGGTCGTCGCGGTACCAGAGCAGTTGGGTGTTGGAGTTGTACGGCGCGGCGTACAGCCGGCCCTGCCAGGTGGCGGTGCGCACCGCCGCGTCGAGGGTGTCGGCGGTGGCCCGGTCGCGCAGTTGCCCGGTCCACTCGTGGATCCAGCCGGCCTCGGCGAACTCGGCGGGCCAGGTGACGTCGAGGCCCAGGATGTCCACGTCGGTGTCGTGCGCGGCCATCCGGCGCACCAGCTGCTGGCGTTGGCCGTCCGCGCCGCGGGGCAGTTTGTTGTAGCGGATCGTGTAGCGCCCGCCGGACTGCTGCCCGCAGCGGTCGGCGGCCTGCTGCAGGGCGCCCGAGTCGTCCGGGAAGTTGTACCAGTTCAGGGTGGCCTGGCCGCTCTGCCCGCTGCTCCCGCAGCCCGTCAGGGCGGACGCGACGACGGCCAGCCCGGCGGCGGCACTCGCCCACCGTGAGCGGAGACTGGGGACCCTCGGCATCGTTCTCCCGTGGTGGGGCGGACCGGCCCCGCCGACCCTAGCCCTGCGCCACCGCCGCTCCCCGGCGTGCCGCGCCGCCGGCCATCCGGACGGGTGAACCCCGGCCGGGGTCACCGGCCGCGGCGCACGAGGCCGCCACCCGGGGCGGTGCGTCGTGGCGACCGGGAATCCTCCGCCCGGGTCCGACACGCCACGGGCGGCGGACCATCGCCCGCCGCCCCGGGGGGCGACGCCTACTGTCGCCTTCGCCCCGACCGGGGACGAAAACCGACAGAAGCGGAGAAACACCCATGAACCGTCGCCTCACCCGGACGCTGATCCTGCTCGCCGCCGCCGGCCTGGCTGCCGTGCCGACCGCCGCGAGCGCCGAGGTCGTCTCCGGCGGCAACCACGGGACGGTCATCGTCGGCGACAACAACCAGGTCGCCGGCTACGACATCATCAACGCGGGCCACGACGCCACCGTCGGCTCCCACAACGGCGCGAGCGGGACGACGGCCGGGGTCGCCACCGGCGCCATGGAGGCCGCCCAGGCCACCGGCGGCAACTACGGGACGGTGATCGTCGGCGACAACAACCAGGTCGCCGGGGACGACATCGTCAACGCCCTCAACGACGCCACCGTCGGCTCCTACAACGGCACCTCCACGATGGCCGCGACGATGACCGCCGCCATGAAGGCGATCACGGGCTGAGCCCCTCGCGACTCGCGCCGCCGCCCCGGAACGGGCTTCCGGGGCGGCGGCGCGTGCCCTGCCCACGCCCGGCACTCGGCGTGGCCGGGACGGGGCGGGAGTCGACGGAGGGAGGCGGGTCAGGTCCGGAAGAGGGCGACCTTGAGCGCCCCGGTGCCGGCCGCGTCCGCGAAGGCGTCGTACGCGTCCTGCATCTCGCCGAGGCCGAACCGGTGCGTGACCAGACCCCCGACGTCCAGTCGGCCGACGGCCAGCATGTCGAGCAGCATCGGGGTGCTGTGGGTGTCGACCAGGCCGGTGGTGACGGTGACGTTGCGGATCCAGAGGTCCTCCAGGTGGAGCGTCGCGGGCCTGCCGTGCACGCCGACGTTGGCCACCCGGCCGCCGGGGCGCACCAGTCGGGTGCAGAGTTCGAAGGACTCGGGCACCCCGACCGCCTCGATCGCGACGTCCACGCCGAGCCCGTCCCGGCTCAGGCCCCGGACGGCCTCCGGGGTGGCTTCGGCCACGGTCAGGGTGGTGTCGGCGCCGAAGCGCTTGGCGGCGTCCAGGCGGCTCTGCGCGAGGTCGACCGCGATGATGCGGGCCGGGCTGTACAGCCGGGCGGTGAGGATCGCGGCGAGCCCGATCGGCCCGGCGCCGACGATCGCCACGGTGTCGCCCGGCCCGACCCGGCCGTTGCGCACGCCGACCTCGTACGAGGTGGGCAGGATGTCGGCGAGCAGCAGCGCGTCCTCGTCGCGGACCCCGTCGGGCAGCTTGTACAGCGAGGTGTCCGCGAAGGGCGTGCGGACGTACTCGGCCTGGCAGCCGTCGACCAGGTGTCCGAGGATCCAGCCGCCGCCCCCGGTGCACTGGCCGTAGCTCGCGGCGCGGCAGTAGGCGCAGCGGCCGCAGGCGGAGATGCAGGAGATCAGGACGCGGTCGCCGGGTGCGACGGTGCGCACGCCCGGCCCGGTCTCGGTGACGGTGCCGACGGCCTCGTGGCCGAGGACGCGGCCCTCCTCGACCTCCGGGACGTCGCCCTTGAGGATGTGCAGGTCGGTGCCGCACATGGTGACCGCGTCCACCCGGACGACGGCGTCCTCGGGGTCGCGGACGACCGGGTCGGGGACGTCGCCCCAGGTGCGGCGGCCGGGTCCGTGGTAGGTGAGCGCTTTCATGCTGCGGTCGCTCCTCTCGGACGGCGGAGCCGTGGCGGTCCCGCTCGCCCTTCCAGCGTCATCCGCGGCCCCACCCGCCGCCAGGGGGCCGTTGGGGTGCTCCGACGGGGCCGTTGGACCCCCCTTCCGCCCGACGCGGCCCGGGCCGCGCGCCTACGCTGGTCCGTGGGCCATCGGGGGCGAGCCAGGGAGGTTCCCTTGGACAGCGCGTCGGAGGCCGGTGCGTCGCAGCCGGGCGCCCCCGTGCCGAAGCTGCGGCTGGACGAGCTCCTGGACGAACTCCAGGCCCGCCTGGACGCCGCCCGCGGCACCCGCGACCGCGTCCACAGCCTGCTGGAGGCGGTGCTGGCCGTCGGGCGCGACCTGGAGCTGACCCAGGTGCTGCAGCACATCGTGGAGGCGGCCGTCACCCTGGTGGACGCCGAGTACGGCGCGCTCGGGGTGATCGGCGAGGACCAGCGCCTCTCGCAGTTCATCCCGGTCGGGGTCACCGACGAACAGGTCGCGCTGATCGGCGCCCTGCCGTCCGGGCACGGCATCCTCGGCGAGCTGATCCGCCACCCCGAGCCGCTGCGGCTCTCCCGGCTCTCCGACCACCCGGCCTCCTACGGCTTCCCGGCCGACCACCCCCCGATGCGGACCTTCCTGGGCGTGCCGATCCGGATCCGCGACAAGGTGTTCGGCAACCTCTACCTGACCGAGAAGCGCGGCGGCGACGACTTCGACGCCGAGGACGAGGCGGTGCTCGCCACCCTCGCCGTCGCCGCCGGCGTGGCCATCGACAACGCCCGGCTGTACGCCCGGGCCCGGCAGCGGCAGCGCTGGCTGGAGGCGAGCGCCGAGGTGACCAGCAGCCTGCTCTCGGGCAGCGCGGAGCAGGAGGTGCTGGACCTGCTGCTCGCCCGGGCGGCCGAGATCGCCGGCGCGGACCTCGCCGTGTTCGCCGTGCCGGTGCCGCAGGCCCGCGAGCTGGAGGTGCGGATCGCCGTCGGGCTGCGTGCGGAGGAGCACCGCGGTCTGGTGCTGCCGGTCGAGGGGTCGTTCGTCGGCTCCGCCGTGCGCACCGGCGGGCTGGTGGTCAGTCCCGACGTCCGGCGGGACCCGAGGATCACCGCCGGGCCGCCGCGCTGGGAGGGCCTCGGCCCGGCCGTGGCCGTCCCCGTCGGGACCGCCGAGCGCGGCATCCGCGGGGTGCTGATGCTGGCCAGGGCCGCCGGGGCGGCGCTGTTCGAGGAGGGCGGGTCCGGGCCGCTGCTGGGCTTCGCGGGGCAGGCGGCGGTGGCCATGGAACTGGGCGAGCGGCGCCGGGACTCCGAGCAGGTCGCGCTGCTGCGGGAACGCGACCGGATCGCGCGCGACCTGCACGACCTGGCCATCCAGCGGCTGTTCGCCACCGGGATGACCCTGCAGGGCGCGACCCGCTTCATCGACCACCCCGAGGCGGCCGACCGGGTGCTGCGGGCGATCGACGACCTGGACGAGACCGTCCGGACCATCCGCGCCACCATCTTCGGCCTACGGCTGCGCGAGCGCGGCCCGGCGGCGGAGGGACTGCGCAGCCGCGTCGTCGAGGTGGTCGACCGCGCGGCCCGCTCGCTCGGCTTCGCGCCGGCCCTGCGGATGACCGGCCTGCTCGACGTCACGGTGCCCGCCGAGGTCGCGGACGCGGCCGTCGCCGTCCTGGAGGAGGCGCTGTCCAACGCGGCCCGCCATGCGAAGGCGACCACAGTCGAGGCCACCATCGCGGCCGGCCCGGACGTGACCGTCACCGTGACCGACGACGGCGTCGGCCTGCCCGAGGGCGGCCGCCGCAGCGGCCTGGCCAACCTCGCCGACCGCGCCACCGCCCTGGGCGGCGCCTTCACCGCGCGGGCCCGCCCCGAGGGCGGCACCGAGCTGGTCTGGCGGGTTCCGCTGTCCTAGGGTCCGTCTTCAACGCCGGGTCCCAGGGCTCCGGGATCAGGGCCGGTCCAGCACCTCGCCCGGGGCCAGCCGGGGTGTCGGGGCGCCTTCGGGGCCGTAGCCGAGGCGGATCAGGATCTGGACGTGGCCGGGGCCGCGGTGCGGGTCGCGGGCCTCCCAGCGCAGGTAGGGCCACTCCATGGCCTGGTGCAGCAGGGAGGCGCGGACGCCGTGGACGGTGGCGGCGAGCAGGACGTGTTCCAGGGCGAGGCCGGCCTGCAGCCAGTCCCGCGGGGCGTCGTGCTCGGTGGCGAGGACGGCGATGCGGGGCTCGGCCTCGAAGCGCGCGGGGGCCCGGTGCTCGTCGGCGTGGATGGCGGAGAAGTCGCGCATCGGCAGCCGGCCGGCCGCGTCCTGGGGGCCGAGCGCGCCGACCGGGATGCCGTACGGCGGTGCCTCGCCGCTGCGGATCCAGCTGCGGCTCTCGGTGCGCTGGGCTTCGTCGGTGGTGTTGCGGCGCTCGGCCTCGGCGGTGAGGTGCAGCAGTCGGGCGGTCTCCGCGTGGTCGGGCAGGTGGAGCAGGGCGTCCTCGGACCGGGCGGCGGTGGCCAGTTCGTCCAGGACGGCCGGGGGAACGGGCTCGCCGGTGAACGGGGTGCGGCTGGAGTGGCGGCGCCAGATCGCCTCGTACAGCTTCTCGGTGCCCGGCACCGGTGCGCCGGCCGGAGTGTCGAGCTCGACGGCGGCCAGCAGTCCGGGTTCGGCCGGGTCCGGGAGCAGCCTCACCTCGGGCGCCCAGCCGAGGTGGCGGGCGGCGACCCGCAGATTGAGGACGGCCGCGCCGACGGAGATGTGCAGCGCCCGGCCCTGCGGGTCGACGGCCGGGACGGCCCGGCTGGGGTCGGCCCGGACCTCCAGCGTCGAGGTGTCCGGCTGGAGCCGGAAGCGCCAGGGCTGGCTGTTGTGGATCGAGGGTGCCGCCACCGCGGCGGAGACGAGCTTCTCCAGCGCGGGGGCGTCGAGGGTGAGGGTGGGCATGGCCGCCTCCAGGGAGATGGATCACCTCCAGCATGCGGCCGGGGGCCGGCGCGCCGCTTGGGCCGTTCGGCTCCGTCTCCGGGGCCCGGACGGGGTCGGGTTCGGGCCCGGCGGGCTCAGTGCGGGCCGGGATGGTGCTGCTCGGGCGGCTCGGCGTGGGCGGCCAGGACGGCGGCCTGGAGGCGGCGCTCGACGCCCAGCTTGGCGAGCAGCCGCGAGACGTGGTTCTTCACCGTCTTCTCGGCCAGGAAGAGTTCCCGGCCGATCTGCCGGTTCGTCTTGCCCTCCCCCACCAGGACGAGGATCTCCCGCTCGCGGGGCGTCAGACCGGCGAGGGCCGCGTCGCTCTCGCTCTGCTCGTCGTGGTGGCGCAGGCTCTCCATCAGCTTGCGGGTGGTGGCCGGGTCGAGCATCGACTGGCCGGAAGCCACCGTACGCACCGCGCCGACCAGGTCCGCGCCCTTGATCTCCTTGAGCACGTAACCGGCCGCGCCGGCCATGATCGCGTCCAGCAGGGCGTCGTCGTCGTCGAAGGAGGTCAGCATCAGGCAGGCGAGGCCGGGCAGCCCGTCCCGGAGCTCCCGGCAGACGCTCACGCCGTCGCCGTCCGGGAGCCGTACGTCGAGCACGGCGACGTCCGGGCGCAGCGCGGGCACCCGGGCGAGGGCCTGCGCGCAGGTGCCGGCCTCGCCGACGACCTCGATGTCCGCCTCGGCCTCCAGGAGGTCCCGGACGCCCCGCCGGACCACCTCGTGGTCGTCCAGGAGGAAGACGCGTACGGGCCGGGGCGTGTCCATGGCCTGCTCCGTGGGGGTGCGCGGGCGGTGACACCACCGATTCTGCGCCGCCGCGAAGCGCTGCGCACGGGCGGCGGCGCCTCCGGCCGCGGCTGCCGACCCGGCCCGCAGGCCCCGTGCGGCGCCGCTCCGGGGTCACTCCTCCTCGAAGGCCGGCCCGGCGGCCGCGGGGCGCCGGAGCCGCCGCAGGTAGGGGTCGAAGGACGGCCTGCGTTCGAGGCGCACCCGGGCGTCCACGCAGACCGCGCCGTCCGGGCGGACGATGACGGGGTTGAGGTCGGCCTCGACGAGTTCCGGGAGGTCCTCGGCGAGCAGGGACAGCCCGGTCAGGACGGACCGTACGGCGGCGAGGTCGACGGCCGCCCCGCCGTGCCGGCCGAACAGCAGTGGGGCGCTGCGCAGTTCGGTGACCATGGTGGTCAGGTCGCGCTCGCTCAGCGGGGCGAGCCGGGCCACCCGGTCGGCCAGGACCTCGGTGGCGGTGCCGCCCAGTCCGAGGACGACGAGCGGGCCGAAGACGCGGTCCTGCACCACGCCCGCCAGCAGCTCCAGCCCGGGCGCGGCCATCGGCTGGACGACGGCGCCGACCAGCTCCGCGCCGAAGCGCTTGGTGAACTCGCGGTAGGCCTCGCGCACGTCGGCGTCCGTGGCGAGGCCGGTGCGGACGGCGCCCACGGCGCTCTTGTGCACCTGCCCGGGCCAGTACGCCTTCAGGGCGACCTTCGCGTCGTGCCCGAGCCCGCGGAGCCCGTCGGCTGCGGCCACCGCCGCCTGCTCGTCCCGGACCCAGACGGTCGTGGTGAGCGGCAGCCCGTAGGCCGCCAGCAGGTCGGCGGTGGACAGCGGGTCCAGCCAGCCGCCCCCGGGGTGGGCGGTCAGGTAGCCGTCGACCAGGCTGCGGGCCGCCTGCCGGTCGCAGTCCGGGGCGGCGACGGGTGCGGACGGCGGTTCGGCGAGTCGGCGGGCGCGGTCCCGGGCGTGGACGAGGGCCCGGGCGGCGGCCACCGCGTCCGAGTAGGCCGGCAGCACGCCGCCGTCGGCGCAGCTGCGGTACCGGACGGGCACCTGCTGGTCGAGCAGCACGGCGACGACCGGGACGCGGCGGCGGGCCGGGCCCTCCACCAGGGCGCGTACCGGGTCCTCGCCGGTGGCGGCGCCCAGCGCGGTCGGCACCAGGCACACCAGGATCGCGTCGACGGCCGGTTCCTCCTCCAACGCCCGGAGGAGGTGGGTGAGTTCGACCGGAGTGACGGCCGCCGTGGTGTCCACCGGGTTCCGCACGGACGCGCCGGCGGGGAGCAGTTCGGCGAGACCCTGCGGGAGTTCGGGCAGCGCGAGACCAACCTCGGCGCAGGCGTCCGCCGCGAGGATCCCGATGCCGCCCGCGTTGGACACCACGGCGACCGCCCCGCGCGGTGCGGGCAGCGGCTGGGCGTGGAACAGGGCGGCGGCCGCGACGAGTTCGTCGATGCTGCGGGTGGCGGTGATGCCGGCCTGCCGGAACAGCGCCTCCCGGGTGACGGTGGGGGTGGCGGCCGCGGCGGTGTGCGAGGCGGCGGCGCGGCGGCCGGCGGTCGAGCGGCCGGCGTCGACGGTCAGCACCGGGATCGTGCGGGTGACCCGCCGGGCGGTGCGGGCGAAGGCGCGCGGGCTGCCGAAGGACTCCAGGTGGAGCAGCGCGAGGTCGGTGCGGCCGTCCGCCTCCCACCACTGGAGCAGGTCGTTGCCACTGACGTCGTACTTGTCGCCGAGCGAGACGAAGCTCGACACCCCGATGCCCAGCCAGGTCAGCCGCGACAGCAGGGCGATCCCCACGCCGCCGCTCTGCACGGCCACCCCGGCGGTGCCGGGCCGGGTGAAGGCGCCGCCGAACTCGGCGTCCAGCCGGACGGCGGGATCGGTCTGGGCCAGGCCCAGGCTGTTCGGCCCGACCAGCCGCATGCTGTGCCGGCGGCAGGCCCGGATCAGCCGGCCGGCCTCCTGCGGCCCGAGGCCCGAGGTGAGCACCACCAGTGCCCGCACGCCCGCCTCGCCGCACTCCTCGGCCACGCCGGGGACGGCTCCGGCGGGCACGGCCAGCACGGCGAGGTCCGGCACGGCGGGCAGCGCGGAGACGGACGGGTACGCGAGCTCGCCGCCGATCTCGCGTGCGTGCGGGTTGACCGCCCAGAGCGGGCCGGCGAACCCGCCCTGCCGGATCTTCGCCAGGACGGTCCCGCCGACCGAGCCCTCCCGCCGGGACGCCCCGACCACGGCGACCGAGGCCGGGCGCAGCAGCGCGGCCAGGCTCGCCACGTCGGCGCGGCGCCCGCGCTCGTCGACGGCCGAGCGGTAGTGCTCGTCGCCCTCGTCCAGCGGCACCCGGATCCTCACCTCGCCCCGGGCGTGGTGCCGGCGGACGGGCAGGCCGAGGTCGGCGAAGACCTGGTGGACGGCCTGGTTGCCGTAGAGGGTGTCGGCCTCGAAGAACCGGATCCCGGCGGCCCGGGCGGCGTGCACCAGGTGTTCCAGCAGCAGGGTGGCCACGCCCCGGTGGTGCCAGCGGTCGGCCACCGCGAGGGCCAGCTCCGCGGTCCGCGACGGTTCGTCCAGCAGTTCGCAGTCCGCCTCCCCGACCAGTTCGTCCCCCGCCCAGGCGCCGAGCGCCAGGACGCCGGTGCGCGACGGCCCGCACAGCCGGTCCGCGGCCTGGGCGGGCGCGTTGCGGCTGACCCCGAAGAACCGCATCCGGCGGCTCTCCTCGGACATCCCGGCGGCGTGCAGGTCGAGCACCGCCCGGTGGTCGTCCGGCCCCAGTGGCCGCAGCTCCACGGTGGTGCCGTCGGCCAGCAGGGCTTCCGCGGTGGTGAGCGACGGGTGGGCAGCGGTCATGGCGCACCTCCTGTCTCCGTCATCCAGCCTCGCCACCCCGCCCCGGCCCGGGGAAGGACCGATCGGCCCCGCCCGCGGGCCGGACGGCGGCGGGCGGGCGGCAGCCGGCAGGTGGCGGGCGGCCCGGCCGCGGGCAGGCGGCAGGCGGGCGGCCCGGCGGCGGGATGCGCAGACTGGAGGCACACCGGTCGGCACGGAGGTCACCTCGTGGCAGCGGACCCACCAGCGGAGCATCCCGACATGCCGGACCCGTGGACCCTCCGCTACCAGGGCTTCGACCCGGCCGAGGAGGGGCTGCGGGAGGCCCTGTGCGCGGTCGGCAACGGGTACGTGGTCAGCCGGGGCGCCGCGCCTGAGGCGGTGGCGGACGGGGTGCACTACCCGGGGACGTACCTGGCGGGCTGCTACGACCGGGCGGAGTCGGCCGTCGCCGGGCGCGTGGTCACCAACGAGGACCTGGTCAACTGCCCGAACTGGCTGCCGCTGACCTTCCGCCCGGCGGGCGGGGCGTGGTTCACCGGGCCGCCCACCGAGCAGACGCTGGAGCTGGACCTGCGCCGGGGACTGCTGACCCGCACCGCCCTCGTCGTCGACGGGCAGGGGCGGCGGACCAGGCTGGTGCAGCGCCGCCTGGCCAGCCAGGCCCGGCCGCACCTGCTGGCCCTGGAGAGCACCTTCACCCCGGAGAACTGGTCCGGCCTGCTGGAGGTGCGCTCGGGCCTGGACGGCGACGTCGCCAACACCGGGGTCGCCCGCTACCGGGGGCTGGCCGGGCGCCACCTCGTCCCGGCCGGTCAGGGGGTGGACGGCACGGGGCTGCTCCGGCTCGAAGCCGAGGCGCTCCACTCGCCGCTGCGGATCGCCCTGTGCGCCCGCACGAGCGCCGACCGCGCGCACACGGTGACGACCGAGCAGCGCGAGGGCTGGACGGCCCACCTCCTCGCCCTGGAGGCCACTGCGGGGCGGCCCGTCACCGTCACGAAGACGGTCGCCGTGCACACCTCCCGCGACCGGGCGACCGGGACCCCGCTGCGCGCCTCCCGGCTGCTCGCCGCCGAAGCCGCCGACTTCGGGCAGCTGCTCGCCGAACACGCCCTGCGCTGGGCGGAGTTGTGGCGCCGCTGCGGGATCGAGGCCGACTTCGACGGCGCCGGCCCGCTGCACCTGGACCTGTTCCACCTGCTCCAGACGTACTCCGAGCACTCCGTCGACCTGGACGTCGGCATCCCGGCCCGGGGGCTGCACGGCGAGGCGTACCGGGGGCACGTCTTCTGGGACGAGCTGTTCGTGCTGCAACTGCTCGACCTCCGCTTCCCCGAGCTCGCCCGGGCCGTGCTGCGCCACCGCCACCGCCGCCTGGAAGCCGCGCGGCGGCAGGCCCGCGCGCTCGGCCTGCGGGGGGCGGTCTACCCGTGGCAGAGCGCCGGCGACGGCCGGGAGGAGTCCCAGCAGCTGCACCTCAATCCGCTGTCCGGCCGCTGGCTGCCGGACCACAGCCACCTGCAGCGGCACGTCGGCTCGGCCGTCGCCTACAACGTCTGGCAGTACTACCAGGCCACCGGGGACCGGGACTTCCTCGCCTCGGCCGGCGCCGAGATGCTGCTGGAGATCGCCCGCTACTGGTCCTCCGCCGCCGACTACGACCGGGCCCGGGAGCGCTGGTCGATCCGCGGGGTCCTCGGCCCCGACGAGTACCACGACGCCTACCCCTGGGCGGACCGGCCGGGCCTGGACGACAACGCCTACACCAACATGCTGGCCTCCTGGGTGCTGGCCCGCGCCCGCGACGCCCTCGACGCCCTGCCCGGCTACCGCCGCGACGAGCTGCGCGAGCGCCTGGCCCTCGACACCGCGGAGCTGGAGCGCTGGCAGGACGTCGGCCGGCACCTGCACGTGCCCTTCCACGACGGCGTCCTCAGCCAGTTCGACGGCTACGAGCGGCTCGCCGAGCTCGACTGGGCGGGCTACCGGCGCCGCTACCCGGACCTGCGCCGGCTCGACCGGATCCTGGAGGCCGAGGGCGACAGCGTCAACCGCTACAAGGCCTCCAAGCAGGCCGACGCCCTGATGCTCTGGTACCTGTTCTCCGCCCGCGAGGTGCGCGACCTGCTGCGGCGCCTCGGCCACCCGGCCGGGCACGAGCTGCTGCGCCGTACGACCGACTACTACCTGCGGCGCACCGTCCACGGCTCGACGCTCAGCTCGGTGGTGCACGCCTGGGTGCTCACCCGCTCCGACCGCCGCGCGTCCTGGCGGTACTTCCGCGACGCCCTGGTCGCCGACCTGCGGGACAGCCAGCACGGCACCACGGCGGAGGGCGTCCACCTGGGCGCCATGGCGGGCGCGGTGGACCTGCTGCAGCGCTGCTACACCGGCCTGGAGGTCCGCGAGGACGCGCTCTGGCTCGACCCGCACCTGCCCTCCGCGCTCGGCCGCCTGGAGCTGGACCTGCGCTACCGGGGCCACTGGGGCCTCGGCATCGCCGTCGACCGCCGCACGGTCACGGTGCGGCTGCGCGCGGACCGCCAGGAGCCGGTCCGCGTCCGCCTGCGCGGCACCGAGGCGACGATCCGGCCCGGCGAGACCCGGCGCTTCCACCTCTGACGGGCGCGCGGCCCTCGGCGCCCGCCTGGCTGCCTGCCTGCGCGCCTGCACTGCGCCCGGTGCGCCCGGTGCGGCCGGTGCGCCCGGTGCGGCCGCCGGGCCGAACCGCCGTCCCCACGAGGGCCTGACGGCCCCGATCCGGGCCGAACGGCCCACCGCCGCCGGACGCCTCCGGCGCGAGGCTGGAGGCGACGAAAGGTGGAGACCATGCACACCGTGATCGTGTACGAGAGCATGTACGGCAACACCCGGGAGATCGCCGAGGCGATCGCCGAGGGGGTCCGCCGGGCCGACCCCGGGGCCGCCGTGGACTGCCTCGCGGTGGCCGAGGCCGACGCCGAGCAGACCCGGTCCGCGGACCTGCTGGTGGTCGGCGGCCCGACCCACATGCACGGCATGTCCTCCGGGCTCAGCCGCCGGATGGCCGCGGCGGTCGAGGGGCGCCAGGAGGGTCGCGAGACGGCGGCGGCCGAGGCACGGGAGACCGCCGCGGGCCCCGGCCTGCGGTCCTGGTTCCACGACCTCCCGACGACCGAACCGGGCACCCACGCGGCCGCGTTCGACACCAGGGTCGACATGGCCCGGTCCGGCGGAGCGGCCGAGGGCATCGCCCACCGGCTCGCCCACCGCCACTTCGACGTGGTCGCCGAACCCGAGGGCTTCATCGTGGAGGACAACGACGGCCCGCTGCGCGCCGGCGAGCTCGACCGCGCCCGCGCCTGGGGTGCGGGGCTGGTCTGAGCGGGACGACCGGACACCCGGGGTCGGGACGACCGGACACCCGGGGACGGGAGGACGGGAGACCCGGGGACGGGCCGGCCGGAGACCCGGGTCGAGCGGTCGGTGGGCGTTCGTCCCCGGTGTCCGGAAATCGCCGCTTGTCCGTAATGAACGGTTGTGTTCCCTATCTCCCCGGACTAGTGTCGGTGGAGGTGAACGAATCCGTCCCCTCCCCTCGTTCACCCCCGAGTCATTGGGGAACCTGCCATGGTCACCTCGCGCGCCCTGGCCAAGACTCCGCCCGCGACCGCACGTCGGGGCCAGCACCCAGGGATAGCCCTCACCGTCATCGCGGCCACCCAGCTCATGGTCGTCCTCGACATCACGATCGTGAACATCGCGCTGCCGCACATCCAGCAGGCGCTGGGGTTCAACACCACCGACCTGTCCTGGGTCATCAACGCCTACACCCTGACCTTCGGCGGGCTGCTGCTGCTCGGCGGCCGGGCGGGCGACATCCTCGGCCGGCGCCGGGTGTTCATGGTCGGTGTCCTGGTCTTCAGCCTGGCCTCGCTGCTCGGCGGCGTCGCGCAGTCCTCCGCCTGGCTGCTCGCCGCGCGGTCCCTGCAGGGCCTCGGCGGCGCGATCGCCTCGCCGACCGCGCTCGCGCTGATCGCCACCAACTTCAAGGAGGGCCCGGAGCGCAACCGGGCCTTCGGCGTGTTCTCCGCCGTCGCGGGCGCGGGCGGTGCCATCGGGCTGCTGCTCGGCGGCATGCTGACGTCCTGGCTGTCCTGGCGCTGGGTGTTCTTCGTCAACGTGCCGATCGGCATCGCGATCGCCCTGCTGGCGCCGCTCTACATCAACGAGTCCGAACGGCACCCCGGCCGCTTCGACCTCACCGGTGCGTTCACCGCCACCGCGGGCATGGTCTCCCTGGTGTACGGCTTCATCCGCGCCTCCGAGCACGGCTGGACGGACCCCGTGACGCTGACCGCGTTCAGCCTCGCCGTCGTCCTGCTGGCCGCCTTCCTGCTCAACGAGCGGCGCGTGCCGCAACCGATCACCCCGCTGCACCTGTTCCGCGACCGCAACCGCTCCGGCGCGTACGGGCTGATGCTCTGCGTGGCCGCGGCGATGTTCAGCATCTTCTTCTTCATCACCCTGTTCGTGCAGGAGATCCTCGGGTTCAGCCCACTGCGGGCCGGCTTCGCCTTCCTGCCGATCAGCGTGGCCATCATCGCCGCCGCCCAGTTCGCCGCCCGCAACCAACTGCGGTGGGGCCCCAAGCCGTTCCTGGTCACCGGCTCCGTCCTGGTGCTGGCCGGCGTGGCCTGGGCGACCCAGATCGACATCAACACCACCTACGTCGGCGGCATCCTCGGCCCGACCCTGCTCTTCGGCTTCGGCATGGGCTCGATCTTCGTCCCGGTGATGCTCACCGCCGTCTCCCACGTCGCCCCGCACGAGACCGGCGCCGCCACCGGCATGCTCAACACAACCCAGCAGGTCGGCGGGTCCCTGGGTCTGTCGATCCTGGTCACGGTCTACGGCACCGCCAGCCGCAACGAGGCCGGCAAGCAGGTCAGCGCGTTCCTGCAGCAGGCGACTCCGCAGGAGGCCCTGCGCTTCAAGGCCACCGGACAGCTCCCCGAGCCCTACTCCTCACAGGTCCTGGTGCACGGCATCGCCAGCGCCTTCCAGATGGGCCTGGTCTTCGCGGCGCTCGCGGTCGTGATCGCCACGCTGGTCATCAAGGTCCGCCGACCGGCGGCGGACGTCAGCCCTTCGGGGGGCGGTGCTTGACAGGGCATCAGGGTGGGCGCAACGCTTACCCGTAATGGTTTTCATCTTCGATAACCATGGCCGGTGGCTGCTGCCCACCGACGCCCGGACACGCCCCACACCCCCGAAAGAGGACACCCATGTCGCTCGACGTCTCCCCCGCCCTCCTCGCCCAGGCCCGGGAGGGCCGCGTCGACCAGGCCGACTTCCTCGCCACCGTCCGCGACTCGCTCCCGTACGCCTACCAGGTCGTCGCCGGGCTCAGCACCGAACTCGCCGCCGGCGACGACGAGTTCACCACCGACAACACCACGCCCAGCGACGAGCAGCGGGCCCAGCTGCTGCGCGCGCTCGCCAGCAACGCCATCCGGGGCAGCCTGGAGGACCACTTCGGCGTGAAGCTCGCCTTCGTCAACTGCCACCGCGTCGGCGCCTTCCGGCCCGGCGCCGAGGACAGCGAGGCGTACCGCGAGTTCACCTCGCTGCGCAACCAGATCCGCAACCAGAGCCCGGAGCTGCGCAGCTGCTGACCGGCGTTTGCACGCGGGGCCCGCGCCGCACCCGGGCGCGGGCCCCGCAACGCACGACGCCGTGTCGCGCGGCGTTGCCCGCCGTTGCGGGCCCGTTGCGGTCGGGTGTCCGGATCGCGTGCCGATCTTGTCGGACCGGGACCGGGACGCCTACGTTCGAGGGGCACCACCGCTCCGGCCCTCCCCCGGGCCGTCCCACAACCCGCGGAGCCGCCCACCATGTCGCCGGACCCTCGCCCCCTGCGGAAGCTCGGCTTCCTGACCATCGGGCTCTTCGACGAGGCCGACCCGCGCCGCGGCCACGAATCCACCCTGGACCTCATCACCCTCGGCGAGCAGCTCGGCTTCGACCACGCCTGGCTGCGCCACCGCCACCTCCAGTACGGCATCTCCTCCCCCGTCGCCGTGCTCGCCGCCGCCAGCCAGCGCACCAGCCGCATCGGGCTCGGCACCGCCGTCACCCCGCTCGGCTGGGAGAACCCGCTGCGCCTCGCCGAGGACCTCGCCACCCTGGACGTCCTGTCCGACGGTCGGCTCAACCCCGGCTTCTCCGTCGGCCCGCCCGTCCACTACGAGCACGTGCGCGACGCGCTCTACCCCGACACCGGCGGGCACGAGGACTTCAGCCCCCGCCGCGCCGAACGCCTGCTCGCCCTCCTCCGCGGCGAGGACGCCTCCGACTTCGAGGGCACCGAGGGCATCGAGGCGTACTCCCGCAGGGTCCAGCCGCACTCCCCCGGCCTCGCCGCCCGGCTCTGGTACGGCGCCGGCAGCCTGCGCTCCGCCCGCTGGGCCGGCGAACAGGGGATCAACCTGCTCACCAGCAGCGTGGTGAAGGCCGGGACGGACGACGGGCCGCCCGACTTCGCCGCGATCCAGGCCGAACAGATCCGCGCCTTCCGCGAACGCCACCCCGACGGCGAGCGGGCCCGGGTCTCCCAGGGGCTGGTGGTCATCCCGACCGACAGCGCCACGCCCGAACAGCGCGCCCGGTACGAGGCGTACGCCCTCGCCCGCACCCCGCGCACGCTCGCCCCGCAGGGACCGGCCCGGCTGCTGTTCGCCCCCGACCTGGTCGGCACGTCCGAGCAGCTCGTCGAACGACTGCACGCGCACGCCGGGTACCGGGAGGTCGACGAGGTCGCCTTCGCCCTGCCGTTCACCTTCGAACACCGGGACTACGTGCAGATCCTCACCGATCTGGCGACCCGCCTCGGGCCCGCGCTCGGCTGGCAGCCGGGCCACCCCGCTCCGGCGGCCGACGAGGACGCGACCGGGTGACCGGGTGACCGGGTGACCGGGCGACCGGGTGACCGACCTGCCCCGACCGAGCGACCCCCGCCCCGGCCGACTGGACCCGTCACCCGCCGGGTATCTCCAACAAGCTTGCACTCGGCGCGAGTTGACCGCAACCACGGCGGCAGCTTCGGCGTCCTGAGCCGGTACGGACGGACGGCCGCCCCGGCCGGACGCCGCCACGGGGGAGATCACGATGGGGACCCACGACGCCGTACCCACACCGCCACCGCCGCCGCCACAACCGGCCCTGCGCCCCTGCCCGCGCTGCGGGCTCACCGACCAGGTCCGCAGCGTCCCGGCGGTGTACCACGCCGGGCGCAGCACCGTGACGTCCCGGCACCCGCACGGTGACCACCACCACTCCCGGACCCGGGAGATCGTGTCCGACCTGTCCCGCGCCCTGGCGCCCGCGCCGATCGACAACCGGGCGCCCGTCCGGACCGCGGTGGGCGTCGGGGTCGCCCTGCTCATGATCGCCGTCTTCACCTTCCTCGCCGGAACCTTCGCCGGCGAGTTCAATGACGACGACCCGCAGTTCTCCACCTTCCAGGACCACCACGCCTTCGAGATCTCCCCCATGGTGCCCGCCGTCGCCCTGATCCTCGCGGGCATCCTCTTCCTGACCGCAACGCTGCTCCACGTGTCCGCCAACGAGCAACTCGCCGGACGGCCCCAGGCCGAACGCCTGTGGGCCAAGGCCTGGTACTGCGCCCGCTGCGGCACCGTCCACTTCCCGGCCGCCGTCGGCCTGGGCACGGCGGCCCTCGACCTCCGGGAGTTCCGCCGCATCGTCTGGCAGACGGGCGGCTACGGCCACCTCCTCGACCGCTACTGACCGACGCCGGCGCCGGCTGCTGCCGGACTCCGGGAGGTGGCAGGCTCTGGTCAGATGAATAAGCGCTTGCTTAGAATCGGGCCGTCGAACTTCCCGAGCCGAGTGCGCACCCAGGAGACGTCATGACCGAAGACACCGAAGACACCGGAGTCAACCGCCAGATCCGCCTCGGCCGTCGGCCGGTCGGGGAGGTCCGGGCGGAGGACTGGGCGCACGGGAGCGAGCCGGTGGCGGTGCCCGGGGACGGCGAGTTCCTGGGGCGGACCCGGTACGTGTCGCTGGATCCGGCGATGCGCGGGTGGCTGGACGACCGGCCGTCATACCTGCCGCCGGTGGCGCTGGGCGAGGTGATGCGGGCGGGGTCGGTGGTCGAGGTCGTCGCGTCGAACCACCCGAAGTTCCGGGTCGGTGACCACGTGGTCGGGGCCTTCGGGGTCCAGGAGTACGCGGTGTCGGACGGCAAGGGCGCGATCACCGTCGATCCCGCGCTCGCGCCGCTGTCCACCTACCTCGGCGCCCTCGGGATGCCCGGCATGACGGCCTACTTCGGGCTGCTGGACGTCGGGGCGCTCAAGGAGGGCGAGACCGTGGTGGTCTCCGGCGCCGCCGGGGCGGTCGGCACCATGGTCGGGCAGATCGCCAAGGTCAAGGGCTGCCGGGTGGTCGGCATCGCCGGCGGTCCCGAGAAGTGCGCGCTGCTCACCGGGGAACTGGGCTTCGACGCCGCGATCGACTACCGCGCCGAGGACGTCCGCAAGGCGCTGCGCACGCACGCCCCGGACGGCATCGACGTCTACTTCGACAACGTCGGCGGGCCGATCCTGGACGCGGCGCTGACCCGGCTCGCGATGCACGCCCGGGTCGTGATCTGCGGGGCCATCAGCCAGTACAACAACGAGAGCACCGTCGAGGGCCCGTCCAACTACCTGTCACTGCTGGTGCGGCGGGCGCGGATGGAGGGCTTCGTGGTGTTCGACTACGCCCGCCGGTACGCGGAGGCGGCCGCCGAGATCGCGGGCTGGATCGGCGACGGCCGCATCAAGGTGAAGGAGCAGGTGGTGGAGGGCACCGTGGACGACTTCCCGGAGACCCTGCAGATGCTGTTCCGCGGCGAGAACACCGGCAAGCTGGTGCTCCGCCTCCGCTGATCCGCTGCCACGGATCAGCCCCGCGCGAGGAGACTCCCCGGGCGGCCGCTTCCCCCGGGCGGCCGCCCGGGGCCCCCGCGCCGGGGCCCCGGAGTCGGCGCCCCGCAGTCGGCGCCCCGGACAGCGGCTCCGGCCCCGTGCCCGGGGCCCGGGGCCCGGGCCCGGCTGTCAGAGCAGGCGCTTGATCTCGCCGCGCGCCCGGTAGAAGCCGCCGGACGCGGACTCCCGCACCTCGGCGACCACGTAGCGCGCCCCGGGGACCCGGATGTCCTTCGGGAACTGCACCCGCCACGTGGGGTCGTAGCCCTGCGAGAGCACCCGCACCCGCAGCCGGGCGCCGTCCTGGACGCACTCCACCTCGATCCCGCCGCCGGTGCCCGCACCCGGGGCCACCACGACAGTCTCCAGCTCCGCGCCGGCCAGCACCGGCTCCCAGCCCGCGCTCCCGACCTCGGCGGTGCTCGGCAGCGTGCCGCCCTCGGCCGCCCGGACGGCCTGCTCGCTCGCGTCCAGGCAGGCCAGCGAGCCGTCGGTGGTCACCAGGTACAGCCGGCCGTCCCGGTACTGCATGCTGTACGCCGAGCCGCAGCCGGTGGCGAGCTTCCACAGCCGGGTGCCGTCGGCCGCGAAGCAGTAGACCGAGGAGTGGTTGTCCCCGGCGAAGACGTACTCGCCGTCCGGGGAGGCCGCGCAGGAGAACACGGCGGCGTCGCAGCGGTAGGCGGCCACCTCGGCGCCGTCCGACTTGCGCAGCCGGTGCACCCAGCCGCGCCCGGTGCCGGCGAACACCTCCTCGGCCTCCTGCCAGCCGAACAGCACCTCGCCGTTGGTGGGGGTGTGCCACCGCGGGTCGCCGCTGCGGTTGTCGTAGCGGGCGACGCCGCGCGAGTGGCCGTGGTAGACGCCGTCCGCGTCGCAGCGCACCATCCAGCCGGCCCGGCCGTCGGCCTGGCGGCGCCACTGGAACTCGTCCTCGTGGTCCACCGTGGTCAGGCCGCCGCGCTCGTCGGCGACGCCGAGCACGCCGTCGTGGATGTCGAGCCAGAAGATGTCGACGTCCTGGGCTATCTCGTAGGCGACCCGCGGGACCTTGCCGCCCAGGTCGTACACCTTGCCGTCGTCACAGCCGGCGTAGATCCACCAGTCGTCCGCGACGATGCACTTGACGCCGTCCGGCAGGCCGTAGCGGGCGGTGACCTCGCCGTCGTGGGTGAGGGTGTAGACGTCGCCGCGCTCGTTGCCGACCCAGGCGTGCTCCTCCCCGACGAAGATCCCGAAGGCGGGCGAGCCGGAGCGGAACCGCCACAGCAGCGGAGCCTGGCGGGCGGTGGAACGGGTGCTGACGATCTGCCGCCTGGTCACCGCGCGGCGCTGGCGCACGCCCTGGACGGCGGGGGCGTAGCCCTTGCGGACCTTCTCGCCGATCTTCTTCGCGGCCGCGGCGGCCGCCTTCTCGGCGCTGGGGTAGCTGGTGGCCTTGCTCTGACCGGGCTCGCCGATCCGCCCGTACCGGACCGTCACCACCGCACCGGCGATGCGCACCTCGTAGAACTTGTGCGCACTCCCCTCGTCCTCGGACAGTTCGAGGTAGGTGACCTGCTCTCCCACGGCGACGGACACGGCGAAGACCCCTTTCGGGCAACGGAGATGGAAGCGCGGGGGCGGCTCAGGCCCTCCGACGACCCCAAACTATGCCCTCGCACCGACAATCGCCCGGGCCGGGCCCCGTCCCGGGCTCAGAGCCGGCCGCGCTCGTCCGTCGGCCCGGTGTCCAGCAGCCGGACCATGTGCAGCTTGGCGACGGCGCGCCCGTCCACCAGGACGGCCCTCGGCTCCCGCCCCCACACCTCGAACCCGCAGGCGGTGTAGAGCCGCAGGGCCGCCTCGTTGCCCTCCGAGACGGTCAGCAGCACCTGCTGCAGCCACGGGTCCGCGGCGGCGGTCCGCAGCACCTCGCGCACCAGGGCCCGCCCGGTCCCCCGCCCGGCCGCGCCGCGGGCCACCGCCATGCCGTACAGCGTGCCCTTGTGCCGCTCCCGGCTCCGCCGCGCCACCGTGAGCCCGGCGGTGCCGACCAGGGTGCCGTCGGCGTCGAAGGCCCCGAGCAGCGCGCCCGGCCCGTCCTCGGCCTCGGCCAGGCGCCGGAGCGTCGCGGCCATCGGTCTGGCGCACTCCTCGGCGTAGCCGGAGGTGAAGGCGCTCGGCGTCTCGCGCAACGCGGTGAGCCGGAACGCCCGGTACGGTTCGGCGTCCGCGCGCCCCAGGCGGCGGATGGCGACGGTCGCCGGGGCGCTCCCGGCGACGGGCTCAGCCGAGGCGGACACGGGTGCACCTCGTCAGGTACGGAAGCCGGATGACGTCCCGGCCCGCCAGGTCCGGGTGGGTGGCGAGCAGGTGCCCGACGTCGGCCAGCAGGCGGGCGCGTTCGGCCTCCGGCAGCGCGATGACGTAGCTGCGCGAGGCGACCATCTCGACGATCCCGGCCGGCGTGGTCTCGTGCTCCCAGCCGATCTCCAGCCGCTCGGGCGGCCCGAACGGCGCCGGCAGGACGGGCCGGGTGTCGATCCGCTGCCGGGCCGGACGGTGCATCAGCGCCCCGAGTTCGGCGGCCCAGGGCTCGGACTCGTCCCGGACGTTCCACACCAGGGCGAGCGTCCCGCCGGGGGCGAGCACCCGGGCGATCTCCGGGACGGCGGCCGCCGGGTCGAACCAGTGCCAGGCCTGTGCCACCACGACGGCGTCCACGCTCCCGTCCGGCAGCGGGATGCGCTCCGCCGAACCGGCGCGCACGGCCGCCTTCGGCACCGCCGCGGCCAGCTGAGCCCGCATGCCCGCGTCCGGCTCGACCGCCACCACGTCCAGGCCCGCCTCCACCAGCAGCCGGGTCGCCTTGCCGGTGCCGGCGCCCAGGTCGAGCACCCGCCGGGCCTCCCGGGGCACCGCCGATCCGATCAGCGCCTGCGGGTACCCCGGCCGCCCGGCCTGGTACGCGGCCGCCGCGACGCCGAACGACCGCGCCCGCAGCCGCCCCGCCCACCGCCGCGTCGCCCCCTGCCGGGTCATCCCGCAGGCCCGCCCGATCTCCTCCCAGGTCGCCTCCTGCCCGCGCCGCAACTCCTCCACCAGCTCGGTCCGCCGCTCCTCCAACGCCTCGATCACCCCCGACAGCCGCCGCAACCCCGCCACCCCGCCCCCACCGGCCACGTCCTCCGCCACCCGCCGACCAAGATCGTCCGTCTCCATGGGACCGCACTGTAGGGATCGCTGCCGCGGTCCGTCAATGACTGTTGCCACGGAACGCAACAGTTGTTGCCTCGGCGGGCCGCCGCGGCCCCGGCCGTGGTGCGGCCGGGGCCTCCGCTCTACAACGGCCGGAGGGTCAGTGCGAACTGGGGAAGCGCCAGGAGGAGCAGGACGGTCCCCGCCTCGATCCAGCGGTACTTCGCCCGGATGATCGCGCTGGTCCCGGCCAGCGCGGCGAGCAGCGGGCCGGCCGGGTCGCGCCCGGCCCGCGCGAACGCGCGGCGCAGACGGTCCGGGCCCGCGCCCGGGGCGATGTGCTCGAAGTACCCCGGGCCGGGCGGGTCTCCGCCACGCCCCTTGCGGTGACGCGGCACGAGCGCGGAGACGAAGCAGGCGACGGCCAGCAGCGCGCTCGCCACGGCGGTCCACCGCAGCAGCCGGCCCCCGGGAGCGGTGCCGCCGGTGTCCAAGGGGATGAAGGTCGCGAGCACCGCGCCCGTGAACGCCAGGAACACCGCCGCCTTGGTGTCGGCCCGCACGGAAGCGCGCGGGTTCGCGAAATCCTGGACATGGATACGGCGGAACCCGCCCGTGATCTGCGGATCGATCCAGACACGCATACGGGTTCGATACTCGCCCAGTCGATAGTTGAGGATCCGCCCCCACCAGGGCTGTCCGGATGGGACGATGCGGAGCGTGGCAGACCTGGTGTCGCGCCTGCGCGCGGCGTTCACCGGCCGACGCGACGAAGTCGACGTTGCCGTCCCAGACCGCGCTCCGGAACCTCAGCAGGAGCGCTGGCTCTACCTGCCGTCAATCAGCGACAGCGGTTGGCAGCAGATCCGCGTCGTCGACGCCACTGGCTACGACTTCGCGCGCCTGACCTGGAAGATCTGCCAGCAGTGCGAACTCGGACTCGTTGTGAAGATCCGGGTCACCGACGGCTGGCAGCGCCGCGGTTACGCCACCCGCATGCTGGTCCGCGCGATGCGCGGCTGCGAGTCCTACTCCCGGACCACCAGCGCCGCCTTCACCGCCAATGCCCGTCAGTGCCAGCACATGCGTGCCGCACCTGGCGGAGGCCACGGCCCGGCACGGCAGGAAGAGCGTCCGCCGCTACGGCCGGTCTGACCCTCCGGGCGGCTGTAGCAGCGGCACCTCACCGGCCCCTTCGACAAGGAAGGAAACACGATGGTCTTCGTCGGAGTCCACGGCCAGTGGGGCCGCGTCGACGTCACCCAGGCCGACCTGGGCTGCGGCCAGGACCGCGAGAGCATCTACAAGACCAAAACGCCCTCGCCGCTGACCTGCTACGAGTGCGAGTGGCGGCTGCACCTGGTCCACCGCACCCACGGAGCCTACGAACTATGGTTCCTGTGCCACGCCAACAACGCGCCCCACTGCGAGGCCAAGGCCGCCGGCGAGGGCATGCAGCACCACCTCCTCAAGCTCGACCTGGCCCACCACGCCCGCGCGGCCGGCTGGAACGCCGAGTCCGAGGTCCCCTCACCCGACGGCTCCTGGCGAGCGGACGTGCTGGCCACCTCCCCGGACGGCAAGCGCCGCCCTGGAAGCCCAGATGGCAGCCATCGCCATCACCGGCATCGAGGCGCGCACCGCCCGCTACCGGGCGGACGGGATCGAAGTGTGCTGGTTCACCGACCGCAAGACCGTGCCCTGGCTGGACGCCGTGCCCTGCGTCCAGGCCCTGTCCTCCCGAAGCTACGGCGAAGTGACAAGTAGCGCTCTGTAACTGAGGTGACGTTCGGTCATGCCTTGCGGCCCGATCGTCCCGGGATTTCCTCATCAAAGGGTGTTGCGAGGTTCTTGAAGAGGCGGGTTTTTTGAAGGAGTTGTTGAGGGTCCTGGGGGCTCGTTTCCGTTGAACGACATCTGATCTTCAGCGCAGACGACACCGTTCTTGAGTAGTGTCAGTCCGAATGCCGGTGGTGTTCTATCCACCGCGCGTCAAACTTCGGCCTGGCGGAGGGTGTGCCAGGCAGGCGCGGTTCGCGACGGTTGGGCCACCGACCCTTCAGCTGCTAGTGGACCTTGCCGCGTCTGCGATCGATGTGCCGGCGCGGTCGCCGGTGCCCGGCAGGTCCTTGGCGAGCCGGCCTGCGAGTGCGCTCACCGGGCACCGACCGGGTGAGGACGCCGAGTGTGAGCAGAGCGAGCGCCGGCAGCACGGCGACGATGATTCCCATCGGCAAGGCGTCGGTGGCGCCACCCGCGCCGGCCAGCGGAGCAAGTGCCCCGCCGATCATGAACTGGCTGAAGCCGAGCAGAGCGGCGGCCGACCCGGCGTGTCCGCCGTGGTCGGCCAGGGCCTGGGCCGCGGCGTTCGGCATGACGAGGCCCACGCTGGAGACCAGGACGAACAGGCCGATCAGGAGCGCGGGCAGGGGTGCCCGTGTCAGCACGGCGCCCAGGACCGTGGTGCCACCGGCTGTCGCGCCCAGCAGACCGGCGAGCAGCAGCACGCGGGCGCCGGCCCGGGCCACCAGCCGGCCGCTGATCTGCGCGGCCGCAATGAGTCCGGCGGCGTTGACGGCGAACACGGCGCTGTACTGCTGCGGTGACAGGCCGTGGATTTCCTGCAGGACGAACGGCGAGCCGGAGATGTAGGCGAACATCGCCGCGAAGACCAGGCCGTTGGCCAGGACGTACCCGGTGAAGACCCGGTCGCTGAGCAGCTGCCCGACGACAGCCGGCAGCGGCTGGCGTGCCGCGGAGGACCGGGTCTCCGGCAGTCCTGTGGCGGAGGCCGCCAGCATCACGGCGCCGAGTACGGCCAGGCCCACGAAGATCCCCGGCCAGGCCGTGACGCGCAGTAGCTGGCCGCCGAGGACCGGCGCGAACACCGGCGCCAGGCCGGTGATCAAGGTCAGTGCGGAGAAGAGACGTGCGGTGCGGGTTCCGGAGGTGCGGTCGCGGACCATGGCGTTGGCGATGACGATGCCGAACGCCCCGCCGATGCCCTGGACCAGGCGTAGGCCGACGAAGGTCCGGACGTCGGGCGCCACCGCGCAGAGCGCGCTGGCGATCGTGTAGAGGGCGAGGCCCGCCAGCAACGGACGCCGCCGGCCGTAGGTGTCGCTCAGCGGCCCGGCGATCAGCTGCCCGATGGCCAGCCCGGCCAGGCAGGCGGTGATGGTGAGCTGGGTGGCCGCGGCGCTGGCGCGCAGGTCGCCGGCGAGGTCCGGCAGTCCGGGCAGGTAGCCGTCGATGGACAGTGGTCCCAGGGCCACGAGCGCTGCGAGCAGGACGATGAATCGGGTTTGCCGGCCGGCGGCGTCGTTGCTCATGGCTCAGTACGCCACGGTGATGCGGCGGCGGATCGCGGTGCCGCTCTCGATCGTGTCGGCCAAGGCGATCGCGTAGTCGGCGTACGAGATGCGGCTGTTGCCGTCGTCGTCGGTGAGCAGGGTGTCCCCGGCGCTGCGGTAGGCCCCGGTCCGCTCGCCCGCTCCGATGACTGCGGCGGGCGACACGTACGTCCAGTCGAGGTCGTGCACGCCGCGGTAGAGGTCGAGCGCTTCGGACTGGGCCTCGGCGTTGGCCTTCCACAGCGCGGGGAAGTCCGGGTCGTCCATGACCCGGGCGCCGGTCGGCGTGCGTAGGCTACCGGCACCGCCGATGGTGACCAGGCGGGTGACACCGGCTCGGCGGAGTCCGTCGATCAGCGCACGGGCGGCACCGAGGATCGTGGCGCGGTCGTTCTCCTGGCCGATCCGGGGGCCGACGGCCGACAGTACGGCGTCGTGGGAGGCGGCGAGGCCGGCGACCGCGGCGGCGTCCGTGACGTCACCGGTGGTCACGGTCAGGGCCTTGTGCTTGAGTCCGTCGATGTGGCCGGCTCGGGTGACCGCGGTGACGGTGTGGCCGCGACGCAGTAGTTCCTCGGTGGTGGGCCGGCCGATGTTGCCGCTGGCACCGAACAGGACGATCTTCATGTGTTGCTCCTTGTTTCTGATGGTCAGAGGACGGGCTGGCCGTCGGCGATGATGGCCGCGGTGATGCCGCGCTCGTCGGCGGCATGCTGGAAGCGCTGCTCGATGTCGGGTTGTTCGGTGTAGAACGGCGGGTTGTGGAACAGGCCGTAGTGCATGGCGCAGACGGTGCCGGCGCCGAGTGCGACGGCGGCCTCGACGCCCTGCTCGGGGGTCATGGTCGCCGGGACGTTGGCCGCGTAGCCCTCGAAGTGGGCGATGACGCCGTTGACCGGGACGAACGCGACGTCGAACGGGCCGTGGTCGCGGGCGATCTGCCACCAGCTGCCGTGCCACTGGGTGTCGCCGCAGTGGATGACCCGCCGGCCGGCGCCTTCGACGACCCAGGCGACCTGGTCACAGTCGTTGCCGCGCCAGTCCAGCGAGGTCACCGGGGTGACGGTCAGCTCTCCGATGCGGCGTGACTGGCCCAGGTCCTGGGCGACGGGGGTGATGCCCACCTCGTGCAGCGCCGCCGCGCTCGGGGTGTGGCAGCCGATCGTGCCGGTGGCCGCGATCCGGGCGATCAGGTCGTGGTCGTAGTGGTCGGGGTGCAGGTGGGTGATGAGGGCGTGGGTGCCGGGCGGGGTATCGACCGGGTCGACCGGCCGGTGCGGCGGCCCCATCACCGGCGCCAGCGGAGCGACGTTCTCAAGCGGGTCGATCAGCAGGCGGGTGTCGCCGAGACGGATCTCGACGCCGGCCCAGGCCAGCCGACGCACGGAAAGGGTGGAGGTCATGGGCAGCGACGCTAGACCGACCTTGTTGAGAAAGTCAACAAGAGAGTTTTGAATCTCAACACCACGATGTAGAATGGTGGCATGCGCACCTACGGGCAGTACTGCGGCATCGCGAAAGCACTGGACACCATCGGCGACCGATGGACCCTGCTGATCGTCCGTGAACTGCTCGCCCTGGGTCCTTGCCGGCACACCGACCTGCGCAACGGGCTGCCCGGGATCGCCAGCAACCTGCTGGTCGACCGGCTCCGCGAACTCGAGGAAGCCGGCCTGATCCACCGCGAGGCCGCCCCGCCGCCGGTGGCCAGCACCCTGTTCTCCCTCACCGAGCGTGGCCGCGCGCTGGAGCCGGTGCTGCAGGAGCTGAGCCGGTGGGGCGTGCCGCTGTTGCGTGAGCCGGGCGGCAACGAGACCTTCCGCACCCACTGGCTGGACGTGCCCGCCCGGGCACTGACCGACCACCGCCCCGACCAGCCGGCAATCGCCCTGCAACTGCACGCCGACGGCAGCGAGGACCTGGTCATCGAAGTCAAGGACGGCTCGGTGCACACACACGCCGGCCGGGTCGACCACCCCACCGCGTCACTGACCGGACCGCCGCACCTGCTGGCTGCGACTCTGCTCGGCGACCTCGATCTGAGCGCCGCAGTACAGCAAGGCCTGCGGCTCAGCGGCGAACGCGAGGCAGTAATGCGCATCCTGCCCCGCTGATCGACCGGCCGCTCGCGGGCCTGCGATCTCAAGCTCTACCGAGTCTGCTTACCGCTTCAGCAGGTCGATCGCGTCCATCACCGGCCGGTAGGCGGTGTTGTTGCACTTCAGCTCCAGCGCCCCGAGCAGCGGGGAGAGCATCCGCCGCCAGTGCCCCGAGTACGACGAGCGCAGCACCGTGCGCACCCGCGCCCGGTAGCGGGCCTCGTTCGCCGCGGCCTCCGCGGCCAGCGCCTTCAGCGCCACCTCGCCGGCCACGGGATGGGGCCCACATCACTGACGGGTGGCGGCGGGCGACCCGCGCCGGCCCCGACACCGCCGGCTGAGTCGGCGCGCCGGCCGAGCAGCTGGTGGCGGTGAGGCTACCGGGGCAGCTTGGTGGTGCGTTCCGGGTGGGCGGTGGTGACGTAGCGCATGGCGGTGTCTTCGGTGATGCCGAAGAGCCGCATGAGCTTGAGCGGGTCGCCGGTGGCGAACGCCTCGTCGAGGATGCGGTCCTGGCGGAGCTTGTCGAGGGTGCGCCCCTTGGGCAGGACCAGGTTCAGCTGCATGGTGATCCGGCCTACAGCTGGGTGGTCCGGGTCGAGGGCCGTCTTCTGGGTGACCAGCAGGTGGGGGTTGACGCTGGTGGGCCAGCGCCGGTGGCGGTAGGTGAGCCAGTCGGCGGCCAGGCGGTGGGTGAACTCCTCCAGGTAGAGGGTGTGCCGCCGCATGCCGCGGCGCAGTACGAGGGTGCCGCGGGAGAGGTTCAGATCGGCGGCGAGCGCGGTGCGGATCTCGGAGGCCGGGACGGCGTGGACAGCGGCCAGTGCGATGGCGAGCCGCGCGAACGCGGTGGTGGCGTGGTCGAGCAGGCCGGCCGGCACGTCGGAGGGACCGGCCGCGGAATGCCCGTCAGATCTCCCACGGGAAGGTGGCGTGCCAGGTCGCGGAAGACCAGGCGCTCGCGCTTGAGCGCCTTGAACAGGCTGCGCAACGCGATGGTGAGCTGGCGCCGGGCGGCTCCGTCCAGGTCGTCCAGCGCGTCCTGGAGGTGGTCGGCGGTGGCTTCCCGAAGGCTGGTCATCCCGGCCTGCGCCCAGGCGGTCAGGGCCGGCCGCAGGTGGGTCAGGTAGCTGCGGATGCTCTCCCAGCTGCGAGGCTCGTCCTCCCGCGGGCCCTGGGTGCGCAGCACGTCCGCCCACGTCCGGACCTCCTCGGCGACACGTTGCGGCAGCGCGGCCAGCACCCTGTCGATCCAGACCAGGTCGCGGTCGCGGTGCAGGTCGGGGTCGTCGATGAGCAGGCCGCGGGTACGCAGGAACCGGCAGACGGGCTTGGCCGCGAGGCATATGGCGTGCACGCTCGCCGAGCGGGCGCCGTCGTCCAACACCGCCACCTCGCCGAGCAGTTCGCCGGGGCCGCGGAACGCCAGCAGCCGGACGTCGCCGTTGCGCTCCCGGCGGCAGACCTTGGCGACCCCGGCCAGCAGGGCGAGGACATGGGTGCCCGGCTCGCCCTGCCGCAGCAGGGTGGCGCCGATCGGGTGCCGGCGCTCGAACGCGTCCTCCAGCATGTCCGTCCAGACCCCGTGGCCCATGAGGTGGCACAGGGTCTGGCCCAGCGGGTCCGGGCTTCGGTGTCCGTGGTCGGTCATGCGATGACCCTAGGAGGCGAGGCACTCGACACGCAGACGAATCCGCGCTTCGACGACGGCACCGAACAGCTCCGGGCCGCGCCGGAGCGCACCACACCGCCGACGACCCCTCGTCCGGGTGATCAACTGGCGTGACATTGACCGACATCGGCGTCCTGTAGCACGAACTCGGTTCGCCGCGCGGGGACTTGGGCCGGAAACCCTTCACATGGGCGAATCCGGGCCGGGTTGCCGGTGCGCGGGCGGCAGGGCGAGAAGCCTGGTGCGGGGCGGCGATCCGCCGGGTGTGGGACTGGTGTGCGAGATGTCGGGCATGTCCGGCAAGTTGCCACAAGTCGGTTGAGAGACAGTATTTTTGAGTCTTGATCAGGATTGTCCTGAACTTGGCTATGCTGCAGCACCACGCCTCCGGAGCCGGTCGCCGTCCGTCCCCGTACTGTTCCGATCGTTTGAGGATGCTGAATGCTTCGACCTGGATCGTCACCCGCCAGACGGCGCCCCGCGCCCCTGCTCGGCTGGCTGCTGCCGACGGCCGTGATGGCGGCCGCCGTCGCGGTCGCCGCGGCGGTGGTGGGCGCCGGGGCCCGGGCCGGGGTGCTGTGGTGCGGGGCGACGGGCACCGTGCTGGTGGCCGTGGTGGCCGCCGAATCGGCCCGCCGGGGGCGTGCGTTGACCGAGCTGAGGGACCGCAGCGCCCGACAGGCGGAGGACCTGCAACGCCGGCTGGCCGGGCAGGAGAACGAGCTCGCGCGGCTGGCCGAGGTCGAGCTGCGCCGGGTCGTCTCCGGGTCCCGGTACGGGTACTCGATGGACATCCTGCTGAAGCCGATCGAGCAGGGCGACGCGTCCGTCTCGCCGCGGTTCCGCAAGTCCCTGGTGTCCGTGGCGCACGGCATCGCCGTCGCCGTCGACGACGAGGTCAGCCGGCGCGACTCCGCCGAGCGCGCCTTCGTCAACATCGCCCGCCGGGTCCAGGCGATCATCCACCGGCAGGCCAAGGACCTGCGGGAGATGGAGGACCGGCACGGCAACGACCCGGCCGTCTTCGACGACCTGCTGCGCCTGGACCACGGCAACGCGCTGACCGGCCGCCTCGCCGACAGCATCGCCGTCCTGTCCGGCGCCCGCCCCGGCCGCCAGTGGACCCGGCCCATCGCGCTCTACAGCGTGCTGCGCGGCGGCATGTCCCGGATCCTGGAGTACCAGCGGGTGGACCTGCACCCGGTGGCCCAGATCTCGGTCACCGGACCGGCCGTCGAACCGCTGATCCACGCCGTCGCCGAGCTGCTCGACAACGCCACCCGCTACTCCCCGCCGCACACCCACGTGCACCTGAGCGCGTCCGAGGTGCAGAGCGGGATGGCGATCGAGATCGAGGACGGCGGCCTCGGCCTCACCGACGAGGCCCGCGCCCGCGCCGAGCAGGCGATGCGCGAGGCCATGGTCTCCAAGGACTTCGACGACCTCACCGAGTCCCCCCGGCTGGGCTTCGCCATCGTCGGCCGGCTCTGCCAGGCGTACGGCTTCCAGGTGTCGCTGCGCCGCTCCGCGTACGGCGGGGTGCGCGCGGTGCTGGTCGTGCCGCAGGAGCTGCTCACCACCGCTCCCCCGACCGGGCGGGCGCACGGCATCGGCGCCTTCTCCGGCCCGCGCCCGCTCCCGGCGAACCCGCCCCGGCACGCGGCTCCGGCCCGGCCCTGGGGCGCCCCGACCACCTCGGCCGGCGTCGGCCCGTCCTACGGCTCGACCAACCCGTGGGGGTCCCCGTCCACCGCGGCGGCGCCCGCCGGGGACGACGAGGTGATCGTGACCGAGCGGACGGCCAACGGGCTCCCGCAGCGCCGCCGCCACCGGCCGGTGCCGCGGACCGGCCCCGCCGGACCGGCGCGCACCGCCGCCCAGCCGGCCGGGCCGACCTCGGGACCGATGGCGGGACCGGCGGCCCGGGCGCCCCGCCCGGCCAAGGAGCCGAAGCAGCCGGGCCTGTGGCTGGAGGCGTTCATGGACGGCTACAAGGGCACCGGGACGGCCCCCGACGGCGACGGCCCGGCCACCGGTCCGACCGGACACACCAGTGAAGAGACTGCAGGGAAGGGCGATTGGCAGTGATTCCGCACCGGAGCAACATGGACTGGATCCTCAACGACCTCGCGGACAGTGTCCCGTACGTACGCCACATCATCGTGCTGTCCGCCGACGGGCTGCGGATCGCCCAGTACGGCGCCGACCCGGACACCGCCGACCGCCTCGCCGCCGCCTGCGCCGGGCTGCAGAGCCTGGCCGCCGCCGTCGGGCACGAGTTCCCGCACGGCGACGGCTCGATGCGGCTGGTGGTGATCGAGGTCGACGGCGGCTACTTCTACCTGATGGCCGCCGGCGACCGCGCCTACCTGGCGGTGCTCGCCGACGAGGGCGTGGACGCCGGGCTGGTGAGCCACCAGATGCGCGACCTGGTGGCCCGGATCGGCGAGCACCTGTCCACGCCGCCGCGCAACCCCGAGGTGGTCGCGTGAACCGGACCCCGGACCGGCCCGGCGGCGGGACGGCCGCATGAACGAGCACAGTGAGGCGCTTGCATGACGGCAGACCAGGGCGGCTGGGACGGCCCCGAGCCCGACCGCCTGTACGTGATCACCCGCGGCCGCAGCGGTCCGTCCGGGCCGGGCGTCTTCGACCTGGTCACCCTGATCGTCTCCCGCGGGGAGCCGACGCCCGCCCTGCAGCCCGAGCACGCGGCCATCCTGCGGCTGTGCCGCTCCCCGCTCTCGGTGGCGGAGGTCTCCGCCTACCTGGAGCTGCCCACGAGCGTGGTCATCGTCCTGCTGGCGGACCTGCTCGACGACGAACTGATCGAGGCCCGCGCCGCCGTACCGGCGGCGGAACTTCCCGACCGGGCCCTGTTGGAGGCGGTGATCCATGGACTTCAGCGGCTCTGACACGGTGGTGGGGCCGGCCGGCGCGGACCTGCTGCCGGACAGCGTCAGCACGGCGGTCAAGGTGGTGATCGTGGGCGGCTTCGGCGTCGGCAAGACGACGCTGGTCGGCTCCGTCAGCGAGATCCGCCCGCTGACCACCGAGGAGACCATGACCCAGGCCGGGGTCGGCGTGGACGACCCCACCGGCGTCGAGGCCAAGACCTCCACCACCGTGGCCATGGACTTCGGCCGGATCAGCATCAGCGACCGGCTCGTGCTGTACGTCTTCGGCACCCCCGGACAGGAGCGGTTCTGGTTCCTCTGGAACGGCCTGTTCGAGGGCGCCCTGGGCGCGGTGGTCCTGGTGGACACCCGCCGGCTGGAGGTCAGCTTCGAGGTGATCGGACGGCTGGAGGAGCGCGGCGTGCCCTTCGTGGTGGCCGTCAACGGCTTCCCCGAGGCACCGAGCTTCCCCCTGGAGGAGCTGCGCGGGGCGCTCGACCTGCCGACCGAGGTGCCGATCGTCGCCTGTGACGCGCGCAGCCGCCAGTCCAGCCGGGACACCCTGATGACGCTGATGCACTACCTGTACGAGCTGGCCGCGCCGCCCGTCCGCTGACGCCGCCCCGACCGGCGTCGGACCGACGCCCGGCGCCCGGCCGCGGCCCGGCTGCCGCCCGTGGCCCGGCTCCCGACCGGCGCCCGCCCGTCCCGAACCCGTTGGCGAACGCCTCGACCGACCCCCGTGACCGGAGATCCTGTGACCACCCCGCTCCCCGACGACGCCGTCCCCACCCCGCCGCCCGGCTGCCCGGCGCACGACCGCGCCGCCGCGCCGGCCGCGACGACCGGCCCCTCCGGACCCACCGCCTCCCCCGGGACGCCCGGCCCGATCGGGACGCCCGGCCCGATCGGCCCCGGCGGCCTGCGGCGCCTCTACGGACCGGAGGCCGAGGCCGACCCGGCCGGCCTCTACGAGAAGCTGCGCGCCGAGTACGGCGAGGTCGCCCCGGTGCTGCTGCACGGCGACCACCGGGCCTGGCTGGTCCTCAGCCACGGCGCCAACATCACCGCGATGCGCACCCCGTCGCTCTTCTCCCGCGACTCGCGCCTGTGGACGGCGATGCGCTCCGGCGAGCTGCCGATGGACTCCCCGCTGCTGCCGGTGATCGCCTGGCAGCCGATCTGCGTGTTCGCGGACGGCGAGGAGCACCGCCGGCTGCGCGGCGCCGTCCTGGACGGCCTGAACCGCTTCGACCGGCGCGGCATCCGCCGCCACGTACGGCGGTTCACCACCGACCTGGTCCAGGTCGTCGGGCCGACCGGCCGGGCCGAGCTGATCACCCAGTTCGCCGAGCACCTGCCGATGCTGGTGATGACCAAGCTGCTCGGCATGCCCGACGAGTACGGGCCGCAACTGGTCGACGCCGCACGGGACCTGATGAAGGGCACCGAGACGGCCATCGCCAGCAACGAGTACGTGGTGGCCGGTCTGCGCCGGACCATCGCGATCAAGCGCGAGGCCCCCGGCGACGACCTGACCAGCCGTCTGCTGGAGCACCCGGCCGGACTGACCGAGGACGAGGTGATGGAGCACCTGCGGGTGGTGCTGCTCGCCGCCAACGAGACCACCGTCAACCTGATCGCCGACTCGCTGAAGATGGTCCTCACCGACCCGCGCTTCCGCGCCCACCTCTCCGGCGGCCAGATGACCCTGGGCGAGGCGCTGGACCAGGTGCTGTGGGACTCCCCGCCGATGTCCCTGGTGGCCGGCCGCTGGGCCACCGCCGACACCGAGCTGGGCGGGCAGCAGATCAAGGCCGGGGACCTGCTGCTGCTCGGGCTCGCCGCCGGGAACGTCGACCCGGTGGTCCGCCCGGACCTGGCCACCCCGCTGTACGGCAACCGCTCGCACCTGTCCTTCGGCGCGGGGCCGCACGAGTGCCCCGGCCAGGACATCGGACGGCACGTCGCCGAGGCCGGCATCGACATCCTGCTCACCCTGCTCCCGGACCTCCGGCTCGCCGTCGAGGAGGAGGACCTGACCTGGACCTCGGCCTGGATCTCCCGCCATCTGACGGCGCTGCCGGTGGAGTTCACCCCGCGCGACATCGAGCCGGACCCGGAGTCGGTCGCCGAGGCCGAGCGGGCGGCGGCTGAGCGGGCCGAGCTGGCGCAGCTGGCGGCCGAGGCGGAGCGGGCGGCGCAGGGCGCGGGGAGGGCGGGGGCCGCGGCCCCCCCCCCCCCCCCCCCCCGGCGCCGGGGGGGGGGGGTGGGGAACGGCAAAATACCCCCCGGTGGGGGGGGGCCCGGTGCGGGGGCC
>NZ_JBEOUW010000021.1:0-63198 GCF_040303045.1 Kitasatospora sp. NPDC096140
GCGGGGCCCGGCGCTTTTTGCCGGGCCTTCCGGGGGTGCCCCGGTCTCCTGCACCGCCCGCCGGTCTCCGGTGTCCTCCGACGACTTCCCGGCCGCCTCCCGACCCGATCGGCGCAGGCCGTGCCGCGTTCGCTCAGGGCGGAAGCGGGCGGGTGCCCGACGGGCCCGCCTCATCCGTTCGGCCGAACGCGCGTAAGCGGATGCGAGGATGGGCCCGCTGCGCCCGCCGCGCGGCGCGGTCGCGTCAGAAAGGTCCCGTCCATGGCCATCGAGGTCGGCACCCGGGCTCCGGACTTCGAGCTCAACAACCAGCACGGGGAGTCCGTCCGGCTCGCCGACTTCCGCGGTGAGAAGAACGTCGTCCTGGTCTTCTACCCGTTCGCCTTCACCGGCGTCTGCACCGGCGAGCTGGGCGCGATCCAGCGCGAACTGGCCGGGCTGCAGAACGACGACGTCCAGGTGCTCGGCCTCTCCTGCGACTCGCAGTTCTCCCAGCGCGTCCTCGCCGACCGCGAGGGCCTGGAGTTCCCGCTGCTCGCCGACTTCTGGCCGCACGGCGGGGTCACCCGGGCGTACGGCGTGCTCGACGAGGAGCGCGGCTGCCCGCTGCGCGGGACCTTCGTGATCGACAAGGCCGGCACGGTGCGCTGGAGCGTCGTCAACGGCCTCCCGGACGCCCGGGACGAGCAGGAGTACCTGAGGGTCCTCGCCGGGCTCTGAGCCCCGCCCCGGCCGTCCGCCGCGGGGCCGGGGCCGGACCGCTGCGGGGGCCACTGCGGGGCCGCCGCGGGGCCACGGCAGGCCGGAACCCGGCCGCCCGGGTGCCGGACGGTCGTGTCCGACCGCATCCGCGCTGCGCACGGGAACCGCGTACTACGCTCGGGCCGTTGGCGGAGTGGGGTGCGGGAGCCGGTGCGTTCCCGGCGCCCCGAACCGCACCACCGGGGGCACCACAGGGCGTGCCTCCCGAATCTTGGAGGACACGTGGGAGTCAGCCTCAGCAAGGGCGGCAACGTCTCGCTCACCAAGGAGGCGCCCGGGCTCACGGCCGTGATCGTCGGCCTGGGCTGGGACGTCCGGACCACCACCGGTGCGGACTTCGACCTGGACGCCAGCGCACTGCTCTGCAACGCCCAGGGCAAGGTCGCCTCGGACGGCAACTTCGTGTTCTTCAACAACCTGAAGAGCCCGGACGGCTCGGTCGAGCACACCGGCGACAACCTCACCGGCGAGGGCGAGGGCGACGACGAGGCGATCAAGGTCAACCTGGCCGGCGTTCCGGCGGACGTGGAGAAGATCGTCTTCCCGGTGTCGATCTACGACGCCGAGAGCCGCAGCCAGAACTTCGGCCAGGTGCGCAACGCCTTCATCCGCGTGGTGAACCAGGCGGACAACACGGAGCTGGCGCGTTACGACCTCTCCGAGGACGCCTCCACCGAGACCGCGATGGTCTTCG
Organism: Kitasatospora sp. NPDC096140; assembly: GCF_040303045.1. NCBI lineage: Bacteria > Bacillati > Actinomycetota > Actinomycetes > Kitasatosporales > Streptomycetaceae > Kitasatospora > Kitasatospora sp. NPDC096140. The sequence goes on from NZ_JBEOUW010000021.1 coordinate 1,457, forward strand.
GCGAGCTGTACCGCAACGGCGCCGAGTGGAAGTTCCGCGCCATCGGCCAGGGCTACGCCTCCGGCCTGCGCGGCATCGCGCAGGACTTCGGCGTCAACGTCTGAGTCACTCGGCGCCCTGCGGCGCGTTCCAGCCGGGGCGGCCCGGACCCGCAGAGGGTCCGGGCCGCCCCGGCTTCTCCGGTCGCTTCCGCCGCTTCCGCCGCCACTGCCGCCGTTGCCGCCTTCACGGCTGTCCCGGGCGGTAGTTCGGGCGTCGCGCGGGTGGGCGGGTGCCGGCGGGTCGGTGTTCGTCCGACCCGGTCCCGCGGGGGCCCGTCGCGCTGCGAGGATGTGAGTTCAGGAAGTTCAGCCGACCGGAGCCGGTCGGCCGGGGCCGCGGGGGACTACACCTGGAAGGCGCCCCGGGAGAAGCAAGGGAGGAAGAACGTCATGGTGGTCACGCTCGCCAAGGGTGGCAACGTCTCGCTCACCAAGGCCGCGCCGAACCTGACGCAGGTCCAGATCGGCCTCGGCTGGTCCGCCCGTTCGACCACGGGCGCACCGTTCGACCTCGATGCGAGCGCCCTGCTCTGCGGTGGCGGGCGGGTGCTCGGCGACGAGTACTTCGTCTTCTACAACAACCTCAAGAGCCCCGAGGGCTCGGTGGAGCACCAGGGCGACAACCTCACCGGTGGCGACGACACGGGTGACGACGAGGTGGTCCTGGTCAACCTGGACCTCGTCCCGGCGCAGGCGGACAAGGTGGTCTTCGCGGTGTCGATCTACGACGCCGAGCCGCGGCTGCAGAACTTCGGGCAGGTCCGCAACGCCTACATCCGGGTCGTCAACTCGGTCGACGGCCAGGAGATCGCCCGCTACGACCTGTCCGAGGACGCGTCCAGCGAGACTGCGATGATCTTCGGCGAGCTGTACCGCTACGCGGGCGAGTGGAAGTTCCGCGCGGTGGGCCAGGGGTACGCCTCCGGCCTGCGCGGCATCGCGCTCGACTTCGGGGTGAACGTACAGTAAGGGCGGAAATCGGACCATCGCACCCGACCCGATCATGAGAACTGAGGGCAGTGCGGGGGTGACCTGACCGGGCGGGGCCCGGTCAGGGCGTCTCGGGGACGAGGCCGCCCCCGGCACGGCCAGAACCCGAAAGGTAGCCAACTCCCGTGTTCCTCCGCACATTCGGCTGGTCGTTCGCGATCACCGCCATCGGCCTGGCCGCGGCCGGACTGCTCTGGGGAGCCCAAGGCTTCGGCATCGTGCTGATCCTCTCCATCCTGGAGATCTCCCTGTCGTTCGACAACGCGGTGGTCAACGCCACGGTGTTGAAGCGGATGAACCCGTACTGGCAGAAGATCTTCCTGACCGTCGGCGTGCTCATCGCCGTCTTCGGCATGCGCCTGATCTTCCCGCTGCTGGTCGTCGGCCTCACCGCGAAGCTCGACCCGGCGACGGTCATCGACCTGGCGCTGCACTCCGACAAGACCCACGACGGCCTCACCTACGGCCAGTACCTGGAAGCCGCCAACCCGGCCATCGCCGCCTTCGGTGGCGTCTTCCTGCTCATGATCTTCCTGGACTTCGTGTTCGAGGAGAAGGAGCACAACTGGCTGAGCTGGCTGGAGCGCCCGCTGGAGAAGATCGGCAAGCTGGACGCCCTGTCCGTCGTCATCGCCCTGGTCTCGCTGGTGCTGGCCGCCCGCTTCTTCGCCGCCGAGCACGCCGAGACCGTACTGCTCTCCGGCGTCCTCGGCCTGATCACCTACCTCGCGGTCAACGGCCTCTCCTCGATCTTCGAGTCGGGTCTGGAGGCCGAGGCCGAGCGCGAGGAGGAGGCCGAGAAGGCCGGCAAGTCGGTCGTCCAGGTCGCCGGCAAGGCCGCGTTCTTCCTGTTCCTCTACCTGGAGGTCCTGGACGCGTCGTTCTCCTTCGACGGCGTCGTCGGCGCGTTCGCCATCTCCAGCGACATCTTCCAGATCACCCTGGGCCTCGGCATCGGCGCGATGTACATCCGCTCGCTGACCGTCTTCCTGGTCCGCAAGGGCACCCTGGACGACTACGTCTACCTGGAGCACGGCGCGCACTACGCGATCGGCGCGCTGGCGGCGATCCTGCTGGTCGGGATCAAGTACCACATCCCCGAGATCGTCACCGGCCTGATCGGCGTCGCCTTCATCGGGCTCGCGCTCGGCTCCTCGATCCTGCGCAACCGGCGCGAGGGCGCGGAGGACGAGCCGGAGCTGGTCGGGTCGGGCAAGTAGCCGGCTCGGACACGTAGTCGGCTCGTAGCCGGACACAGAGTCGGACAAGCGCCGGACACAGCGCCGGACACAGCGCCTGAACTGAGCCGGACACGCGAAACGGCCGCCCCCGGGAAACCCCGGGGGCGGCCGTTTCGCGTCGTGCGGGCGGCCGGGTCAGCCGAGCTGCTGCTCGATCGCGCGCAGCTTGCGCTCCAGCGAGTCCAGCTTCGGCATCGCCAGGGTGTCGTCGTCGGCCGTCAGGTCGATGGACGAGCTGCGACGGGACGAACCGAGGGCGTCGGTCGAGGAGGACGAGGAGGACGTGGAGGAGTACGAGGAGGACGAGTACGTCGAGGGGGACGAGTACGTCGAGGGGGACGAGTACGAGGAGGAGTACGAGGAGCCGACGGCGGCGCGGGGGCGGCGGCCGGTGTCCAGGGCGGCGGGCTCCAGCGAGGAGGTGGAGGCCTGCGAGGTCGGGGTGGTGGCGTCGGACTCCGCGGCTAGGGCAGGCTCCGTAGCGCTCGGGCCGTCTCCGGCAGCCGTGAGGGCGGGCACCTGGCGGCCACCGCGGGCCCGGGCCAGCATGCCGCCGCCCTGGCGGGAGATGGCCTTCAGCTCGGCACGCTCGCGGCGGTCGGCGGTGCGGGCGCGGGCCTTGGCGTCCAGCTTCGCCTGGCGCTCCTCGCGCACCTCCTCGACCGCCTCGTCCAGGCTGCGGACGTTCTCCAGCAGCATCAGCGACCAGGCCGCGTAGGTCTCGCGCGGGGCGCGCAGCCAGCGGACGATGCGGATCTGCGGCAGCGGGCGGGGGACGAGGCCCTGCTCGCGCAGCGCGGCCTTGCGGGTCTGCTTCAGCGCGCGGTCGAACAGTATCGCCGCCGAGATCGACATGCCGGAGAAGAACTGCGGGGCGCCGGCGTGGCCGAAGCCGCGCGGGGCGTGCACCCAGTTGAACCAGGCCGAGGCGATCGCGAACACCCAGACCAGCAGGCGGGAACCGAGCGCGGCGTCACCGTGGCTGGCCTCGCGGACGGCGAGCACCGAGCAGAACATCGCGGCGCCGTCCAGGCCGAACGGGACGAGGTACTCCCAGCCGTCGGCCAGGCCCAGGTTCTCCTTGCCGAAGCCGACCAGGCCGTGGAAGGACAGCGCGGCGGCGACACCGGCACAGCAGAACAGCAGCGTGTACGAGGAGATCCCGTAGATCATCTCCTTGCGGCGGCGGCGCTCCTCGCTGCGCTCCCAGGAGTCGGTGGCCTCGTCCTTCTTCGAGCTCTTGAAACGCAGCGTCGCCATCAGGACGGCGACGAACAGCAGGGCTGCGCCGCCGACGACGGTCCAGACCAGCTGTATGGAGGTCAGGTTCATTGCGGGTCGGGCCTCGGGTTTCCGAAGGGGACAGGTTCACAGTGCGACACAGGCGGTCAGGGCCCGCCGTGCGGGCACTGCCTGACGGTTCGTTCGTCGCCGCACGGTGTGCCCACCGCGCCCGCGCAGGGGCGGACGGGACACCTGTGCGGCTAGACGATATCGCGTCCGAAGGGGCGGCATGTTACGGGAGGGCGGCTGGCTGGGGCCAATCGACCCACCGGTTCGCCCGGGGTTCGTCCGTGGTTCGCCTGGTGGTCCGGCAGGTGGCGCCCGGTTGTGTGTCCTGCCGTGCGCCCGTGGTGCGCCCGGCGGTTGGGCCGATGGTGCGCCCGGCGGTCGGTCGACGGCGGGCCCGTGCCCGGTCGAGGTGGGTCGGCCGTCGGCCGCTTCTCGGTCGCCCGTTCGGGCGGCGGCGCCCGGTCGTGCAGCTGCTCGTGCGGCCGTTCGTGTGCCCGCCGGCGTGCGCGCCGGCGCGTGCGGTGGTCGGCCCGTCGGTGGCGGGTGGGTGGCCGGACGGGGTAGGGGAGGGGGCGGACGGGGTATCCGTCGGCCGGGCCGATGCCCGATCATTGGTCGGCGGACCGTCAGATCGCCTGGCGGGAGCAGGGGGAGAGGACGGGATGGTCTCGATCTGGGAGTACCTGCGCGGGGACCGGAGCTACACCTTCGACAACCCGGGCGGTCAGCACAAGGTCATACTCACCAAGTCGGCCCCGCAGCACGCGATCACCGGGTCGGCCGCCACCACCGGCTACCTCTACGTCAACCTGCACTGGTCGATGCGGGCCGGCGCCGGTCGGCCGAGCACCCGGGACACGATCAAGCGGTTCTTCAGCCCGCGGATCCTCAGCCCGCTGGAGCCGGACTCTCCGCAGAGCAGCGAGGCGATGAACGTCGACCTCGACCTGGCCTGCATGTACGAACTCTCCGACGGGTCCACGGGTGTGGTGCAGCCGCTCGGCGGCCTCTTCGGCGACCTCCAGAACGCGCCGTACGTCAAGCTCAGCGGCGACGACCAGTACGGGGCGCCGTCGGGCGAGACGATGTACGTCAACCTGGAGAAGAAGGACAAGTTCAAGCGGCTGTTGATCTTCGTCTACATCTACGACGGCACGCCGGCCTTCGAGCAGTCGCAGGCGGTGGTGACGATCGTGCCGCAGACCGGCCCGCGGATCGAGATCAAGCTGGAGGAGCGGGCCCGGGCGGCGCGCTCCTGCGCGGTGGTGCTGATCGAGAACGCCGGGGACAACCAGCTCACGGTGCGCCGCGAGGTGCGGTACGTCAACGGGTTCCAGTCGGACATCGACCGGCTGTACGGCTTCGGGATGCAGTGGCAGCGCGGCTACAAGAGCCAGCCGGGCGGCGACTGACGGGTGGCGCCGGAGCGGGGTTCCTGTCGGCCCGGTCGGGGGTTGCTGTCGGCCGGGGGCGGCGGCTGCCGGCCCGGGGAGGCTGCGGTCCGGGGCGGGGCCGCCGCCATCGGGCGGCCGCCACCCCGGGTGGGCGTCAGCGGGGCTGGAACTGCGGGCCCTGCGGCGGCAGCGCGAACTCCTCGCCGGTGGGCGCCGGGGGCTGCGCGTTCGTCGGCTGGGCCGTCGGCGGCTGCGGCGGGACGGGCGGCTGCTGGCCGGTGCCCGGCTGCGGGTAGCCGTAGCTGCCCGGGTGCGGCTGCGGCGGGACGGGCTGGGTCGGCTGGGGGTAGCCGTACCCGGTGCCCGACTGCTGCTGGTACGGCTGGGTGGCCTGCGGGTAGCCGTAGCCGGTCCCGGGCTGCTGCTGCGGGTAGCCGTACCCCGTGCCGGGTTGCTGCTGGGGGTAGCCGTAGCCGGTACCGGGCCGGTGGCCCGGCGGCGCGGTGGGCGGGGCGGCCGGCGGGGGCGGCAGGGTCGGCGGGGCGGTGGGCGGCGGCGGGGTCGTCGGTGCGGCGGGGGCGGCCGTCGGCGCGCCCGCGGTGGCCCCGACCGGGGTCGGGGCGCCGGCCGGGGGCGGGGTCGGCGGGACGGCCGGGGCCAGGGTGAAGGTGCCCGGCTCGGCGGCGGTCGAGCGCGGGTCCGGGAGCGGGGTGCTGCGCGGGTCCACCGCACCGGTCGGGGAGGCGGTGGAGGCGGGCGCCGGGGCCGCCACCTGGTCGGGCGCCGCGCCCGCGGCCTCGTCCTCGACGGTGATGCCGAAGTCGGTGGCCAGGCCGATCAGCCCGGAGGTGTAGCCCTGGCCGATCGCCCGGAACTTCCAGGACCCGGAGCGCCGGTACAGCTCGCCCGCGACCAGCGCGGTCACGCTCTCGGCGTCGCTGATCTCGAACTCGGCCAGCGCGGGCGCGCCGTCACCGGCCGCGGCGTCGAACAGCAGCAGCCGCAGCCCCGGCACCGCGCGGAAGGGCCCGCCCTCGGAGGAGCCGGCCAGCACCACGCGGTCCACGTCGGCGGGCAGCTTGGCGAGTTCGACCTCGATCGTGTCGATGATCTCGGCGCCGCCGGAGGTCTGCTGCTTGGGCAGGTGGCGGACCAGGCCGGACGGGTGGCGCGGCTGGTTGTAGAAGACGAAGTCGGCGTCCGAACGGACCTTGCCGGTGGCGCCGAGCAGCAGCGCGGACGCGTCCACGTCCGGCGCACCGGGCGCGGCGCTCCAGCGCAGCACGGCGCGGACCGCCGCCGCCGGCAGTGCGATGTTGGCGCCCTTGGCCATCACGTGCGTCATAGCGGACCATCCTGCCCGTTCGCCACCCCTTCGGACAACGTGACCGGACCGGTTCGCGCCGGGGCGGACTTTGCCAAGACTTGCGCTTCCCGGGGTTTGCCGCCGCCCGGCCCATGATCGTCCAAGTGGACCGGGATGTTCCGGGAGTTCAGTGCCGGGGAACCGGGAGCGGCCGGATCCCGTCCGTACGATGGGCGGTCTGAAGGCCCCGGGGGTTCGACGGAGGGGCGTCCACCGGCGGCGCGTCCGGGGAACCACGGCGCCCGGTCGGCCGGTTGACCAGGGTGTCGGCCGGTCGGCGTGGCTGTCCGACGGTCGACGAGGCCGTCGGCGGCCGCCGAGGACGCCGTCCGGCGGCAGGGGCAGCGTCGGCAGGGGGCCGGAGGCCCGTCCACTTCCTGGAGGAGAGCACCTTGCGCCATTTCGGCCACCTCGCCGAGGACGTACGCGGCCGGCTCTTCCTGGAGCAGCCGCGCACGTTCACCGCGCGGAGCGAGCCCGGGGTGCTCGCCACCGCGCTCGGCGGCACCCTCTACAGCCCCGCCACCAGGCCCGCACTGGCCGCCGACATCCGCAAGCAGGCGGCTCGGGGCGTGGTGTCGATGGTGCTCTGCCTGGAGGACGCGATCGCCGACCACGAGGTGGACGCCGGGGAGCGGAACCTGGTCGAGCAGCTGAATGACCTGGTCAAGGATTTCACCGACTGCGCACAAGGTCATCCACTGCTCTTCATCAGAGTCCGTGCCGCCGCTCAGATTCCCGACCTGGCCGAGCGGCTCGGTCCGGCCGTCGAGCTGCTCAGCGGGTTCGTCCTGCCCAAGTTCACCCCGGCGAACGGCGCCGAGTACCTGGCCGCGCTCGCCGCCGCCGAGGCCGCCACCGGGCGGCGGCTGTTCGCCATGCCCGTCCTGGAATCGCCCGAGCTGGCCCACCTGGAGACCCGGCGCGAGCAGCTCTTCGGCATCGCCGAGCTGCTCGCCGGGTACCGGGAGCGGGTGCTCGCCGTCCGCCTCGGCGTCACCGACCTCTGCTCGGCGTACGGCCTGCGGCGCTCGCCCGACCTCACCGCGTACGACGTCGCGCTGGTCGCGGCGGTGATCGGGGACGTCGTCAACGTGCTCGGCCGGGCGGACGGCACGGGGCACACCGTCACCGGTCCGGTCTGGGAGTACTTCCCGGTGCAGGAGCGGATGTTCAAGCCGCAGCTGCGCCGCACCCCGTTCACCGAGGCCTCGTTCGGCACCGACGCGGTCGGGACGGGCCGGGCCTCCGGCGAGGAGGTCCGCCGGCGGATCATCGAACACGACCTGGACGGGCTGATCCGGGAGGTCGAACTCGACCGGGCCAACGGCCTGCTCGGCAAGACCTGCATCCACCCCAGTCACGTGCCCGCCGTGCACGCCCTCTCCGTGGTCACGCACGAGGAGTACTGCGACGCCCGTGACATCCTCCGCCAGGAGCAGGACGGCGGCGGGGTGCTGCGTTCGGCGTACACCAACAAGATGAACGAGGCCCGGCCGCACCGGGCCTGGGCGGAGCGGATACTGCTGCGGGCGGAGGTGTTCGGCGTGGCCCGTGAGGACGTCAGCTTCGCGGAGCTGCTCTCGGCCTGCCTGTGCGCCTGAGGCCGGGCCGGGGCGTCCGCGCTGTTCGTGCGGCCGGGCCGGGGCGTCCCCGCTGTTCGTGCGGCCGGGGCCGGGTCGCTCCCGCTGTTCGTGCGGCCGAGGCCGGGGCGTTCCCGCTGTTCGTGCGGCCGAGGCCGGGGCGTTCCCTCCGGTTCCGGAACGGCGGGTAGGACGGTATCCGTACGGTCGGGTAGGACGGTTCCCGTACGGTCGGCAGGACGGTCCCGTACGGCGGAGCGGACCCGACGAGCCGGACATGACCATCGCACCATCGCACCACCGAAGGCAGGACCAGCAGTGACAGCAACACCCCAGACGTGGACCGGCCGTTGGGTCGCCGACCGGGCCGGGATCGTGCTGACCGGCTCCGAGCGCCTCCCCGAACTCGTCGGGCTGGCCCTCCGGGAGAACCGCAAGCGCGCCCACCTGCTCGTCTCCAACGTGCTCGGCAAGCACGTGCCGCAGAGCCCCTCGGTGGTCCACGGCGCCGGGCTCGAACTCGGCCGCCGGGTCCGCGGACTGCTCGGCGAGGAAACGGCCGCGCGGGCCGTCGTCCTCGGCTACGCGGAGACCGCCACCGGCCTCGGCCACAGCGTCGCCGACGGCCTCGACGCCCCCTACCTGCACTCCACCCGCCGCCCGGTGCCCGGAATCCCGCCGCTCGGCGGCTTCGAGGAGGAGCACTCGCACGCCACCTCGCACCTGCTGCTCCCGGCCGACCCCGAACTGTTCGCCGGCGACGGGCCGCTGGTGCTGGTGGACGACGAGTTCTCGACCGGCCGGACGATCCTCAACACGATCCGCGAACTGCACGCCCGGCACCCGCGCGACCACTACGTCGTGGTCGCGCTGGTCGACCTGCGCTCGGCCGACGACCGGGACCGGCTCACCGACGCCGCCGCCGAACTCGGCGTCCGGCTCGACCTGGTCGCCACTGCGAGCGGGGGCGTCGAGCTGCCCGCGGACGTGCTGGAGCGGGCCGAACGGCTGATCGCGGAGGCGGCGGCCGAGCTGCCTGGTGCGGCTGGTGCGGCCGGTGCGGCTGATGTGGCCGGTGTCGGTTCGGCTGGTGCGCCCGGGGCGGCCGATGTGACCGATGTGACCGATGCGCCTGATGCGGCCGAGCCCGCGCCGCTGGCCCGGGTCGAGCTGGACTGGCCCGCGGGCCTCCCGGACGGCGGCCGGCACGGCTTCACCGCCCGCGACCGCGCCCGGCTGGACGCCGCCCTGCCCCGGCTCGCCGGGCAGCTGGCCGACGCCCTGCCCGCCGAGGCCCAGCGGGTGCTGGTGCTCGGCTTCGAGGAGCTGATGTACACGCCGCTGCGCCTGGCCGATGCCCTGGCCGAGCGGCTCGGCGGCGACCGCGTCCGCTACTCCACCACCACCCGCTCGCCCGTCCTGGCGGTCGACGACCCGGGCTACGCCATCCGCACCCGGCTGGCCTTCCCCGCCCACGACGACCCGCAGGACGACGCCTCGCGCGAGCGCTACGCGTACAACGTCGCTCCCGGCAGCGACCCGGCGCGGCGCTTCGAGGCCGTCGTGCTGGTGGTCGACGACGTCGCCGACACCCCGGCGCTGCACCGGGGCGAGCGGGCGCTGCTCGGCCAGCTGCGGCAGGTCACCGACCGGGTGGTGCTCGCGGTGCTGCCCTCGCACCGGCCGGTCGGCGGGGCTCCGGTAGGTGCGGAGCCGGTGACCGGGGCCGCGGCGGTCGCGGAGCCGACGCTTGTGCCGACGCCGCTGTCCTCGTCGCTGCTGCCGACCCCGTTGTACGGGCCGGCGTTCTCCTCGTACCGGGCCGAGGAGGTGGCGTGGCTGCTCAAGGACCTCTCCGGGGTCGCCCTGGAAGCCCCCACCGAGGAGCGCGAGGAGGCCGTCCAGAACGGCGGCGCGCACTACGCCGAGTCGCTGCCGGTCGAGTACCAGCCCAGCCCCGGCTACCAGGAGCTGTTCCACCAGGCGCTGCACGGCTCCGCCCGCCGGATCGCGCTCGCCGTCGGCACCGTCGCCGAGACGCTCCTGCGCGAACGCGGCCCCGGGCTGGTGCTCGCCTCGCTCGCCCGGGCCGGCACGCCCGTCGGCATCCTGATCCGCCGCTGGCTGGCCTTCGCCCATGAGCTGTCCGTACCGCACTACGCCGTCTCGATCGTGCGCGGCCGCGGCATCGACCCCGTCGCGCTGCGGTACCTGGCCGCCCACCACCGCTCCGAGGACGTGGTGTTCGTGGACGGCTGGACGGGCAAGGGCGCGATCACCCGCGAACTCGCCGACGCGCTGGTCGGCACCGGCTTCGACCCGGACCTCGCGGTGCTCGCCGACCCGGGCCGCTGCGTGCGCACCTACGGCACCCGGGACGACTTCCTGATCCCGTCCGCCTGCCTCAACTCCACGGTGTCAGGGCTGGTTTCGCGCACCGTCCTGCGGGCCGGCCTGATCGGCCCGAACGACTTCCACGGCGCCAAGCACTACGCCGAGCTGGCCGGCAGCGACGTCTCCGCGGCCTTCCTGGACGCCGTGGCCGCGTGCTTCGGGGAGGTGCGCGCGGAGGCGGTCGAGGGTGCGGACCGGCTGTCCGACGACCCCGACCGGGCGCCCGACTGGGCCGGCTGGGCCGCCGTCGAGCGGATCAGCGCCGAGTACGGCATCGACAACGTCAACCTGGTCAAGCCCGGTGTCGGCGAGACCACCCGGGTGCTGCTGCGCCGCGTCCCCTGGCGGATCCTCGCCCGCCGCGGCGCCGGCGCGGACCTGGACCACGTCCGGCTGCTCGCCGCCCAGCGCGGCGTCGAGGTCGAGGAGGTGGACGACCTGCCGTACACCTGCGTCGGCCTGATCCACCCCCGCTACAGCCGCGGGGCGACCGGGGCCGACGGACGGTCCGCCGGTTCGGGTTCGGACCCGGCCGCCGGCTCGGGGTCGACTGCCGGTTCGGGTTCGGGTTCGGACCCGGCCTCCGGCTCTGTTTCACATGCTGTTCCGGGCCCGGCTGCGGGCTCGGTTTCGGGGAGGGAATCCTGATGGGTGTTCTGGTGGCCAGCGACCTCGACCGGACGCTGATCTACTCCGACCGGGCGCTCGCCCTGGACGTCCCAGACCGGCTCGCGCCACGGCTGCTCTGCGTCGAGACGTACCAGGGCCGACCGCTGTCCTACATGACCGAAGAGGCCGCCGGACTGCTCGCCGAACTCGCCCGCCAGGCCCGCTTCGTCCCCTCCACCACCCGGACGCCGGAGCAGTACGCGCGGGTCAACCTGCCCGGCCCGACGCCGGGTTGGATACCCGAGTACGCGATCTGCGCCAACGGCGGGCAGCTGCTGGTGGACGGCGTGCCGGACGGCGACTGGCGTGCCGAGATCACCGCGCGGATCGCCGCCGGCTCGGCCCCGCTGGAGGAGGTGTCCCGGCGGCTCGCGCTGTGCGCCGACCCGGAGTGGACGCACAAGCGGCGCGTCGCCGACGAGCTGTTCGCCTACCTCGTGGTCGAGCGCGCCGCGCTGCCGACCGGCTGGCTGGAGGAGCTGACCGGCTGGTGTGCCGAGCGCGGCTGGGCGGTCTCGCTGCAGGGCCGCAAGGTGTACGCCGTCCCGGCGCCGCTCACCAAGAGCGCGGCCCTCGCCGAGGTCGTACGGCGCAGCGGCGCGACCACCGTGCTCGCGGCCGGGGACTCGCTGCTCGACGCGGACCTGCTGCTCGCGGCGGACGCGGCGTGGCGGCCGGGGCACGGCGAACTCGCGGACAGCGGCTGGACGGCCCCCGGCGTCACCGCCCTGGAGGAGGTGGGGGTGACGGCGGGGGAGGAGATCGTCCGTCGGTTCCTGGCGGGGGCCACGGCGGGGTAGTCCGCGCGGGGGTGGTCCGCGCCGGGTTGCCTTCCCGGCCCGGGGTTGCCTTCCCGGGCCGGCGTCGCCTTCCCGGGCCGGCGTCGCTCGGGGGTGGCTTCTCGGGGTCAGCCCCCGCAGCAGCCGCCGCCGCAACAGCCGCCGCCGCCACCCCCGGCGGAGGGGGCCGGTCGGCCGGCGGCCGCGCCGGTGACGGCGACGGCGGACAGCAGCTTCACGGTGTCCTCGTGGCCCTGCGGGCAGACGGCGGGGTCGTTGGCCTGCGCCATCGGACGGCGGAGTTCGAAGGTGGCGCCGCAGGAGCGGCAGCGGAAGTCGTAGCGTGGCATACCGGCAGGGTACCGAGCCGACCCGCTCGGCACCCCGCCCTTCTCCCGCCGCTCTCGGGCCGTTTGCCGATTGCCGTTCTGCTGCCGTCCGCCGCCCGTCGTCCGCCGCCCCCGTACGTCCTCGGCTAGCGGTGTCCGCCCAGGTCGCCGCGGATCAGCCCGATCACCCGCGCCGCCGTCTCCCGCACCGCCGCCAGCTCGGTGAGGAAGGCCCAGTAGTCGGGGTGCCGGCCGGCCGCCTCCAGCACGGCCACCGCGCGGTCGAGCCGGGCCACCGCCTCGTCCAGCGGGGCGGCGTGCCGCGGGTCCGGGGCGTTGCGCCCGGCCATCGCCAGCCGTTGGGCGTCCCGGATGGCGAAGCGGGCGCGCTCGATCTCCCGGCTGGGGTCGTGCTGCACCTCGTTCAGCTGCCGGAGCCGGTCGTTCACGGCGACCACCGAGCCGTCCGCGGTGTCCAGCAGCGCGCGGACCGTCCCGATCGCGGCGGTGGCGTCCGCCCAGCGCTGCTCGTCCCGGGCGCGGGCGGCCTCGCCGAGCTTGCCCTCGGCGGCGCGCCCGGTCTCGGCGACCTGATCCGGCACCCGCTGCAGGTCCTGCCAGCACGCGGTGCTGAACCGGCGGCGCAGCTCGCTCAGGGCGGGCTCGACCGTCGCGGCCTTGGTCTCCAACGCCTGGATCCGGGTCCGCAGGCTCGCCACCCGCCGATCGATCTCCCCCGCACGCTCCGGCAGTTGCGCGGCATCGGCGGCGATCGCCCCGGCGCGCTGCTTCACCTCGTCCGCACGCTGCAGCGTCCCGGCGACCCCGTGCCGGGCCGGGCCCTCGTTCAGCCGCGCCAGCTCCGGCGCCAGTTCGGCCAGCCGGGCCGCCAGGTCGTCCGCCCGCAGGCCGGCGCCGCGCACCGCGTCCAGCGCGTCGGAAGCCGTGAGCAGCGCCCGCTTGGCCTGCTCGACAGCCGGGGTGACCCGCATCAGCTGCTGCTCGGCGTGCTCGACGGTCGGCTGCAGTCGGCGCAGGAAGTCGTTCAGCTCGGCGCGGGCGGAGCCCAGCTGCCCCTTCACGTCCTCCAGCCGGCGCTTGGCCTGCGCGGCGGTGCCCGCGTCCAGGGTCTCGCTGTCCAGGTTGTGGGCGTCGAGGGCGCCCAGGTAGTTCACGGTGACCTGCTCGACCCGGCCGGAGATCGCCGCCAGATCGGCCAGCGCACGCTGCGCCGTCGCCCCATCCTCGGCCGCGCGGACCGTCTCCACCGCGAGCTGCACCTCGCGCTGGGTCTCCTCCAGCTCGTAGAACGCCTCCTGCGCCGCGGCCCGGGCCTCCCTGGCCTCCGCCCGTACGCCCTCGCCGCCGCCGCGCCGACCCCACCAACCGCCGGTCCCGGCCGACGCCAGTCCCACCGCGCCCAGCGCACCCGCCAGTACCACGGGCAGCACCAGCGCGTCCGTCAGCGCACTCCCCGCCCGACGCCGCCCCCGCCCGCTCCCGCCGGCACCCGTCACTGCGCGCTCCCTGCTCCGACCCGCTGATCCGGCCCCCATTCTCCCCGATCACCCCACCGGCCCGTCACCCCCTCCCACCCCTCCCGCCCCGGCCTCCCGCTCCCCACCCGGCCCGCGCCCCACCCGACCACCTGGCCCACACCACCCCCCGGGACCAGGTACCCTAGGCACTCGTCGTGCGCCCACCCGGCCACGCACGGGGGCGCGTAGCTCAGTGGTAGAGCGCTGCTCTTACAAAGCAGATGTCGGCGGTTCGAAACCGTCCGCGCCCACAGCCACGAAGGGCCAGTTCGGAGGAGTGATCCTCACGAACTGGCCCTTGGTCGTTCCCGGGGTCTCAGTCTGGCCGTGCCACCCGGTGGAAGCGGGCATCCTCACTCACGCCGAAAGCAGGGCGGGCCCGGATTCAGTCGTCCGGTACGCGCCTTGGACGCCCTCTGAGGCGCTGCGGCCCCGAGAATCCGCACTCACGATGGCTGGCGCCTGCTCGCCGACTGACTGCCTACCTGACTCAACCAGTGCGGCGGCCGAACTGGGTCCAGACACTTCGACGACGGCGACATCGAAGACTGCTGCTGCACCGTGAGGTTCGAGTACGGGAGAGCGAGAGCCGAGCGCAGCCACGATCTGGGCGCCGTCCAGCACAACGACATCGGGCTTTCCCCTGTGTGTCAGCGTCCGAGCACCCACGACGGCGATTACGGGGTGCACCGGAACGGCGAGGCTGCACCAGCGATGAAGGAGCTCGGCTATTTGTTGCCTTCGAGGCTGGATTTCTCTATGTACGGGTAGCTGTTGCGGTTCACCATGAGCCGCTTGTCCCCGACCCAGACCGCGTCATCGGGGTGGTGTTTGGTGTTCACCGTGAATACCCCGGGCGGCCCGATCACCACGTGGTCGATGTCCGCACCGCTCGGCAGTGGGACGGAGTGCAGGACGTACCAGCCGTGGGCCCGCAGGCCGTCGAGCAGCCCACCGACCAGCCTCTCCCCGTCGAGCCCCTTGCTCAGTTCGGAGCGGGTGAGGTCGTCGCCGGAGAGTTTGGCTGCCACGCGCACCAGCCACTTTCGCTTGCTCTCATCAGCCCGGATCATGCCCCGGACTCCCTCGCCCGGGCGGTTGGAAGCGAGATCGTCCTCGGTCGTGAGCAGCGGCAGGGTGGGCAGTGCCGCCAGCAGTGCGGGCGCGACCACAGGCGGCGAGGTGGGGCGAGGGGGCACGAGCGCCGGGGTGGGTGGCGAGGGCGGTGACGAGATCTTGTAGACCACTGTCAGCGGGGGGATCGGTCGGCCGCCCGTCTGGCACCAGTCCTTGATCCGGTCGAGCGCCGATGATTCATAAGCGGCATCGGTGATGGTGACGGCCCCGGTCGTGCAGTCCAGCCACGTAACCGCTTGCCCGCGAGGGCCGGCCAGGTTGACGTACAGCCGATCCTTGCCCGCTCGCCGCCACGGCTTGACCGTCAGTTCCGCCACTTTGCCCCTCCGCTTCGGCACTGACATGAGATCAGCACGACGTCGTGCACCCTGACAAGACGGCCACCAGCCAAGCGAGGTCAACCGGTTGGTGAGGGCGGAGGACAAGTGGAGGGTGGGACTGTTACGACCTTCGCCACTTCATCAAGGGCGCGCACGGATCGGCCCGCCGCTCGCCGTCGCTCCTGTCTTCGCCCGGCTTCGGCAGCGGTCGGCCGTGCCCGTCGAGCGTGCTGCCGGGAGGGTTGCCGGGGTCAGAGCTTGTCGTGGTTGGGGCGGGCGGCTCCACGTTTACCCGCCCTCCTGGCCTGGGAACCGAGTCGAGCAAGAACGGGGGCCACTCGGCCAAATTGCGGTCAGGCCTAAAGAGCCCTGACCGAGTCGCAACAGCTTATTGGCCCCGATCATGGTCGACCCCAAACCAGGCAGGATACCGGCCAAAACCGCTCCACCACCCGTGAGGGAAATCTGCCGCTCGACACAGTTAAGAATTATAGCTGGCACTACCGAGGCGAAGACTAACAGCACATCCAGCGATCACGCTCGGCAATAACCGATGCCTATCATCGCCTCATGCTCGACTGTCGCAAAACATCAGCCAGCAACGCCACCGAGCTATGCGGGTTCGGCGGTCGGTGTGGAACATATGTCGACTCGCAACGCATAGCGCGCCCAATTGCATTCTCAAAGGTCGAGAATGGAAAGGCTTCGGGAAGATTTTTTCCTGAGAACCCGTGGCGCTCCTTGAGTCTCGCAAAGGCCTCGGCACCAGCGATCCAAGTTGTTTGATCAGCAAAGTGCCAGAGGAGCCAAATTTCGAAACAAGGGTTGCTGATAGCGAGCGACACGCCCTCTTTTCGGGCGAGGGAGCACGCAGCCTCAAGGGACTGGTGGTTGTCCACGTCGACAGCACACCACGTTGCATCGAAAGGATCACCTGCTCGCTGCTCGCGCGCTCTCCTGGTGACAGCTTCCTTGACCACCGAAAGCGGATCCTTCCCGAGGCCGACAGGCCTTACCGAGATCACCTGGATTGCTCGCGAGTTGAGATGCCTAGCCAATCCCTCAAAGTATTGGGGTTCAGTCTTAATGCCCTCAGTGACAATCAAGATCTTCTTCCCGGCCGCCTTTCGGTTGCGCGGCTTCTTAAGTTCATGGCTTCCACGCCTGGTGTTCCCCCCCCCATTCTGTTATCGCCCCACTTCAAGAGCGCGCTGGAAATCCTGCCAGGAAATCTGGGGCACCGACCCATATCGACCACTTAGGTAGCGACGCTCGATGTTGTGATCGCTTTTGACTGAAAAGTCTGTCAGTGGATACAGGTCTGTCGCCCCATTCAGATCCTTCTCCGTGAACCACACATCTTCTCTCTCAAGGGCGCCACCGGAGAGGTGGCCCATGAGGGAAGTGTCGTGTGAAGCGAAGATGAGCTGCGCTCCGGTCTGATTGTACTCGGGCGATTTGAACAGCTCAATCATTGCCGAGACTAGCTTTGGATGGAGACTTGCATCGATCTCATCAACTGCAAAAACCCCGCCCCACTCTATGGCGCGCAGCGCAGGAAGAGCCAGGGACAGCCATGAGACCGTTCCGGCGCTCTCCCGAGAGATATCAAGGCGATACTCACTGTCATCTCCGGTGGAATGCCAGAAGCCAATTTCCTTCTGCTGCTCCGCGATGAAATCATCCACAGAGCCTCCGGCTGAGTTCAGGGACTCGGTACTGGAAATGATCGTGCTCAGCGCCTTATAGACGTGGCGAATGTTATCCAACTGTCCCTCTGGAATCTCCTTGGACTCCGCCGAGATCCGCAAGATTCCCAGGTCGGCAAACCGTAGGAGGCTTTCTGCCTTGCGTCGGACCGAGTCATCCTCGATCCACTTCCTGATGGATCGAATTCGACCAGCCTGCTGCTGCTCGGAGAACGGAACATATTCGAAGTGGCTAGTAAGGTGGTGCTGGATCCTGCCAAGCTCTTTATGCTTCCAGTGGGTAGCCACCGAAAGGAATAGGCTGTGACTGCCCATAACTCGGGCAATCCTGCGATTGTCACCCTTTAGGTTGCGGCCGAAATCGATGTCATTCGGCGCCCCTCGCTCAAAAAGTACCCTCTTTCGCCCCGAAGGGTAGCTGTATAGCCATTCAGATTCGACTCCAGATCTGCCGGCTTCAAATCCGTAAGTGTGTCGGATGTCTTTGATTGTGAAGTCGATCTCATACGCTGAAGGATCATTTTTGGATGTTTTGTCAAGCAGAAATGGCGAGCGTGGAAATTCGTCCCAATGTGCCGAATGCTGGAGGGCGCGACGCGCGAAATCCAGTGCGTCGAGAATATTTGTCTTGCCCGATGCGTTGGCGCCAAAGATTCCAGCAACGCGGTTAGTGACTGGTTGCCAGTCGCCATCAGCGGGTCGACTTGCCGAAAAGCCGGCCGTGGTCATGGAGAGCTCGATGGTGTCACGGATGGACCGATGGTTCGTGGCTCGGAACCTCAGCAGCATGACTCTCACCTTGGTAGCAGTTTCGTTGTCCCCCTGGACGGAAGCCGCCTCAGATGGCTCTGAGACCGTACTATCATGGCGCACTCGTCGGCGCTGAGGTAAGCCCAAAGTCGCTCCAATGGCTGAACAGGGCATCTCACGTGCGCATGTTCGGGCCAGGCTAAACCCGGTAGCCCCGATCGAAACCCGTTCCGTGCCAGCTGAGCGTCCTTCTGATAGCGCGGCGTCGCGTCGAAGGGCAGTGACGCGCCCGGCTGCCCCGCAGGCCAGCGAGTCGCCAGATCAAAGCAAACCTGCGTCCGCCGTCTGCAAGCTGGTGCTGTATAGCAGCGGTGTGCTGCACCCTCGTGACCCCAGGAGTAGCAGCCGTGCCAGAACGGGCGGTGCGTGGCGGTCAGTTGTGGGCGCTGGCGGGGTGGTAGGCGTGGGGCGGACAGGCGGGGTGGGGTGTAGGTCGGGGCGAGCAAGCGGGCGCCGCTCTTACAAAGCAGATGTCGGCGGTTCGAAACCGTCCGTGCCCACCAGCACAGATGGCCCGCAGCGATCATGCTGCGGGCCTTTTGACTGCAGTGGTTGACAGCAGCCGCTGATGTCAGCCCGGCGTCGGCGCTGATCTGCTCGAAGGGCCGGCTGAGGTTCCGGGGCTCGATCGGGCCTGTCGACATGCGTCGGGCAAGCCGAGTCAGCGGGCCTTCTTCCTGCGCGTGCCCATCCGGTTCCAGACGTAGCGATGGCGGGCAACCGTGAAGACCCGGTCAACCCTGTTCGGGGACAGCACCGCGGGCCGGGCGGGCAGGACGTCGGTGATCTGCTCGCCGTCGAGGACCGTCACTTCCGGTGTCGCCCCAAGCGTGATTCTCTGCGCACCCACGACGGCGATGACGGGGTGGACGGGCACGTCGAAACCACACCACACGGCTAGCAGGTCAGCGGTACGGGCCGCCTCGAACTTGGAGTTCTCCAGGTACGGGAAGCCGTTGCGGTTGACCTTCACGATCTTGTCGCCGACCCACACGGCGGCGCCCGGGCGGTGCTTCGAGTTGACCGTGAAGACCCCGGGCGGGCCGATCACCACATGGTCGATGTCGGCCCCGGACGGCAACGGGACCCAGTGCAGCACCTTCCAACCCGCAGCCCTCAGCGCGTCCAGTCGGGCCCCCACGATCTGCTCGCCCTCCAGCCCACGCAGCGTGCTCGAATCACCGAGCCGCTGGCGGGAAAGCTTGGCGGCGAGCCGGACGAGCAGCCCGTACCTCTCTTCGCCCTCACGCACCAGGCTTTCCAGCCCGGCGCCAGGAAGGTTCAGCGACAGGTCGTCCTCCTCGCTCATCGGCGGAAGGGACGGGATCGCCGCGCGAGGTTGCGGTACCTGTGCCGAGGTCACCTGGGGAGGTGGCTTCTTCTCTCCGCGACGTCGGACGGTGCGGGGTGGGACGCGACTTCCGAATGAGCCGCACCACTGCTCGACCTTGGCCAGGGCAGAATCCTCGAACTCCGGGAGCTCGACCATGACGACGCCGGTCTTGCAGTCCAGCCAGGCCACCGAATCGCCTCGGGCGCCAGCCTTGTTGACGTAGAGCCGCTCCTTCCCCGGGACCCGCCAAGGCTTGACCACCAGCGCTGTCATGCGTCCCCCTCCGGCATGCGCTTCCTGACCACGGTCAGCATGCCCACGTACGGATCGGCGGGAACGCGGAGAGGCAGCGAGCCGGCCCGGTCCAGCCGGAGGCAAGCGGGCGGAGGCGATGTGGCGGGGGAAGGAGGAAACAGGGGAAGAGGGTGCGTGTGACTTTCGGGTGGGTCGGGGCGGACCCCGGGGGTCGGGGTGGTGGGGGTGGCTGGTAGGCAGGTGGGGTGACTGCCAGGGCGTTTGATGCGGTGTTGTGCGATGTGGACGGCGTGATCCGGTTCTTCGACGGGGCCGGGGTGGCGGCGTTGGAACGGGCGGCGGGGTTGGGGGAGGGGAGTACGGCGAGCGTCGGGTTCGCGCCCGAGAACGACCGGCCGTTGTTGCTGGGGCGGATCGGCAAGGCGGAGTGGGTGGAGTCGATCGTCCGCGGGCTGGAGGGGCGGGTGTCGGCTGCGCAGGCGCGCGGGCTGGCGGAGGCGTTCGCCAACTCGCCGTTCTGGGCGGACGAGGTCGCGGTGGGGATGCTGCGGCGGGTGCGGGAGCACTGCCGCTTGGTGCTGGTGACCAACGCGACGGTGTGGCTGGACGAGGACCTGGCGCGGCTGGGGCTGACGGACCTGGCGCACGAGGTGGTGAACAGTTCCGTGGTCGGCAGCGCCAAGCCGGAGCGGCGGATCTACGAGATCGCCGCGGAGCGGGCGGGGGCGGCGCCGGAGCGGTGCCTGTTCGTCGACGACCGGCAGGAGAACGTCGACGCCGCGGTGGCGTTGGGGATGGCCGGGGTGCTCTACCGGGGCCCGTCGGACCTGCGGCGGGCGTTGGCGCCGCTGTTGGGCTAGCGGGTGGTGTGGGCGACGTCGGCGGGGGTGCCGGGGCGGTCGGTGTGGGTTTCGGCGATCAGCGCGGCGGTTCGGCGACCTGGCGGCGGTCGGTGGCATCGCAGACGACGCCCTCGACGGTGCCCCCGGCGGCGCCTTCGACTCCGGTGACGTCTTCGACCGGTCCGGCGCAGCCGGCGGAGAGTCCGGCGGCGGCACGTTCGACGGTGTCGCTGCGGACGGCCGGGATCGACGCGGCCACGCTGGACCTGCTCTCGGTGCTGCGCCGATCGGGTGCGCCGTACGTCCTGAGCACCCGCGAGCCGGCCCGCCGCACGGTGGTCACCGCGGGGGCGGTCTCGCGGCGGGTGGCCCGGGCCGAGGCACAGGGGCTGGTCGCCCGGGAGGACGTTTGTCGGCCTGCTGGACAAGCTGCCGGCGGACGTCCGGCTGCGGGTGGCGGGGGCGTCGGCGCCGGGTGAGGATCGGGGGGACCGGTCGGATCCCTGAGCCGGACCCCTGAGCTGGCCCCCTGAATCGGAGCCCTGAGCCGGATTCCCGAGGCCGGACCCCTGGGAGCGGTGGACGGATGGCTGAGCAGGTCGGGGAGACGCGGGCGGAGCTGTCGTCGCGCCTGAACTGGCTGCGGGCGGCGGTGCTGGGGGCCAACGACGGGGTGGTGTCGACGGCCGGCATCGTGACGGGCGTGGCGGGCGCGGCCGGTTCGCGGACGGCCCTGCTGGCGGCCGGGGTGGCCGGGCTGCTGGCGGGGGCGATGTCGATGGCGGCCGGCGAGTACGTGTCGGTCAGCACCCAACGGGACACCGAGCGGGCCGCGTTGGCGAAGGAGCGGCGGGAGCTGGCGGAGGACCCGGAGGGGGAGCTCGACGAACTCACCGACTACTACCGGGGCAGCGGGCTGACGGACGACCT
Organism: Kitasatospora sp. NPDC096140; assembly: GCF_040303045.1. NCBI lineage: Bacteria > Bacillati > Actinomycetota > Actinomycetes > Kitasatosporales > Streptomycetaceae > Kitasatospora > Kitasatospora sp. NPDC096140. The sequence goes on from NZ_JBEOUW010000021.1 coordinate 22,410, forward strand.
CGCGCGTGACGTGGCGGTGGCGCTGACCGAGCGGGACGCGCTCGCGGCCCACGCGCAGACCGAACTCGGCATCGACCCGGAGGCGTTGACCAATCCCTGGGAGGCGGCGCTGGCCAGCGCGGCCGCGTTCACGCTGGGCGCGCTGGTGCCGCTGCTGGCGGTGCTGCTGCCCCCGGAGTCGTGGCGGCTGGGGGTGACGGTGGGCTCCGTGGTGGTCGCGCTCACCCTGTCGGGCTGGGCGAGCGCCAGGATGGGCGGGGCCGGTCCGGCGCGGGCGGTGGGCCGCAACGTCGCGGGCGGGCTGCTGGCGATGGCGGTGACGTACAGCGGTGGTGTGCTGCTGGACAGCTTCATCGGCTGACTGCGCGGCGGGGCGGGCGGAGGGCCGAGCAGGGCCTCGGGGGGCCGGGGCGTACGGCCCGCACGGCACGGCAGAGCACCGTGCCCATGGCACGTCACGGCGTCGTTCGGCTCGACAGGCGAGGTCGTGCGGCCTGTGTTTGTGTGGCTGCAAACCGCTTGGGAGAGGTGACTCGTAGTGACCATGCCCCCGTTCGGATCGAACGATCCGTTCTCCGATCTGCTCAGCCGGTTCTTCGGGATGAGCCCGATGGCCTCCCCACCAGCCGTTCAGCGGGTGCCGATCGGGCGGTTGCTCAGCGAGTCCTCCCAGGAGTTGCTGGCGCTGGCGGCGCAGCGTGCGGCCGAGGACGGGTCCAGTGACCTCGACACTGCCCACCTGGCCTGGGCGGCGACCCGGGTGGACCCCGCGCGGCGGATGCTGGCGCGCGGGGGCATCGACCCCGACCAGCTGTCCGCGGACCTGGAGCACGCCCTGCCGTCCGGCGGTGCCGGTGCGGTGGAGGGGCAGCCGGCGCTCACCCCCGCGGCGAAGCGCGCCCTGCTCGCCGCGCACGCCCGTTCGCAGGAGGCCGGTGCCTCGTACATCGGGCCGGAGCACATCCTCGGCGCGCTGCTGGACCAGGAGCGCTCGGGCGCGGGTGTGGCGCTGCGCAACGCGGCGCCTTCGCAGGAGTCGCTGAAGTCGGTGCTGGAGACGCGGGGCACCGGCGGCGAGCGGGGTGGTGCGGGGGCGCAGCCGAGTGAGACGCCGACGCTGGACGAGTACGGGCGCGACCTCACCGAGGAGGCGCGTTCGGGCCGGCTGGACCCGGTCGTCGGGCGGGCCGAGGAGATCGAGCAGACCGTCGAGATCCTTTCCCGGCGGACCAAGAACAACCCGGTGCTGATCGGCGAGCCGGGTGTCGGCAAGACCGCGATCGTCGAGGGACTGGCCCAGCGGATCGTCTCCGGGGACGTCCCGCGGAGCCTCCGGGAGAAGCGGGTGGTCACCCTCGACCTGGCCGCGCTGGTGGCCGGCTCCAAGTACCGGGGCGAGTTCGAGGAGCGGCTGAAGAACGTGATCGACGAGGTCACGGCGGCCGAGAAGAGCGTCATCCTGTTCCTGGACGAGCTGCACACCGTGGTGGGCGCGGGCGGTGGTGGGGAGGGCTCGATGGACGCCGGCAACATCCTCAAACCGGCGCTCGCCCGCGGCGAGTTGAGTGTGGTCGGCGCGACGACGCTGGACGAGTACCGCAAGTACGTGGAGAAGGACGCCGCGCTTGAGCGCCGCTTCCAGCCGGTGCTGGTGCCCGAGCCGAGCGTCGAGGAGACCGTCGAGATCCTGCAGGGGCTGCGCGACGCCTACGAGGCGCACCACCAGGTGCGGTTCACGGACGCGGCGCTGGACGCGGCGGCGACGCTGTCCGACCGGTACGTCAGCGACCGCTTCCTGCCCGACAAGGCGATCGACCTGCTGGACCAGGCCGGTGCCCGGGTGCGGCTGCGCAGCCTGAGCGGGTCCACCGAGGCGACCGGGGTGCAGGACCGGATCACCAAGCTGAGGCGGGAGTTGGAGGAGGCCGTCGCGGACGAGGAGTTCGTGCGGGCCGCCAACCTGAAGACCGAGCTGCGGCACACCGAGGACGAGCTGGCGGCGATCGCCGAGTCCCGCGAGGAGGTCGTCGACGTGACGGCCGACGACATCGCCCAGGTGCTGTCCTCCCGGACCGGCATTCCGGTCGCGGAGCTGAACGCGACCGAGAAGGAGCGGCTGCTCAAGCTGGAGCAGCACCTGCACGAGAAGGTGATCGGCCAGGACGAGGCGGTCACCGCCGTCGCCCAGGCGGTGCGTCGCGGCCGGGCGGGGATGGGTGACCCGGAGCGGCCGACCGGCTCCTTCCTCTTCCTCGGCCCGACGGGCGTGGGCAAGACCGAGTTGGCGAAGGCGCTGGCGGCGCTGCTGTTCGGGGACCCGGACCGGATGATCCGCTTCGACATGAGCGAGTTCCAGGAGAAGCACACCGTCTCCCGGCTGGTCGGCTCCCCGCCCGGGTACGTCGGCTACGACGAGGCCGGGCAGCTGACCGAGGCGGTGCGCCGCAAGCCGTACAGCGTGCTGCTCTTCGACGAGGTGGAGAAGGCGCACCCGGACGTCTTCAACCTGCTGCTCCAGGTGCTGGACGACGGGCGGCTGACCGACTCCCAGGGGCGTACGGTCGACTTCCGCAACACCGTGGTGATCATGACCAGCAACATCGGCTCGCAGCGGATCCTGGACCACGCGGGGAACGTCGACGACATCCGGGACGACCTGATGCGCGACCTGCGGCAGCAGTTCCGGCCGGAGTTCCTCAACCGGATCGACGAGGTGATCGTCTTCCACGCCCTCACCCGGAAGGACCTGCTGTCGGTGGTGGACCTGCTGCTGGAGCGCAGCCGGCGACGGCTGCGGGCCCAGGACGTCCGGCTGGAGGTCACGAAAGAGGCCAAGGAGTACCTGGTCAACCTTGGGTACCAGCCGGAGTTCGGGGCCCGGCCGCTGCGCCGGACGATCCAGTCGGAGCTGGACAACCGGATCTCCAACCTGCTGCTGGACGGCTCCGTGCGGGAGGGGGACACGCTGATCGCGGACGTGAGCGACGGCGAGCTGGTGGTGACGATGGCGCGGCCGGAGGCGTCGGCGACCTTCGAGGAGGCTGCGGCGTCGGAGGAGAAGGCGCAGGCCGGAGTCGGCGCGGACCGCTGAGGGGAGCAGGAGCGGGTTCGGGCGTACTCCGGCGGGAGTACGCCCGAACGCCACCGGTGGAGGACGCGTCGGAGCGGAAGCCGGGTCTAGCGTTTCGGGCATGATGCCGCCCATGTCCCCGTCACCGGAACCGGATCCGTCGGTGCCGCGAGAGCCGTCGGAGCGGCCGAAGCAGCCGGAGCGGCCAGAGCAGCCGGAGCAGTCGGAGCCGCGCTCGCCGTCGGAGCCGCCCGCGCCGCCCGAGCCGTGGCGCCCGCCGTGGGTGCGGGCGCGCCTTCCGGTGGGGCTGGCGGTCGGCGTCGCGGCGGTGCAGGTGGTCGGTTCGACGTTCGCCGCGCACAACCAGCCCGGGCGCGCCCCGCTCGACGCGTTCGGCTACGTGCTGCTGCTGCTCGGGCCGGCCCTGCTGGTGCTGCGCCGGCGCCGACCGGTCGCGGTGGTGGCCGGCACCTCGGTGGCCACCGCGGCCTACCTGGCCGCCGGCTACCCGTACGGGCCGGTCTTCCTGAGCTGGCTGATCGCCTGCAGCGTGGCGATCGGGGCCGGGCACCGCCGGGCGGCCTGGGCGGGCCTGGCCGGGGTGTACCTGGTGCACGTGCTGGTGACCTTCGTGCTGCCGGAGAGCTGGCAGCGCGCACCCGCGCACGGCGTGGCCTGGCAGGAGGAACTGGGCCTGCTGGCCTGGCTGCTGCTGGTGATGGCGATCGCCGAGATCGTCCGCTTCCGGCGCGAGCGGATCGCCGCCCACCGGGCCTACCGGCAGCAGCTGGAGGAACGCCGGGCGAACGAGGAACGGCTCAAGATGGCCCGGGAGCTGCACGACATCCTCGCGCACAGCCTGTCGCTGATCAACATCCAGGCGGGGGTCGCGCTGGCGTTGCTCGACCGGCGGCCGGAGGAGGCCCGCACGGCGCTGGTCACCATCAAGTCGACCAGCAAGGAGGCGCTGGGCGAGGTCCGCCAGGTGCTGGCGACGCTGCGCGGGCCCGGGGCGGCGCCGCGCGGTCCGGCCCCGGGGCTGGACCGGCTGGACGAACTCACCGCGCAGGCCGACCGGGTGGGCCTGGAGGCCGAGGTGCACGAGCACGGCGAGCGGCGTGCGCTGTCCGCGACCGTCGACCTCACCGCCTTCCGGATCGTCCAGGAGGCGCTCACCAACGTCATCCGGCACTCGGCGGCCCGGCAGGCGGTCGTGGTGCTGGACTGGAGGGATCCCGCCGTGCTGGTGGTCCGGGTCGAGGACCCGGGCCCGGCGGTGGTCGCCGACGCCGGAGGGGCCGGCAGCGGACTGGTCGGGATGCGGGAACGCGCGGCCGCGTTCGGTGGCACCATCACGGCGGGGCCGCTGCCCGGCGGCGGCTTCCGGGTCCGGGCGGAGCTGCCGACACCGAAGGCGGGGAGTGAGTGATTCGGGTACTGCTGGCGGATGACCAACTGCTGGTCAGGGCGGGCTTCCGGGCCCTGCTCGACCTGCAGGACGACCTCACGGTGGTCGGCGAGGCGGACGACGGGGAGGCGGCGCTGCAGCTCGCCCGCGAACTCGTGCCGGACGTCGTGCTGATGGACATCCGGATGCCCCGGATGGACGGGCTGGAGGCGACCAGGAGGATCGCCGAGGACCCGGCGCTGTCCTCCGTACGGGTGGTCGTGCTGACCACCTTCGAGCTGGACGAGTACGTCTTCGAGGCGCTGCGGTCCGGGGCGGCGGGCTTCCTGGTCAAGGACACCGAGCCGGCCGACCTGCTGCGCGCGATCCGGGTCGCGGTCGCGGGGGACGCACTGCTCTCGCCGGGGGTGACCAGGCGGCTGATCGGCGAGTTCGCCGCCCGCTCCAAGGCGCCGGAGGCCGCGCCGAAGGGGCTCACGGACATCGCGGCGCTGACCGAGCGGGAGCGCGAGGTGCTGGCGCTGGTCGGGATGGGGCTGTCCAACGAGGAGATCGCCCGGCGACTGGTGGTCAGCCCGTTGACGGCGAAGACGCACGTGAGCCGGGCGATGGTGAAGCTCGGGGCGCGCGACCGGGCGCAACTGGTCGTGCTGGCGTACGAGTCGGGGCTGGTGCGGCCGGGCTGGCTGGGCTGACGGCCCTCGCGCGGGAGGGCTGTGCCGGGGAGGGCCCTGTCGGCGAGGGCTGTGCCCGGGGGAGAGCCCTTCGCCGGACGAGCGGGTCGTCCCGGCGCGGCTACTCCTGGCGCGGCTACTCCTGGCCCGGCGTGTCACCGGCCGTCCGTACTCTCCTGGGAGTATCCCGACTGCCGCTGCCGGTAGGACGCGCGATGAGCCCCCTCGGCGGGACGCTCAAGGCACCTCGGGAACCGCCCGAGGTCCTGGAGGCCCCCGGCCGAGGAGATGAACCCCATGTACACGCAGCTGGCCGATTGGCACGGGCCCGGGCCGTGGATCCTGCTGGTCCCCCTGGTCTGGATCGCCGTGGTGTTCCTCGTGATCGTGGTGCTGCGCCGCACGGTCTGGCGTCGGCGCGGCTGCGGCTTCGGGTACGGCGCCGGATCCGCCGCCGAGCACCCGCTGGCCGTCCTCGGCCGCCGTTACGCCGAGGGCGACATCGACGCCGAGGAGTACCGCGCCAAGCGGGCCGTGCTCAGCGAGTCGGCCCGGGAGGACACCCGGGGAGGCGGTGCCAGGTGACCACCCTCGACGTCGTGCGCGGCACCGCCGCACGGGTCGCCGACGCCGTGAAGATCCACGGCGTCGGCGGCACCGAGGTCCGGGCGCTGGACCACGTCACGGTGGAGTTCCCGGCCGGGCGCTTCACCGCGATCATGGGCCCCTCCGGCTCCGGCAAGTCCACCCTGATGCACTGCGCGGCCGGGCTGGACACGCTCACCGCCGGCACCGCCTGGATCGGGGACACCGAGCTCGGCTCGCTGAGCGACCGGCGGCTCACGCTGCTGCGCCGGGAGCGGATCGGTTTCGTGTTCCAGGCCTTCAACCTGGTGCCCACGCTCACCGTCCGGGAGAACATCACCCTCCCCCTCGACCTGGCCGGGGCCACCCCCGACGGGGCCTGGCTGGAGACGCTGATCGACGTCGTCGGCCTCGGCGACCGGCTGCAGCACCACCCGAGCGAGCTCTCCGGCGGCCAGCAGCAGCGGGTCGCGGTGGCCCGGGCACTGGCCGGGCGGCCGCAGGTGGTCTTCGCCGACGAGCCGACCGGCAACCTCGACTCCCGCACCGGCGGCGAGGTGCTCGGCCTGCTGCGCCGGGCGGTGGACGAGATGGGACAGGCCGTGGTCATGGTCACCCACGACCCGATCGCCGCCGGCTGGGCCGACGAGGCGCTGTTCCTCGCCGACGGCCGGCTGGTCGACCGGATGGAGCGGCCCAGCGCCGGGCGGGTGCTGGACCGGATGAAGGCCTTCGAACGGGGGCGGTCATGAGCGAGCGACAGAGGTACGCCCGGGCGGCGGGGACGTGCTCCCGGACGGCGGCCGCGGGAGGGCCGGTCGCCCAACGGCGCGCACGGGCGACCGCCCCTGCCGGGCGAAGCGAGGTGCGCGCATGATGCCCGTCACGCTCCGCCTCAGCCTGCGCTCGCTGCGCGCCCACCGGCGGCGGCTGGCCGGCACCCTGCTGTCCATCCTGCTCGGGGTGAGCTTCCTGACCGGCACCATGGTGCTGGGCGACACCCTGCGGGCCAACTTCGACACCCTCTTCGCGGACGCCAACGCGGGCACCGACGTCGTGGTCCGCAGCGCCGACGTCCTGGACTCCCCGGGCACGGCCGGCGGGGTGCGGGCGCCGGTGGAGGCGGCGCTCGCCGACGGGCTGCGCTCGGTCCCCGGCGTGGCGGCCGCCGAGCCGTCCGTCCAGGGCGCGGGCCAACTCGTCGGCAGCGACGGCAAACCGATCGGCGGTCAGGGCCCGCCCACGCTGGCGGGCAACTGGCTCGCCGACGGCCGGCTCAACCCGTACCGGCTGGCCGAGGGCCGGGCACCGGCCGCCCCGGGCGAGGTGGTGGTGAACCGCGGCGCGGCGCGGACGGGCGGGCTGCACCTCGGCTCGACCACGGTGCTGCGCACGCCCGAGCCGGTGCCGGTCACCGTCGTCGGCATCGCCACCTTCGGGGCGAGCGCGGACGGCATGGGGCCGAGCACCTTCACCGCGATGACCTTCGCGGACGCCGAGCGTTACCTCACGCCCAAGGGCGCGGGGCAGGCCGCCTCGATCCAGGTCCGGGCGGCGGTCGGGGTCTCGCAGCGGGAGCTGGTCGACCGGATCGCCCCGCGCCTGCCCGCCGGCGTCCAGGCGGTCACCGGTGCGGCGGCCACCCAGGAGTCCACCCAGCTGCTGTCCGGGCGGTTCCTGACCATGTTCACCACGCTGCTGCTGGTCTTCGCCGGGATCGCGCTGCTGGTGGCGACGTTCACCATCCACAACACCTTCGCCATCGTGGTCGCCCAGCGCAGCCGGGAGAACGCGCTGCTGCGGGCGCTCGGCGCGGTGCGGGCCCAGGTCCTCGGGGCGACGCTGGCGGAGGCACTGGCGGTGGGCCTGCTGGCCTCGCTCGGCGGGCTGCTGGGCGGGATCGGGGTGGCGACCGGGCTCAAGGCGCTGTTCTCGGCGCTCGGCTTCGCCCTGCCGACCGGCGGCATGGTGATCAGCGCGGCCGCCGTGTTCCTGCCGCTGCTGGTCGGGACGCTGGTCGCGGTCGGTTCGGCGTTGCTGCCGGCCGTCCGGGCCGGGCGGACGGCTCCGCTGGCGGCGCTGCGGGACACCGGCGTCGACCGGGCGGCGCAGGGGCGTTCGGGCATCGTCCGGGTGGTGCTCGGGGGGCTGCTGCTGGCCGGGGGCGTCCCGGTGGCGGTCCTCGGTGCGACGGACGGTCCGTCCGTCCTGCTGACGGCGGCCGGGGCGGTGGCGGTGCTGCTGGGCACGGTGGTGCTCGGGCCGGTCGCCGCGGCCTTCGCCGTCCGGGCACTGGGCGCGCCGCTGCCCAGGCTGCGCGGGGTCTCCGGGGTGCTGGCCAGGCGCAACGCGGCCCGCAACCCGCGCCGGACGGCGGCCACGGCGAGCGCCCTGATGATCGGGGTCGCCGTGGTCACGCTGTTCACCGTCTTCGGTGCGTCGATCAAGGCCACCCTGGACGACACGGTGAGCAGGTCCTTCGCGGGTGATCTCGCCGTCACCACCGCCTCGTTCGGGGCCGGCGGCAGCGGGATCAGCCCCAAGGTGGCGGACGCCCTGGCCGGGCTGCCCGAGGTGCGGCAGACGGTCGGGCTCGGCAGGGGCGTCGCCCGGATCGACGGGCACGGCCGGACGCTGGACGTGACCGACCCGGCCCGGCTGCCCGGCATCGTCGACCTCGGCCGGGTCGACGGCTCGCTGGACGCACTCGGCACCGACGGGCTGGCGGTCTCCCGCAGCGAGGCGCAGCAGCACGGCTGGCAGCTCGGACAGACCGTCACCGTGGGCTTCACCGACGGTGCGAGCGGCCGGTTCACCATCCGTGCGCTCTACGGGAGCGGCGGGCTGGCCGGGGACTACCTGATGACCAGGCAGGCCTGGGCCCCGCACCGGGGGCAGGACGCCGACACGATGGTCGCGGTCGGGCTGCGCGACGGCGTCCCGCCGGGCGCCGGGAAGGCGGCGGTGGAGAAGGCGCTGGTGCCCTTCGGCAGTCCGCAGGTGCAGGACCGGGCCGAGTACGCCAAGAGCGCGGCCTCCGGCGTGGACACGATGCTCTCGGTGGTCTACGCGCTGCTGGCGTTGGCGGTGCTGATCGCGCTGTTGGGCATCGCCAACACGCTGACGCTGGCGGTGCACGAGCGGACCAGGGAGCTGGGGCTGCTGCGGGCGGTCGGCCAGACCAGGGCTCAGCTGCGCGGCATGGTGCGCTGGGAGTCGGTGCTGGTGGCGGCCTTCGGGACGGTCGGCGGGCTGGGGCTCGGGGCGTTCCTCGGCTGGGCCCTGGTGCGGGCCTCGGACGGCGCCGGGACGGGGTCCTTCGCGATACCGCCCGGGCAGCTGGCCGTGGTCCTGGCAGCCGGGCTGCTGGCGGGCGCGGTGGCGGGCCTGCGTCCGGCGGGCCGGGCGGCACGGCTGGACGTCCTGCGGGCGATAGCGACGGAGTAGGAGGGAGCGGAGACGGCGAGGCGGCGGTCCGCCGGGCCGGGCCGACCCGGCAGACCGGCCCGCCCGGCCGGGCCGGGGTCAGCCCGCGGCCGCCGGCGGGAACACCTCGCGCAGCAGCGGGTCCGGCAGGCCGCGCTTGTGCCACTCGCGCGGGTACCCCAGCGAGACCTCCTCGAAGGGCACACCGTCGTAGCTGGTCTTGCGGGGGATGTGCAGGTGGCCGTAGATCATCGCCGCGGTGTTGAAGCGGCGGTGCCAGTCGGCGGTCAGCTCGGTGCCGCACCACTGGGCGAACTCGGGGTACCAGAGGATCTCGGTGGGGTGGCGGACCAGCGGGTAGTGGTTGACGAACACGAGGGGGACGTCCGGGTCGCAGGCCGCCAGCCGTTCCTCGGTCAGCCGGACGCGTTCGCGGCACCAGGAGTCGCGGTCCGGGAACGGGTCGGGGTGGAGCATCCGCTCGTCCGCACAGACGATGCCGCTCTCGTACGCGGCCGCCAGGGACTCCTCCTTGGTGGTCGTGCCCGGCGCACGGAAGGAGTAGTCGTACAGGAGGAAGAGCGGGGCGATGCGGACCGGTCCGCCCGCGCCCTCCCAGAGCGGGTAGGGGTCCTCGGGGGTCACCACGCCGAGGCCGCGGCAGAGCTCCACCAGGTGCTCGTAGCGGGCCACGCCGCGCAGCTGGACCGGGTCCTCGGGGTGGGTCCACAGCTCGTGGTTGCCGGGCACCCACACCACCCGGGCGAAGCGCTCGGCGAGCAGGCGCAGGGCCCACTCGATGCTGGTGGTGAGCTCGGCGATGTCACCGGCGACGAGCAGCCAGTCGTCGGGGTGGGTGGGCTGGAGCTTCTCCACCAGGTCGCGGTTCTCCTGGTAGGAGATGTGCAGATCGCTCACCGCGAGCAGTCGTCCGCCCGTCGGGGCGGGCCGCGCGGGCTGTGCGTCGCTGCGGTTCTCCGTGGTCACTCCTGCCCCCTGAGGTCGTCCGGCCGATGTGGCCACCCTACGCGGCGGGTCCGGGGAGCGGGGCGGGTTGAAGGGATCAGTTGTTCGACTGCCCGGCGGCGGAGTTGAGGCCCGTTCGGGATCGGGGGCGGCTCGGGATCCGGGCGGCCGCTCGGCCGTCGGAGGGCGGCTCAGGAGCCGAGGTCCATGAGCACGCCGTGGGAGGTGGCGGTGGTGACGGCGAGGATCACCAGCGAGGCGGTGCCGAGCACCAGGCCGAGGACGGCGCGGCCGCGGCGGCTGGTGCCGCGGACCAGGGCCAGGGTGGCGAGGGTGATGGCGATCGGGCCCAGGACGATGTTGAAGAGCAGCAGCCCCGGGAGGCCGAGGAGGAAGGAGGCGACGGCCAGGTTGTCGGCCTCGGCGGTCTCCCGGCGGCCGGTGTTCTGCGAGGTGGTGACGGTGCTCATGGCTGTGCGGGTCCTCTCTGGTACGGGAGTGGACGGGGTGCGGTCCGGGCGCGTCCGGGTCAGCGGTGGCGCAGCCGGGCGATGCCCTCGCGGGCGCCGAAGGCGAGCAGCCAGGCGGTGATGGCGGCGGAGGCGGCGAGGAAGACCGGGAGCGAGGTGTGGGCGGCGGTGCCGATCAGGACGGCCATGGCGACCAGGGCGGAGAACAGGATCACGACTGACTCCTTCGGCTGCGGCACTGAGTGCGGCGCTGACTACGGCGGCGGTTGCAGCTGCGACTGTGCCGGGTTTCGGTTGACAAGTGTTCACTGACTTCGGCATCACTCTACCCCCGGCTGGCCAAGTTCGGCAAACGACTGTTTACTGAATGGCGTGAGTCACACCGTAGGGGCCAGACAGGCCCAGAAGCAGCAGAGTCGGCGGGCGTTGCTGGACGCGGGTTTGCACCTGCTGGCCGATCAGAACCTGGCGAGCCTGGGCGTCCGCGAGGTCACCCGGGAGGCCGGACTCTCCCCGGCCGCGTTCTACCGGCACTTCCCGGACCTCGCGGCCCTCGGGGTCGCGTTGGTCGAGGAGTCGCTCGCCAGCGTGCACGTCATGATCCGTGCGGTGCTCGCCGAGGCTGGCGGCGCCGAGGAGCTGATCGACCGCGCGGTGGACGTGATCGAGCGGCACGTCCGTGAGCACCGGACGCACGTCCGCTTCCTGGCGCGCGAACGGCACGGCGGGGTGCGGCAGGTGCGCGAGGCGATCGACGCCGAACTCGACCGCTTCGCCGCGGAGGTGGGAGCGGCCCTGGCGCTGCAGCCGGTGTCGCAGGGGTGGAGTGAGCGGGACCTTCGGATGCTCGCCGAGCTGTACGTCGACCACATGGTGTCCACCGCCTCCGCCTTCCTGGAGGCACAGGAGGCGGACCCGTCCCGGGGGCAGCGGATCGCCGCCACCGCGCGCCTCCAGCTGCGCCTGATCAGTCTGGGGCGGCGGCACTGGCAGGGGAGTTGACGCGCGCGGCGTCGGGCGAGCGGGCACCCCGGCGGGCGCCCCGGCCCCCGCGGGGGTGGTAACCGGCCATAGCGATCGGGACGGTTTCTTGGTCTTGCTTTGACTCTTGACAGGGGGTCATGTCCGCGACAGCTTTGGTGGACCCCCACACCGAGAGGTCTCTCATGAAGAAGCCGCTCATAGGCATGCTCGCCACGCTCCTGGCCGCCGGAGCCGCCACCCTCGCCGGAGCCCCCCAGGTCCAGGCCGCCCCCTCGGCCACCGTCAACTTCGCCGGAACGGTCGCGCTCAGCAACTGCTCCGGTTCGCTGGTGCGGATGCCGGGCTCCGCCGCGAGCGACCCCGCGCTCGTGCTCTCCAACGGCCACTGCCTGGAGAGCGGGATGCCCGGCCCCGGCCAGGTCGTCCTCAACCAGTCCTCCAGCCGGACCTTCACCCTGCTCAGCGCCACCGGTGGCCGCCTCGCCACCCTGCGTGCGACCAAGGTGGTCTACGGCGCGATGACCGACACCGATGTGTCGATCTACCAGTTGAACACCAGCTACTCGTCGATCCAGTCCCGGTACGGGATCGCCCCGTTGACCATCGCCGCCACCCATCCCGTCAAGGGCACCTCGATCCGGGTCGTCTCCGGCTACTGGAAGAAGATCTACTCCTGCTCGGTCGACGGCTTCGCCTACCGGCTGAAGGAAGCCGACTGGACCTTCAAGGACTCGGTCCGCTACACCTCGGGCTGCAACGTGATCGGCGGCACCTCCGGTTCGCCGGTGGTCGACGCCTCGTCTGGCCAGGTGGTCGCGGTGAACAACACGATCAACGAGAGCGGCGAGAGCTGCACCCTGGACAACCCCTGCGAGGTCGACCAGAGCGGCGCCGTGACGGTGCACCAGGGCATTGGGTACGCCCAGGAGACGTACGGGATCCCGGCCTGCTTCGCCGCCGGGAACCGGCTTGACCTCACCCTCCCGGGCTGCACCCTGCCCCGCCCGTAGGCGAGCACCGTCGGCACACGCCGTGGGACCACACCGTCGGCACGCACCGTGGGACCACACCGTCGGCACACGCCGTGGGACCGCACCGTAGGCACGCACCGTAGGACCGCAGCCGTTCCGGCCGGAGCACCCGACCGGCCGGAACCCCGGAACCCGGGACCCGGAGCTCGCAGGCCGCACCCCCGGGGCCGGGGCCGAGGCCCGGAACCCCGGAACCCCGGAACCCGAGCCGCCCTCCCGGCAGGGCGGCTCAACCCCAGTGACCAGCACCTTTACCCCGATGGGTCATCCGCCGACGGTGGATGACCCATTCGGCCGTCCACCGGGCGGCCGCCGCACCACCCGCACCGCAGAGTTGTGCCCACGAGGCGGCAGTCATGTCCGTTGACCAGATGGAGAGTTGATGACCACCACGCTGCGAAGGCTGTTGGTTTCCACCCTGCTGATACCGCTGCTCGCGTTCGGCGGACTGGCGTCCCCGGCGCTGGCCGCCGACGCCCAGGGCGCCCCGGAGGCGGGGGCGGCCCACGGCCGGAGCCCCGCCGACGACCCGAACGCCGACATCAAGGCCCGCCTGGCGGCCATCCCCGGGGTGACCATCACCGAGGAGAAGCCGACCGACGCCGACCACCGCTACTTCATCGCCACCTACACCCAGCCGATCGACCACCTCCGGCCCTGGCTGGGCACCTTCCAGCAGCGCTTCAGCCTGCTGCACCGGGGCTACGACCGCCCGACCGTCTTCTACACCAACGGCTACACCCTGGGCACCAACCCGTCCCGCACCGAGCCGACCCGGCTGGTGGACGGCAACCAGGTCTCCATCGAGTACCGGTACTTCACCCCCTCGCGCCCCGAGCCGGCGGACTGGACCAAGGCCGGCATCCGCCAGCAGGCCGCCGACTCGCACCGGCTGGTGACCGCGCTCAAGCGGATCTACCAGCAGGAGTGGCTCTCCACCGGCGCCAGCAAGGGCGGCATGTCCTCCACCTTCTACCGCCGCTTCTACCCGGACGACGTGGCCGGTACGGTCGCCTACGTCGCGCCGAACAACACCGACGTCAACGACTACGCGGCCTACACCGAGTTCTTCCGCACCGTCGGCACCCAAGAGTGCCGGGACCGGCTGAACGCCGCACAGCGCGAGCTGCTGGTGCGCCGCGACCGGCTGGAGGCCCGCTACGTCGCCGACAACAAGGCGGCCGGCTCCACCTTCAACACCCTCGGCACCCCGGACCGCGCGTACGAGGCGGGCGTGCTCGACGTGGTCTGGGCGTTCTGGCAGTACAGCCTGGAGGCGGACTGCGCCAAGGTCCCGGTGGCCGCCACCGCGACCGACGACGAGCTGTACGCCTGGTTCGACGCCCAGTCGGGCATCACCGGCAACAGCGACCAGTCGCTGGCGAAGTACACCGCGTACTACTACCAGGCCGCCACCGAGCTGGGCGCGCCGTTCTTCGACGTCTCGTACCTCAAGGACGTGCTGCACTACGACTACAAGGAGCTCTACTCGGCCCGCTCCTACGTGCCGAAGGAGATCCCGACCGTCTTCAACCCGTACGCGATGCCCGACATCGACCGCTGGGTGAAGCGCGACGGCGAGCGGATCATGTACGTCTACGGGGGCAACGACCCGTGGGGCGCCAAGCCGTTCCGCCTCGGCCGGGGCAGTGAGGACAGCTACGTCTACACCGTGCCCGGCGGCAACCACGGCTCCAACATCGGCAAGCTGCCCGCCGCGCAGTCCGCGGAGGCCACCGCCAAGGTGCTGGAGTGGGCCGGCCTGGGCGATGCGGACGCCGCCCGCTCGCTGGCCAAGTCGCCGCGGTCGATCCCGGCCTTCGGTCCGCTGGACGTCGAGGGGCAGCGCCTGGAGCAGGAGCGCCACCCCCTGTAACGCCTGAGCGAACCGGGCTGTAACGCCTGAGCGAACCGGGCCACCCGAGACAGGAGGCCGCCCCGCTGCCCGGGGCGGCCTCCTTCTGTCGCCGGACGCCGTCCCCCGAAGCTCGAAGTCGTCCCCCGAGGCTCCCGCAGAGCCCCTCCGCCGACGCCCTCTCCGAAGCCCTCCCCTAAGCCCTCCCCGAAGCGGTGAATCAGTGCTTCAATGCTTCCATGGCCTACCGACGCACGCCTGCCGTACAAGCCCGCCTGGACGCCCAGCGGGAGGCGGTGCTGCAGTCGGCGGTCGGGCTGCTCGCGGAGCGCGGTTACGGTGGGTGCACGATGGCCGCCGTCGCGGACCGGTCCGGGATCGCCACCGGGAGCCTCTACCAGCACTTCGCCAACAAGGCCGAGCTGTCGGTGCAGTTGTTCCGCCGGGTGGTCACCCGCGAGATCGAGGCGGTCAACGCGGCCGTCGCCCTGCGGGACACCCCGCAGCGGCGGATCGCCGCCGTGGTCGAGACCTTCGCCGCCCGCGCCCTGCGCGCCCCCCGGCTGGCGTACGCGCTGCTGGTCGAGCCGGCCGACGCGGTGGTGGACGGGGAGCGCCTGGTGTTCCGGCGGGCGTTCCGTGACGTGATCGCCACCGAGATCGCCGTGGCCGTGGCGAGCGGCGAACTGCCCGAGCAGGACCCGGTGTTGACCGCCGCGGCCCTGGTCGGCGCGGTCGGCGAGGCGCTGGCCGGCCCGCTCTCGGCCATGCCCGAGAGCCACGGGGTCACCGACCCCCGGAGGGCCACCGCCGAGGTGGTCCCCGCCCTGGTCTCCTTCACCCTGCGTGCCCTGGGAGGACGCGATGACAGCGACGCATGAGGTCACCAACCAGGTGCCCCTGCCGTACGGACACGACACCGCCGCCGACCCCGCCCTGCTGGCCGCCCTGCGGCGGGCCGGTGCCGGCTGGGTCGAGCCGGAGCTGCGCGAGCTGGGCCGGCTGGCCGGCTCCGAGCAGGCCGCCGAGTGGGGCCGGCTGGCCAACGAGAACCCGCCGGTGCTGCGCACCCACGACCGCTTCGGCCACCGGATCGACGAGGTGGAGTTCCACCCGTACTGGCACGAGCTGATGCGCACCGCAGTCTCGTACGGTCTGCACGCCGCACCCTGGCGGGACGAGCGCCCCGGCGCCCACACCGCCCGCGCCGCCAAGTTCTTCGTCTGGGGCCAGGTCGAGGCCGGCCACACCTGCCCGATCTCGATGACCTACGCCGCCGTCCCGGCGCTGCGCGCGAACCCCTCCCTGGCGGGGGAGTGGGAGGCGCTGCTGGCCGCGAAGGAGTACGACTTCGGGCTGCGCGAGCCGGGCACCAAGCGCGGGCTGATCGCCGGCATGTCGATGACCGAGAAGCAGGGCGGCTCGGACGTCCGCACCAACACCACCACCGCGGCCCCGCAGCCGGACGGCACCTACCGGATCACCGGCCACAAGTGGTTCACCTCGGCGCCGATGTCCGACCTGTTCCTGACGCTCGCCCAGGCCCCGGGCGGGCTCAGCTGCTTTGCGCTGCCGCGCGTCCTCCCGGACGGCAGCCGCAACCGCCTGCACCTGATGCGGCTCAAGGACAAGCTCGGCAACAAGTCCAACGCCTCCGCCGAGCTGGAGTACGACGGCGCGGTCGGCCTGCTGGTCGGCGAGGAGGGCCGCGGGGTGCCGACCATCATCGAGATGGTCAACATGACCCGCCTGGACTGCACCATCGGCGCCGCCTCCGGCATGCGCTACGGCGCCACCCGCGCCGTCCACCACGCCCTGCACCGGCGGGCGTTCGGCAAGGCGCTGGTCGACCAGCCGCTGATGCGCAACGTGCTGGCCGACCTGGTGGTGGAGTCCGAGGCCGCCACCACCGTCGCGATGCGGCTCGCGCAGTCCACCGACCTCGCCCTGGCCGGGGACGAAACCGAGGCGCTGGTACGGCGGTTGGGCCTGGCGGTGGCCAAGTACTGGGTGTGCAAGCGCGGTCCGGCGCACTCCGCCGAGGCGCTGGAGTGCCTGGGCGGCAACGGTTACGTGGAGGAGTCCGGGATGCCCCGGCTCTACCGCGAGGCGCCGCTGGTGTCGATCTGGGAGGGTTCCGGCAACGTCGCCGCGCTGGACGCGCTGCGCGCGATGGCCAAGCGCCCGGAGAGCGTGGAGGCCTTCCTCGGCGAGATCGACGCCGCGGCCGGCGCGGACCGCCGGCTGGACGCGGCCGTCGCCGCGCTGCGCAAGGAGCTCACCGACCTGACCGACCTGGAGTACCGCACCCGTCGGCTGGTGGAGTCGATGGCGCTGGCCTTCCAGGGCTCGCTGCTGGTCCGGTACGGCGACCCGGCGGTGGCCGACGCGTTCTGCGCCGGCCGGCTGGGCGGAGACCACGGCACGGCCTTCGGCACCCTGCCGGCCGGCGTCGACACCGCGGCGATCATCGACCGGGCCCGTCCGGTGCCGGCGTGAGCGAGGCCGCGGAGGTCCGCGCGTTCTGGCAGGCCCTGGGCCTGCCCGGACTCGTCGACGTGCACACCCACTTCATGCCGAAGAACGTCCTCGACAAGGTGTGGGCGTACTTCGACGCGGCCGGCCCGCTGATCGGCCGGCCCTGGCCGATCACCTACCGCGAGGTCGAGGCCGAACGCGTCCGCCGGCTGCGGGAGTTCGGGGTGCGGGCGTTCACGTCCATGCTCTACCCGCACAAGCCGGGCATGGCCGCCTGGCTGAACGCCTGGGCCGTCGACTTCGCCGCGCGCACCCCGGACTGCCTGCACACCGCGACCTTCTTCCCCGAGCCCGAAGCGGCCGGCTACGTGGCCCGGGCGATCGAGGACGGCGCCCGGGTGTTCAAGGCGCACCTGCAGGTCGGCGGCTACGACCCGACGGACCGGCGGCTGGACGAGGTCTGGGGCCTGCTCGCCGAGACCGGCACCCCGGTGGTCACCCACTGCGGATCCGGGCCGGTGGCGGGCAAGTTCACCGGCCCCGGCCCGATCGGTGAGGTGCTGGACCGGCACCCGGGGCTGGTCCTGGTGGTCGCCCACCTCGGCATGTCCGAGTACCGCGACTTCCTCGACCTCGCCGAGCGCCACCCGTCCGTCCGGCTGGACACCACCATGGCGTTCACCGACTTCGCCGAGGCCGACGACCCGTTCCCGCGCGAGGAACTGCCGCGACTGCGCGGCCTGCAGGACCGGGTCCTGCTCGGCAGCGACTTCCCCAACATCCCGTACCGGTACGTCCACCAGTTGGAGGCGCTGGCCGGGCTGGGCCTGGGGGAGGAGTGGCTGCGGGCGGTGTGCCACGACAACGCGGCAGGACTCTTCGGCATCGGGACCGGAGGCTGACCTCCGCGCCGGTGGCCGGCCAGCGCCGGAGGCCGGCCGCCGCACGGGCGGTCGGCCACCGATGCGGGGCACGACCGCCCCTACCGGGCATGATTGCACCGGGCACGACCGCACCGGGCACGACTGCCCGAGCGGGGGCCGGTCACCGCACCGCGCGCAGCACCTCCAGGGCCCGCGCGTGCAGACCGGGCGCGGCGACCAGGATGCCGTCGGAGCCGGCCGTCCAGTCCGCTCCGGCGGTGTCCGTCACCGCCGCGCCCGCCTCGCTCGCGATCAGTGCGCCGGCCAGCAGGTTGCCGGCGTCCTGCCCGTACTCCCAGAACAGCGCCAGGTGTCCGGAGCCGACCTGGGCCACCTGCAGTGCGGTCGGGCCGAGGTTGCGCACCGCGAGCACCGCGCCCGCCATCGCGGACAGCGACTCGCCCGCCCGGCGCAGCGCCACCGGGTCCCCGGCCACCTGAGGCGGCTGGCTGGTGGCGGCGACGGTGATCGCCAACTCGCGCTCCAGCGGGGCGATCGGGCGCCCGTCCAGCTCGGCGCCGCCGCCCAGGACCGCCCGGTAGCTCCGCCCGCCGTCCAGCTGCGGCGCGTGCACCACGGCGAGCACCGCGGCGCCGTCCCGGACCAGCGTCGCGGTGACCGCCCAGTGCGGGTGGCCCAGCAGGTACTGCACCGCGCCGTCGGTCGCGTCGCACAGCCACCACTCGCCGTCGGCGGGCACCGAACCGTCCAGCTCCTCCGGCACCCAGCCGGCCTGCGGACGCAGCGCGCCCAGCCGCTGCCGCAGTTCGGCGGCGGCCGGGCCGTCCAGCTCGGCGAAGCGGGCCCCGGCCTCCTCGACCGTCCGCGCCGTGATCGGCTCGGTGGACCGACGGGCCGCCAGCTTCGCGCCGACCTCGCGCACCGCGGCCTCCACACCCCGGACCAGCGTCCACAGCTCGTTCGTCACGGTGACTCCTCGTTGTTCCCGGGCCGGTCCGCTCCGGCCCCACGGGACAAGGAGTACCGTCAGGGCTGCCGAACAGGACGTACGAGCCGCCAGGAGTAGCGGGGATCGGACACCATGAACCTCTCCACTGCTGATCCGGACGCGGTGCTCGACGCCCTCGACCGCCGCCTGGTCTGCGCCCTGCAGGTCGACGGGCGGGCCGAGCCCGGCCGGATCGCCGAGGTGCTGGGAGTCTCCGCCCGGACGGTCACCCGCCGCCTGGCCCGGATGCGGCAGGCCGGGGTGCTGCGGGTGGTCCGGATGCCCGACGTCGAGGACGCCGCCGTGGGTGCGCTGCTGCTGCGGGTCCGGGTGCTGAGCGGCCGGGTGGACGCCATCGCGCAGGCACTGGCCGACCGCTCCGACGTCCCCTTCGTCGATGTGATGCTCGGCGGCCACGAGGTCGGCGCGGTCGTGCTGACCGACGCCGGTGCCCGCGACCGGCTGCTGTACGGGCAGTTGCCCGCGACCAGTGCGGTCACCGAGACCACCACCCACGCCGTGCTGCACGCCTTCGCCGACGCCGGGCAGTGGCGGGCCGGCCACCTCACCGAGGAGGAGGCTGCCGCGCTCGCCCGGCCCGCCGTGCCCCGCCCCGCCGCGCCCCCGCCCCTGGACGACCTCGACCGCGCGCTGCTGGAGCGGCTGGGCGAGGACGCCCGGCAGTCCCACGCGGCCCTGGCCGCGGCCGTCGGCGCGCCCGAGTCGACGGTGCGTCGCCGCCTGCACCGGCTGGACGAGCTCGGCCTGCTGCGCACCCACGTCTCCGTCGACCCGCAGCTGCTCGGCATGGCCGTGGACGCCAACCTCTGGCTGGACGTGCCGCCCGGCCGGCTCGCCGAGGTCGGCACGGCCCTGGCCGGCCACCCGCAGGTGCACGGGGTGTTCGCGACCAGCGGCCCGAGCAACCTGCTGGCCACGCTGTTCTGCGCGGACCACGGTGAGCTGTACCGCTTCCTTACCGACACCCTCGGTCCGCTGGGGGTCGCCCGGGCCGAGACGACGATCACCGCCCGCGCGGTGAAGCGGGCGGGTGTCCTGCTCCGTCAGCCGCCCCGGCGGCCGTGACGGGGGACGGGGGGAACGAGGCCGGAGGGGTGCAGGCGCGCACGGCCGGCGGAGGACCGGGAGAACGGGGAGGAGACGGAGCAGAAGGAGGCGGTCGGACGGCCCGTTACCTGCGGGGTAATCGACGCCGGGCGCCGGTCCGGGCAGGGTGGAGGCAGCTCGGTGCGGCCGCCACGGCCCCGGGCCCCCAC
This sequence comes from Kitasatospora sp. NPDC096140, assembly GCF_040303045.1. Taxonomy (NCBI): domain Bacteria; kingdom Bacillati; phylum Actinomycetota; class Actinomycetes; order Kitasatosporales; family Streptomycetaceae; genus Kitasatospora; species Kitasatospora sp. NPDC096140. Next base: position 42,506 of record NZ_JBEOUW010000021.1, read on the forward strand.
CCCTGACAGGAGGCGATCCGCCATGTCCGTCCACGCGAACTCCCTCACCCCCGCCCGGCCGGGATCCGCCTTCTCGCCGTGGACGGTGCGCGGCATCCTCGGCCTGGACGCCCTGGTCACCGGCGGCAACGGCCTGGCCTACCTGGCCTTCGCCGGCCCGCTCGGCGACCTGTTCGGCGCGGGCCGCGCCACCCTGGTCGAGCTCGGGCTCCTCCTCACCGGCTACGCGGTGGCGGTCGGTGTGCTGGCCACCCGCCAGCGGCCGCCGCGGACGGCGGTGCGGGCGGTGATCGACCTCAACCTCGCCTGGGTGGTGCTCAGCCTGGTCGCGATGGAGGTGTGGCTGGAGCCGACCACCGCGGGCTTCGTCTGGATCCCGTTGCAGGCCGCGGCGGTGGGCCTGTTCGCCGTCCTGCAGTTCACCGCGCTGCGCCGGACGGCAGCCGGAGCCGACCCCGGTGTGAGCGGCACCCCGAGCTGACCCCGGGGAGCCGGCCTCGGGGAGCCGGCCCCAGGGAGCGGACCCCGGTGCGGGCGGTCGTTACGGCTGACGCTCCGGCCCCACCGAGGACTGCAGGAACCGCACCGTCTCCGCGTCGGCCGGGAGGAAGGTCTCCATGGCCAGCTCGGAGACGGTCACATCCAGCGGGGTGTTGAAGGTCGCGATGGTGGAGAGGAAGGAGAGCACCCGCCCCTCGTGGCGGATCCGGATCGGCAGCGCGAACGGGAAGCCGTCCTCGGCCGGCCCGTCGGCCGCTCCTTCCGCCGGGTCGGCGTCCGGCTCGGGGTAGCCGCGGACCTCCTCGTACAGCTGCCGCAGCGGCTCGGCGCGGACCAGTTCCAGCCGGCGCTCCATCCGCTCCAGCAGGTGCCGCCGCCACTGCCCCAGGTTGACGATGCGCGGCGCCAGCCCCTCCGGGTGGAGGGTGACCCGGACGGCGTTGAGCGGCGGCTGCAGCAGGTGCGGGGCGATCTCGTCCAGGAGCAGTCCGAGCGAGCGGTTGGCCGCCAGCACCCGGAAGCTCCCGTCGACGACGACCGCCGGGTACGGGTCGTGGGCGGCCAGCAGCCGTTCCATGCCGCCGCGCAGCGCGGCCATCGAGGGGTCGTCCAGCGGCGTCTCGGGGTAGTGCGGGGCGTAGCCGGCCGCGAGCAGCAGGGTGTTGCGTTCGCGCACCGGGACGTCCAGCTGCTCGGCCAGTCGCAGTACCAGCTCGCGGCTGGGGCGGGAGCGGCCGTTCTCGACGAAGCTGAGGTGGCGGGCCGAGGAGTCCGCCCGCAGGGCCAGTTGCAGCTGGCTGAGCTGCCGTCGTTCCCGCCAGCCGCGCAGCAGCGGTCCGACCCCGGTTCCCGTCGGGCTGCCCATGCCCGCCATGATCGTCATGGCCCAGGACGGTACTCGAACGAGCCTGTTCCGCGGGAGGGGGCGAGGGGGGATCGGCCGGATCAGACGCCGGTGCTGGAGCCCGGCCGGATGACCATGAGGACCACGACCACGGCCCACAGCAGGTTGAACACCCCGGCCGTCATCGGCAGCAGGCGCAGGCCGTCGACGGCCTTGGTGCGCTGCTCGTCCGCCGGGTCGAGGGCGAGGGCGTCCACGGCGGCCTGCTGGCCGGGCAGGACGAAGAGCAGCAGGGAGAGCGCGGCGATCGCGGTCAGCACCATGGAGACGATGACCCAGGACTGGCCGATCACGTCCATCACCTGGGCCAGGCCGATGCCCAGCACCGGCACGGCGACCCCCAGCAGCGCGTAGACCTGGGTGATCCGGTGCAGGACGCGCAGCACACCGGCGTCGGAGGCCTGGTCCGGGCCGCCGGCCAGCGCGGCCTTCGCCCGGCGCGGGAACATGCTGACGGCCACCGCGACCGGGCCTATGAACAGGACCGAGACGAGGACGTGCAGGCTCAGCAGGAACTTGGCCATGGCGGGGCACCCTTTGGATCCGGTGGGCAGCTGGGGAGCGGGCGCGCGCGGTCGGCGTGCCCACGACCAGGCACGCTAACACCGCTTATTCACGGGCCCACCGCTCGGGTGGGCGGTTGCGGAAGGCCCTCGCCCACCCCCGCCCCGGCGAGGGCGGCCGTTCAGCCCGCCGTCGTCAGTTCCACGATCCGCGGCGCCGCGGTGCCGACCGCCGCGACGGCGGCGCCGTGCTCCGGGTCCGTCCAGTCGAGCAGGTGCAGGTCCTCGTACCGGCTGCGCAGCGGCTCCCCCGGCGGTACGGCCAGGGGCAGGGCGGAGAGGTCGATCCGGCCGAGGGTGTCCAGGGTGGCCCGCCCGATCTTGATCAGCGATTCCTTGCGCACCCAGAGCCGCAGGAACGCCCGCTCGGGTTCCGGGTCCGCCTCGACCAGGGCGAGTTCCTCCGGGGCCAGCACCCGGCGGGCGACCGCGCCCAGCGAGCCGCCCCGGGCGGCCAGTTCGACGTCCACGCCGATCGGCTGGTGACCGGCGCCCGCGGCGACCACGCCCTTGGTGTGCGAGAGGCTCACGTGCACCCCGGGGTGGTCCGGCAGGTACGGCTTGCCGTGGTCGGCCAGCCCGCAGTCCGGGCACTGCTGGGCGAGCACCAGGCCGGCCGCCGGCACGCCGAGCAGCCGGGCGGCGCAGAGCCGGACCAGCAGGTGCCCGGCGGTGAAGTCGACCCGCCCGGACTCGTGCCGGAAGCGCGCGGCGCGCTCCCGTTCGAGGGCGGTCAGCAGGTGCTCGTCCGCCTCGGGGTGCCGCAGCACGGCGTCGGCGGACGCGACGGCGACGAGCGGCGCGCTCTGGTCCTGGGCCTCGGTGGTCATGCGTCCAACCTAGCTCCATGCCGGGATCCGTCGGCGGGGTCGTCGCCCGGTGGCCGAGGCCCGAGTGCTGCTGCGCCGTCCGGGTGAGCTTTCGGACCCGTCCTGAGGGTCCATAGGGGATGAATAGTCCGATTTAAGGTTGGATGCCCCGGAAATGTGGGATTGACGTCAGATAACACGGAGCATGGCAGGTCATTCGGCCTGCCCTTTTCTCATGCGCGGAGGAATTGTCGATGGGTCAGGCCACCGGTTCGCCGGATCACAGAACGACCGCCGTGAGAACGCCCGCCTCCGGCGGCCGCCGCGCCGTCCGGGTGGCAGTGGCCACCGGCGTCGCCGCGCTGCCGCTGGCCGCCGTGCTGACGGTCGGTTCGGCCGCTCCGCTGGCCCCGCCGCTCGGCGCCTGCACCGGACCGGACTGCCCGGCCACCTGGCCGGCGCCGAACAACGGCGACTTCACCGGCCGGGACTCCACCATCAACGTCTTCACCGGCGGCGACTACACCGTGAACGGCCGCGCCGCCGAGGCCGAGGGCAAGATCGTCGCGCTGGGGAACCTGACCGTCGAGAAGGACGGCGGCGGCGTCTACAACATGGGTGTCGTCGGCGTCGGCTCGCGCGTCCCGCCGCCGGACGGCAGCGACTTCGTGACCACCGGCGGGAACGTCGACGTCCGGCGGGGCAACCGCATCCTGATCGGCGGCAGTGACTCGCACGGCCAGGCCTTCGGCAACCTGCGCCACGCGGGCGGCGTGACCGGCACCGTCAACATCGACCCCACCGGCCGGTCGATCCAGGACGACGACGCCGCCGCGCCCTACCGGGCGGTGCTGACCCGGATCGAGGAGACCTCCGACTGCGTCGGGCGGGCCACGGCGACCGGCACCGTCGACATCTCCTCCAGCACGGCGACCTTCACCGGCGACGGGACCAGCGCGAGGCAGGTCTTCAGCGTCACCCGGGACCTCGCCTCGCCGACCGGCGGGCAGATCGGCCTGGTCTTCACCGGCATCCCGGCCGGCGCCACCGTCGTGGTGAACATGCTCGGCGACAGCCCGGTCATCAACACCTACACGGGCACCGCCCTGCCGGGCGACCAGACCACCGAGATGCGCTCGAAGCTGATGTACAACTTCCCGACCGCGACCTCGGCCCGGATCCTCGGCAGTGCCCAGTTCCAGGGGTCGGTCCTGGCCGGGAACCCGGCCGGCACCACGACCATCGCCCAGGCGGGCATGAACGGCCGGGTGTACCTGGCGGGCAGCCTGATCCACACCGGCACCGGCGGCTACGAGATCCACAGCTACCCGTTCGACGGGGACCTGCCGGAGTGCACGGTGACGCCCAGCCCGTCGCCGACCTCCACCTCGCCGTCGCCGACCTCCTCGCCGACGTCGCCGGCGCCGACGTCCCCCACCCCGCCGCACCCGACCTCGCCACACCCGACGTCACCGCATCCGACCTCGCCGCATCCGACGTCACCGCACCCGACCTCCCCCAGTCCGAGCCGCCACTCGCCGTCGGCCAGTGGGAGTCACCACCACTCGCCGTCGGCCGGCGCCTCTACCTCAAGCGCGGGGCCGGCCCCGAGCAGTCACCACCCGACCTGGCATCCGAGTGGGCAGCCGACCGGCCACCACCCCGGGGACGGCGGTGAGCTGCCCTCCACCGGCGCGGGCAACGCCCCGGTGGTCTTCGGCCTGGCGGGCGTCGGCCTGCTCGGTCTCGGCGGTCTGGCCGTGATGGCCGCCCGTCGTCGCGGCCGCCACGGCTGACCAGCTGACGGGCCTGAACGCCTGAACGCCAGGACGCCTGGCCGCCGTCCCGGGCCGCCCGAGTCGATCCGACCGGGCGGCCCGGGGCGTTCCCGGGTGTCGGCCCTACTGCGGCGCCGGGTACTGCGCGAGCCCCGAGGCGAGCAGGTCGAAGGCGCGTTCCACCGTCTCCCGGATCCTGTTCCGGACGGCCTCGGCGGGTTCGCCGGCCACCATGGCCCGCCGGATCTCGCCGAGCACCGCGCGGTGGGCCCCCGCGATGGCCCCGGCCACCACGTGGGGGAGCGGGTCGTCCTCCGCGGCTCCCGTCTCCTCGGCCAGGACGGCCGCCAGGGCCGCCTCGGCCCGCTCGCCGAGTTCCAGCAGCCGGGCCCGCAGTGCCGGGCTGTCCGCGACGATCTGCCAGAACGCGGCCATCCGCGGGCTCAGCCCGATCGTCGGCTCCCCGTCCGCGAGCGCGGCCAGCAGGTCCGCCCGGACGGCGGCCGCGGCGGACCTGCCGGGCGGGCGGTGCCGGACCACCTCGGCGAGGTGCGCGACCACCGCGTCCTGCCGGTCGAAGAACAGGTCCTCCTTGGTGGGGAAGTAGTTGAAGACCGTGTTCGGGGAGACCCCGGCGGCCCGGGCGACCTCGACCACCGTGACCCGGTCGAAGCCGCGCTCGGCGAACAGGCCCATGGCGGTGTCGGCCAGGAGTTCCCGGGTCTGCTGCTTCTTGAGTTCACGGAGTCCCATGGCCGGATCCTACGCCAGGACCATGGTGTCACATCAAACTTGCAGTGACACCAAAATTATCGGCTACGGTGGCGGCATGACCTTCACCTTCGGCATCTATCCCGGCGGACTGCTCGGAAGCGACACCGGCGTGCTCGCTCCCGTCCGCCCCGACGACCCGGCGCTGATCACCGCGGCCCTGCGCGAACTCCAGGGCGGGGCGGCCGAGTTCCTGGTCCGCGCCTACCGCTCGTACGCCGACCCGGGACACGCCCCCGACCGGCCCGAGCAGTACGCCGTCGAGGGGCGGAAGCTCGACCTGGTGCTCCAGTACCGGGACCGCAGCGGGGAGTCGGCGGGCTGGCTGGACTTCGTCCGGCGCACCGTCCGGGCCGAGGGCCACCGGGTCGCGGTGCTTCAGATCTGCGAGGAGCCCAACCTCGACCTGCCGCCCGTCGACGGCAGCATCCCGAACGTCCTCCGGGCGCTGGTGGCGGGCGTGATCGCGGCCAAGGAGGAGGCGCTGGCCTGCGGGTTCGACCGGCTGGCCGTCGGCTTCAACGCGGTGCCGTCCTTCGACCCCGCGGACACCTTCTGGTCCGAGCTCGGCGAGCTCGCCGACGAGCGCTTCCACCGCGCCCTGGACTACGTCGGCGTGGACTTCTTCCCGGACGTCTTCCGGCCCGTCCCGGCGGACCGGCTCGCCGACGCGGTGCGGGCGGTGGTCACCGGATTCCGGCGGGACTGGCTGCCCAGGGCCGGCATCGGGCCCGCCGTGCCGCTGCGGATCTGCGAGAACGGGTGGCCCACCGGTCCCGGTCGGAGCGAGGCGCGGCAGGCCGAGGTGGTCGAGGAGGTGGTCCGGACGGTCGTCGAGCTGGCCGCCGAACTCACCGTCACCGGTTACGCGTTCTTCGCGCTGCGGGACGCCGACAGTGCGGGTGCGGGGCTCTTCCCCCACTTCGGCCTGCTGCGCGACGACTACTCGCGCAAGCCGGCCTTCGACACCTACCGGAAGCTGGTGGCCGAACTGTCCTGCTGAGGGGGCTGGTTCGTCTCGAAGAAGCGGGCCACCGTGCGGCGCCGGGCGGCGACGTCGTGCACCGGCTCGCCGATCACCCGCCCGGCCAGGGCGATGGCCAACTCGCCGACGTCCTGCCGGAGCAGGTCGGCCGCGGTGGCCCGGTCGGCGGCGATCTGCGCGCGGCCGGTGGCCAGCAGGGCGTCCCGGGCGCGCAGGCCCTCGGCGCGGGCCGCGGCGATCGCCGCCGCGCCGCGTTCGGCGTAGTCCGCCCGGATCCGGGCGGCCTCGTGCCGGGCCGCCGCCAGTTCCCGCAGATGGGCGTCCCGGACGGCGTCGGCCTCGGCCTGCAGGGCCTCCGCGCGTTCCATCCGGCCCTCGGTGGCCTCCCAGCGCTCGGCCTGCACCCGCTCGATGCGGGGGAGCAGGTGCCGGCCGAGCACCCAGAGGACCAGGAGGAACAGTGCCAGGCCGAGGCCCAGCGGGGCCGGTTCGGGCTTGAGCGGGCCGAGTTCGAGGTTCACGCGACCTCCCCGTGGGCTGACGTACCGTCAATCGGCAGTCTCCCCTGGGTCGATGGTGATCGAACTCGGCGCGGGCATGACCTTCGTCACGGTGAGGCACCGGTCCGGGCGCCGGCCCGCTGCAGCAGCGGGCCGGCGCCCGGACCCCACGGAGGCACCCGGCCTCACTCGGCCGAACCCGCCTACGTCACCTCGCCCCGGCGGGAGAAGCGCTCCGCCCGCCACTCGCCGCTCTCCAGCACCTCGGCCAGCTGCCGGGCGGCGTCCCACACCTCGGTGTACGACAGGTAGAGCGGGGTGAAGCCGAAGCGCATCAGGTCCGGCGCGCGGAAGTCGCCGATCACCCCGCGCTCGATCAGTGCCTGCACCACCGGGTAGCCGTCGGCGTGCCGCAGGGCCACCTGGCTGCCGCGGCGGGCGTGCTCGCGCGGGGTCACCACCTCGATGCCGTCCAGGCCCTCGGTCAGCTCGATGAACAGGTCGGTCAGCGCCAGGCTCTTCGCCCGCACCGCCGCGAGGTCGGCCCGCTCCCAGACGTCCAGCGAGGCGCCGAGGGCGGCCTGGCCGAGCAGCGAGGGCGAGCTGGTCAGGAAGCGGCCGATGCCCTGCTTGGGGTCGTACCCGGGCTCGAACGCGAACGGGCGGGCGTGCCCGAACCAGCCGCTCAGCGGCTGCAGCGGACCGGCCGCCAGGTGGCGCTCGGCGACGTACAGGAAGGCCGGCGAGCCGGGGCCGCCGTTCAGGTACTTGTAGGTGCAGCCGATCGCGAAGTCCACGTTCGCGGCACCGAGTTCGACCGGCAGCGCGCCCACCGCGTGGCACACGTCCCAGATCATCAGCGCGCCCGCGGCCTGCACCCGGGCGGTGATCCCGGGCATGTCCAGCAGCTCGCCGGTGCGGTAGTCCACGTGCGAGAGGACGACCGCGGCGACGTCCCCGTCCAGGTGCCGGTCCAGCTCCTCCGGCCGGATCAGCACGCTGCGCGCGCCCTCGACCAGGCCGGTCACGCCCTCGGCGATGTACAGGTCGGTCGGGAAGGCCTCGGCGTCGCCGAGCACCGTGCGCCGGCCGGGGCGCAGGCCCAGCGCGGCCGCCAGCACCTTGAACAGGTTCACCGAGGTGGTGTCGCAGACGACGACCTCCGCCGGATCGGCCCCGATCATCGGCGCGATCCGCCGGCCCAGGCGGTACGGCTGCTCGAACCAGCCGGCGTCGTTCCAGCTGCGGATCAGCTCCCGGCCCCACTCCTCCTCGACCACCTGGCGCACCCGCTCCGGCGTGCGCACCGGCAGCGCGCCCAGCGAGTTGCCGTCCAGGTAGATCACCCCGTCCGGCAGCGCGAACTCCTTGCGGAACGCCGCCAGCGGGTCGATGGCGTCCAGCGCCTCGCACTCCTCGCGCGTGGTCATGCCCATTCCCTCGTTCTCCTCGCTCACAGCTCGTTCCGGATCGTCCACAGCTCCGGGAAGACGTCCTGCTCGGCGGACTTGCGCAGCCAGGTCAGCCCGCTGGAGCCGCCCGAGCCGGGCTTGCCGCCCATGGTCCGCTTGACCGCGGACAGGTGTCGCTGGCGCCAGCGGGTGACCCGCTCCGCGACGTCCAGCAGGGCCTCGCCGAGCGGCTGCAGCGCGGCGAACTCCGGCTCGGTGTACACCCGGCGCCAGGCCTGCGCGGCCTCCTCGGACGGGCGGTAGCGCTGCTCGGAGTGCGCCGGGCTCAGCTCCAGGCCGCGCCGTGCCAGCAGCGCCAGCGCCTCGTCGTACAGGCCCGGGGAACGCAGCGCCTCGACCAGCCCGTCCTGGGTGTCCGGCATGCCGTCGTACATCGTCAGCAGGGCGGCGTTCTTGTTGCCGAGCAGGAACTCCAGGTGCAGGAAGGCCGCGGACTGGAAGCCGGAGGCCTCGCCGAACAGCGAGCGGAAGGAGTTGAACTCCTGCGGCGTCATGGTGCCCAGCAGGTCCCAGGACTCCACCAGCACGTCCTGGGCGTGGGTGCCCCGGCGCAGCGCGGCGAGCGCGGTGGGCAGGTCGTCCTCGCGCAGCGCCTGCCGGGCGATCGTCCACTCGTGCCGGATCAGGTCGAAGAGCAGCTCCATGACCTGGGTGGTGACGATGAACGACAGCTCGGCGGGCTCCTTGCTGCGCGGGTGCTGCAGGCTGTGCAGCTCGTCCAGCCGGGCGTACTGGGCGTACGGGGTGCTCCGACCCGGCGTCCTGCCCCGACCGAACGACAGGTTGGGTGTCTCCACCGTGTCGTGCCCCATCCCGATGCCTCCTGATCCGTCCGGGCCCCTCGCCCGCTCCGGTGAACCAGACGGACTGCCTGGTTCCACCGGGTGCCCATTGTGCGGCGGGGGTGGCCCCCGCTTGAATGGTCGACGGACACCGCAACTGCCTTCGGAGCTGTCGTTCACGAGGCGTTCGGCGGATTCGCTTTACGAATGAAAACCACTTGATCCCGATCACCCGGGGAGCCCGCCATGGACGCCGTCGACCGCCGCCTGCTGGCCGAGCTGCAGGCCGACGCCCGGCTCTCGTACAACGAACTCTCCCGCCGGGTGAGCCTGTCCGCACCCGCGGTGGCCGAACGGGTCCGCCGCCTGGAGGCCGACGGGGTGATCAGCGGCTACCACGCCCACGTGGACCCGACCCGGGCCGGGCTGCCGATCACCGCGCTGGTGCAGATCCAGTGCTACGGCCCGCGCTGCGTGCTGCGCGACCCGGAGGTGGCGACCTGGCCCGAGGTGCTTCAGCTGCACCGGGTCACCGGCGGGGCCTGCTGTGTGCTGCTGGTCGCGGTGCCGACGATGGCCGAGTTCGAGGCGCTGTGCGACCGGCTCGGCGGCTACGGCCAGCCGGCCAGCTCGATGATCCTCTCCAGCCCGGTGCCGTGGCGGCCGCTGGCGCCGCGCTGACCAGGGGCGCGCGGCCCTCGGCGAACGGTCGTGCCTGGCCCTGACGTCGACGTCAAGGAGTAGGTTCCACCGCATGTCGAACGAGCGCCACATCCTGCTGCTGCCGGGGAGTCTGCGGGCCGGCTCCACCAACGAGACCGTGCTGCGGACGGCTGCCGCCGTGGCCGCCGCCGCCCCGGGTCTGCGGACCACCTACTACACCGGGCTGGCCGAGCTGCCGCACTTCAACCCGGACCACGACACCGACCCGCTGCCCGGCCCGGTGGCCGCGCTGCGGGCCGCGATCGAGGCGGCCGACGCGCTGCTGATCTGCACGCCCGAGTACGCCGGGACGCTGCCGGGCTCGTTCAAGAACCTGCTGGACTGGACGGTCGGCGGCGTGGAGATCTCGGACAAGCCGGCCGCCTGGATCAACGCCGCCGGGCCCGGCCGCGGCGGGGGCGCCGAGGCGACCCTGCGCACCGTCCTCGGCTACACCGGCGCGGCCGTGGTGGACGAGGCCTGCGTCCGGATCCCGCTGGAGCGCGGGGCGGTCGGCCCGGACGGGCTGGTCGCGGACCCGCAGGTGCGCGAGCGGATCGGCGAGGTGCTGGCGAGGCTGGCGGCGGCCTGAACGGCGGCCTGAACGGCGGCCTGAACGGCGGCCTGAACGGCGGCCTGAACGGCGGCCCGGCCGACCGCCCTGACCGCCCCGACCTGCGGCCGGGGCGGTCAGGGCGGTCGGGGCCGGGTTCAGTGCGCCTCGGGCACGGGCACCCCGAGCCCGGCCAGGCCCGCCAGGACCAGCTCCACGCCGACCGCCGCCAGCAGCAGCCCGAGCAGCCGGGACAGCACCTCCAGCGAGGTCCGGTGGGTGCGCCGCATCAGCGGCGCCAGCAGGGCCACGCAGACGTAGTTGATCACCGTGACGGCCACGTACGCCGCGGCGACGGTGGCCTTCCAGGCCCAGTCGTCCCGGTTGAGCGAGGCGACCAGCACGGCGGAGACCGCGAGCGGGCTGGCGATGTACGGCAGCAGCAGTTCGCGGATGCCGTCCACCAGCGGGTTCGACAGGTGCTCGTCCTCCTCGCTGCTACCGCCGAGGTGGACGCCGAAGACCAGCGCCACCGCGTAGACGAAGAAGATCAGCCCGCCCGCCAGCTGCAGCGACTGGTCGCTGATGTGGAAGAGGGTGCTGACCTCGTCCGCCGTGAACCCGAGCACCAGGCCGATCACCGCCGAGATGACCGTGCTCCACGCCGCCAGCCGCCGCAGCTCCCGGGTGCTGCGGGTGGTGGCCAGCCGGGCGAAGGCCAGCAGGGTCTTCGGGGGGCCGACCACGGCGAAGAAGGTGATGAACGCGCTGCTCAGGTTGAAGACGAACATGCGCCCAGCATGACCGCGGCACCGCGGGCGGCCGGTCCGCCACGCCCCGCGGCCGGGCGTGGCGTGCGTCTCGCCGGTCCGCGCCGCATCCCCGTCGACGGTTCATTCCCGATCTGGGGTGAATTCGCCCGGATGGCGGCTCCGGCTCGAACGCACGGGCGGTCTCGGTTGCTATGGAGGGAGGACCGCCACGCCGGCGGCCCCACCGGCACGACCGTCGGCACGACCACCGGCGGGGACCACCGGCAGCGGCCACCGGCGGGGACACTCCGCCGCGGAATCGAGGATGCGACATGTGCCTGAACCGTAAGGACCTGGGCCTGCTGGCCCTGCGCAGCGCGGTCGGCGGGGTGCTGATCGCGCACGGCACCCAGAAACTGTTCGGCTGGTTCGGGGGCGGCGGCCTGGAGGGCACCACCCAGGCGATGGACCACATGGGCTTCCACCCGGCGCGGCAGAGCGCGATCGCGGCCGGGCTCGGCGAGGCGGGCGGCGGCGCGCTGCTGGTCGCCGGGCTGGCCACGCCGGCGGCCGGCGCGGTGGTGGCCGGGACGATGGCGACCGCCGTGGCGGTGCACGCCCCGGCCGGCTTCTTCGCCATGGGCGGCGGCTACGAGTACCCGGCCTTCCTCGGCGCGACCGGGCTGGCGATCGGCCTGGCCGGCGCCGGGCGGTACTCGCTGGACCACGCGACCGGCCACGTCTTCGACCGGCCCTGGCTGGGCGTGCTGTCCTTCGTGGCGAGCGCGGCCGGCGCGTACGGCGTGGTGGCGCGGCGCCGGCACGTGGTGCGGCTGCGCGAGGAGCGGGCCGCGGTGGAGGCGGACGAACAGGAGGGCTCCGGGCTGTCCTGACGGGCCGGGGCGGGCCGGCAGTCGGGCCGCGTGGTCACCCGGAGGCAGCAGCCCTGCTGGCGGCTGCCCCCGGGTCCTCGGAGGGTGGGCGGGGAGGCGGGCCGGACAGCCCGGCGCCGACCGGAACCGGCCGACCGGAATCGAGGGACCGCATGGACCGCCAGTCGCACACCCGGGTCACCGCGCCGGGCGCGGGAGCCGCTGCCCGGGGCGCGAGGGTCACCGCCCCGGGTGCGAGGGTCACCGCCCAGGACCTGGACGCGTCACCGCTGCGCCGTCGACGACCCGCCGTGGCAGGGGTGTTGACGGCGGCGCTGGTCGGCGCGGCCGCGCTGGCGGGCTGCTCCTCCGGGCAGAGCGCGAGCAGTGTGGCCTCCCAGGCGGTGTCCGCGGCGGAGAAGGGCGCGAGCGCCGCCGCCTCCGCCGCCTCGGCGCTGGCCTCGGCGGCCGGCGGGGCGGGTTCGGCGCTGGCCTCGGTGGCGAGCGGGGCGGGTTCGGCCCTGGCGTCGGCGGAGGCGCGGGCCTCGGAGGCGGTGTCGGCGGCCTCCTCGGCGGTGTCCGGGGTCAAGGGCGGGCTGGACGCCAAGGGTGACGTGACGGTCGGGGCGGTGACCACCGGAACGGACAACAGGACCCAGGTGCAGCTGACCGTCACCAACCACGGTCAGCAGTCGTACAAGTACGTGATCCAGGTGAACTTCACCGACGAGTCCGGCAAGGTGGTCGACGCCACCGCGGTGACCGTCCCGGAGCTGGCCGCCGGGCAGAGCGGCCAGGCGGCCGCGCGCAGCAACCGGGAGCTCTCCGGCACGGTCAAGGCCGACGTGGCCAATGCGATCCGGTACTGACGCCCGGTACTGAAGCCAGGTGGTGAAGCCGGGTACTGACGCCCGGTCGGAGCGGGGACGGAACCTTAAGCGGAACTCAAGGCCCAACAGGACCCCTTGACGGGCGAGTTGGTCTAGTCCATTTTTATGCCCAGGTGCAGGGAGCCCCTGAACCGGCGTCGACGGCCTCGTGCCGCCGGCGCCGGTTCGGCACATCCCGGTGTCCCGTCATGGCCCGAACCGCACGATTCCCCACCCTTTCCTGTCATGTCCCGGTCGTTCGGCCCCACCCCGGACGCGCGCCCCCGGGGCGGCGGGAAACCTCCCCCACAACCAGGAGTCACGTACGCATGCTGCGCTCACGCATCGAAAGGGCCGGGACCCCGGCTCCGCAGGGCGGCCGCCGACGCCGTCCGAAGAGCCTGGCCGCCGTCGCGGCCGGCACCGCCGCCTCCGTCCTGCTCGGCGCGGGCCTCGCGCTGTCCGGCGGCGGCGCGGCCAACGCCGCGACCACCAACTCCACCGGCGCGCCCGCCACCAGCGGCGGCATCAAGGTCGCCTACTTCGACCAGTGGTCGATCTACGCGAACGGCTACTACCCCAAGACGATCCAGGACACCGGCGTGGCCGGGAAGCTGGACTACCTGATCTACGACTTCGCCAACATCCACCCGACCGACCTGGGGTGTTTCGAGGCCACCAAGGCCGCCGACACGAACGACAACAACCCCAATGCGGGCGACGGCGCGGGTGACGCGTTCGCCGACTACCAGAAGAGCTTCGGCGCGGACATCTCGGTCGACGGCGTCGGCGACGTCTGGAACCAGCCCGTCGCGGGCAACTTCAACCAGCTGAAGAAGCTGAAGGCGAAGAACCCCAACCTCAAGGTCCTGATCTCGCTGGGCGGTTGGACCTACTCCAAGTACTTCTCGGCGGCGGCCGCCACGGACGCCTCGCGCAAGCACCTGGTGTCGTCGTGCCTCGACATGTTCATCAAGGGCAACCTGCCGTCCGACGCCGGTTACGGCGGCCCGGGCTCGGCGGCCGGCATCTTCGACGGCGTCGACATCGACTGGGAGTACCCGGGCGGCGGCGGCCACACCGGCAACATCTCCAGCCCGGCCGACAAGCAGAACTTCACGGCGCTGCTGAAGGAGTTCCGCACCCAGCTGGACGCGCAGGGCAAGACCGACGGCAAGACCTACGCCCTGTCGGCCGCGGTCGGCGCCGGCCAGGACAAGATCATGAACGTCGAGACCGACAAGATCGGTCAGTACCTGACCTTCCTCGACGTCATGACCTACGACATGCACGGTGGTTGGGACGCGCAGGGCCCGACGAACCACCAGGCCCCGCTCTACTCCGGCCCGAACGACCCGTCGACCCCGGCCAAGCCGGGCAACGGCAAGTACTCGATCGACAACGCCGTCAAGGCGTGGACGGTCGGCGACGCGCAGTACGGCATCCCCGGCGGGTTCCCCGCCAACAAGATCAACATGGGTGTGCCGTTCTACTACCGCGGCTGGACCGGCGTGAAGGACAACGGCAAGCACGGCCTCTTCCAGCCCGCCGCCAGCCCGGCGGCCGGCGCGGCGATGTCCGGCAACGTCCCCGGCATCCAGATGTACAAGGAGCTCGCGGGCTTCGTCGACAACCCGTCCAGGACCTTCTGGGACGACGACGCCAAGGCCACGTACTTCTACGACGGCAACACCTTCTGGAGCGGTGAGGACACCAAGTCGATCCAGGCCAAGCTCGACTACGCGCACTGCAACGGCCTCGGCGGCTCCTTCGCCTTCTCGCTCTACGACCTCGGCACCCGGACCGGGCTGTTCGACACGATGGTGAACGCCACCAACGGCTCCGCCGCGGCCTGCCCGGCCCCGCCGACCGGCACGCCGACCCCGACCCAGACGCCGACCCAGACCCCGACCGGCACCCCGACGGGCACCCCCACCGGTACGCCGACCGGCACCCCGACCTCGCCGGCCACCTGCTCGGCCGCCCCGAGCTGGGACCCGAACACCACCTACGCGGCCGGCGGCACCAAGGTCTCGTGGAAGGGCCACTACTACACCAACAAGTGGTGGACCAAGGGCGAGGACCCGAGCCTGAGCGGCCAGTGGGGCGTCTGGACCGACAACGGTCCCTGCTGACGACCCGAACCACCGGACGACCGGGGCCCCGACGGGCCTCCGCGGCACCCGAACGAGTCCGGCCCGCCGGGGGAGCACCCCCGGCGGGCCGGACCCTTCCGTTCCCGGGCGCCGCGCCCCGCTCACCGGGCGCGGCGGCCCCGGGCCGGCGCCGGCTCAGTCCAGGTCGGCGGTGCGGCCGAGGGCGTCGGGCTGGGACTCCTCGATCCGCCGCAGCATCCGGGCCAGCAGGCCGGAGAGCGCGGTGCGCTCGGGGCCCACGACGTCCTGGAGCAGCTCCTCCTCGAACACCGCCGCCATCCGCATCGACTCCAGCCACTTGTCGCGGCCGGTCTCGGTCAGCTCGATGATCACCCGCACCCGGTTGGACTCGTCCCGCTCCCGGGTGACCAGGCCGTCGGCCACCATCCGGTCGATCCGGTGCGTCATCGCCGCCGGGGTGAGTCCGAGCCGCTTGGCCAGCTCGCCCGGACCCAGCCGGTACGGGCTGCCGGCGACCACCAGGGCCTTGAGCACCTCCCACTCGGCGGACGTGATTCCGAGCACGGTCAGCTGCCGGTCGTACGCCACGCCCATCCGCCGGGAGACCCGGTTGAGGGTCTGCACGATGGTCTCCACCTGGGGGTCAACGGTGGGGAACTCCCGCTGGTAGAGCGCCACTTGCTCGGCGATTCCGAGCTCCAGGGGGGTGGCCGGTGCGGGCTTTCCGGCAGCCGGCGCCGGCTTGTCCGTAGTCATGCGGACCAGTGTCGCACGAGCGTGCACCCCTTAAGCCTTTGACTCCGCAGCCTTCTGGTGCTAAGACTTTATCTTGTCAAACTTTAGCTCTGAAATCTTCTGGACTTAAGAGTATCCAGTCGAAGCCAGGAAGGGATGTGCACGGTGGTCGGCACGGTGAAGCAGCGGAGGCAGCGTCGCGGGGCGGGTGGCCCGCTGCGCCGCGTCCAGATCGGCAACGCGCTCAGTGCGTTCGGCAGCGGGTTCACGATGCCGTACATGTTCGTGTACGTGGACCAGGTGCGCGGCCTGGGCTCGCTGGCGGCCGGGATGGTGTTCACCGTCTTCGCGCTGGCGGCCCTCGCCGTGCTGCCGTTCACCGGGCGCGGCATCGACAGGTACGGCCCCCGTCCGGTGCTGCTGGCCGGTACGGCGCTCGCCGCCACCGGCGCGTTCGCCTTCGGCCACGCCACCGGCACCCCGGCCCTGCTGGTCTCCTCCTTCCTGTTCGGCGCGGGTGTCACCACCTGCCAGCCGGCGCTGGCCACGATGATCGTCCGCTGCTCGACGGCGGCGACCCGCTCGCACGCCTTCGCGCTGCAGTTCACCCTGGTCAACCTGGGCATGGGCATCGGCGCGCTGGTCGGCGGGCAGATCGTCGACGTCACCGACCCGGCCAGCCTCACCCGGCTGTTCACGATCGAGGCGGCGACCTTCCTCGGCCTGGCCCTGGTCACCGGTACGGCCCGGATGCCGCGGTTCCAGCTGAGCGCCGTCCACGAGAAGGGCGACGGCCCGACCGGCCTGCGCGCGCTGGTCGCCGACAAGGCGATGCTGCGGCTCTGCCTGCTCGCCGGGCTGATCTTCTTCACCTGCTACGGCCAGTTCGAGTCCGGTGTGGCGGCCTTCGCCACCGACACCGTCGGCACCGCGCCCTCCACCCTGGGCTTCGCGATCGGCGCCAACGCGCTGACCATCGTGGTGCTGCAGATGTTCATGGTGCGGATCACCGCGCGCCGCCGCCGCACCACCGCGATGGCCGCGGCCGGCCTGGTCTGGCTCGGCGCCTGGGCGATGGCCCTGGTGGCCGGCCTGATCCGGACCGAGACCATGGCCGCCACGGTCGCCATCGTCTCGATCTACGCCCTCTTCGGCGTCGGCGAGTCGCTGCTCGCGCCCACCATGGGCCCGATGGTGGCGGACCTCGCCCCGGCCCGGCTGCTCGGCACCTACAACGCCGGCTACTCCCTGGTGAAGCAGATCGCGATCGCGGTCGGCCCGGCCGTCGGCGTGCTGCTGGTCGGCTCCGGCACCTGGCCGCTCTACCTGGCGGCGATGGCGGGCTCGACGCTGCTGATCGTCGCCCTGGCGCTGCGGCTGCGCCCGTACCTCACGCCGGAGCAGGACAACGCCGCCCCGGCCGTGGTCCACGCCGTCCCGGTCCGGGAGCTGCAGACCGCCGCGTGACGAAAGCGCACGTGCGAGCGTGTGAAACGGGCGCCGACCAGGTCACCTGGTCGGCGCCCGTCGCGCTTGGCTTCGCGACCACCGCCACATAGTGTCAGTGGCTGTTGACCGCCCGGACCAGGCCGCAGCGCCGGGCCCGGGCAGAGCAGACAGGCGAATCGGCGAGGCTATGACGCAAGCGGCGCTCACGCACCCCCCGGCGGCCCCGGCCCCGGCCGACCCCGCACCGGCCCCGCGCGGGGGCGTGGTCCGCTGGGCGGCCGACCGCTCCGGGTGGCTCGGGCCGATCGGCGTCGCGATCTTCGCCGGGCTGCTGCGGTTCTGGAACCTCGGCTACCCCAACGCCTTCGTCTTCGACGAGACGTACTACCCCAAGGACGCCTGGTCGCTGCTCCGCCAGGGCTACGAGGCCAACTGGCCCGACCACGCCAACGCCGACATCCTGGCCGTCCCGCAGTCCATCCCGCTCGGCTCCGCGCCCGAGTTCATCGCGCACCCGCCGCTCGGCAAATGGGTGATGGCGATCGGCGAGCAGCTGTTCGGACTGCACCCCTTCGGCTGGCGGTTCATGACGGCGCTGCTCGGCACCCTCACCGTGCTGATGCTGGCCCGGATCGGCCGCCGGCTCTTCGGCTCCACCCTGATCGGCTGCACCGCCGCGCTGCTGATGTCGGTGGACGGCCTGGCGCTGGTGATGAGCCGGGTGGGCCTGCTCGACGGCATCCAGATGTTCTTCGTGCTCGGCTCCTTCGGCGCCCTGCTGATCGACCGCGACCACGCCCGCGCCCGGCTCGCCGAGGCCGCCGACGGCGACACCGTCCGGCTCGGGTGGCGCCCCTGGCGGATCGCCGCCGGGGTGCTGATCGGCGCGGCCTGCGCGGTCAAGTGGAACGGTGCCCCGATCCTCGCCGCCTTCGGCATCCTGACCGTCCTGTGGGACCAGGCCGGCCGCCGCGGGGCGGGCGCCCGCCGCCCCTGGCGCTCCATGCTGCGCCGGGACGCCGGGCCCGCCCTCCTCGCCATGGTGGGCTCCGCCCTGGTGGTGTACGTCGGCGCCTGGGGCGGCTGGCTGCTCAGCGGCGGCAGCGGCGAGGGCGGCTACGACCGGCACTGGGCCGACGGCCGCGCCGGGCTCTCCCCGGACAGCTTCCTCGGCGTCCCGCTGCCGCAGGTGCCGATGAGCTGGGTGCCCGCACCGCTGCGCAGCCTGTGGCACTACCACTCGCAGATGTACGACTTCAACACCGGCCTGAGCACCCCGCACACCTACCAGTCCAACCCCTTCGCCTGGCTGGTCGACGGCCGCCCGGTCTCCATGTACTGGGAGCAGATCCCGAACGGGACCCGCGGCTGCACCTCCTCCGGCGGCTGCGCGGCGCAGATCCTGGGCCTGGGCACGCCGTTCCTCTGGTGGGCGGCCTGCTTCGCGCTGGTCTACCTGCTGTGGCGCTGGTTCTTCCGGCGGGACTGGCGCTCCGGCGCGGTGCTGTGCGCGGTGGCCGGGATCTACCTGCCCTGGTTCCGCTACCAGGAGCGGACGATCTTCTCCTTCTACATGGTTGTGCTGGTGCCGTTCCTGTGCCTGGCCGTCGCCCAGATGCTCGGGGCGATCCTCGGCCCGCCCGGATCCGGCCCCCGGCGCCGCCGGATCGGCGCGATCGGGGCGGGGGCCGTCGTACTGGCGATCGTCGGCTGCTTCGCCTTCTTCTACCCGCTGTACACGGCGGAGGTGATCCCGATGTCGTCCTGGCAGGACCGGATGTGGTTCACCAGCTGGATCTGATGGACCTTGCGGCGTCCGGCGGCCAGCTGCTGCCGGTCACGCCGGTGCTCGGGGTGGTCACCGCCGTGCTGCTGCTGGTCGCCGTCGCGGTGGCCGGGCGGGGGCAGCTCGGCCACGGGCACGCGGTGCTGCGGGCCGGGCTGCGCGCGGTGGTGCAGTTGGCGGCCGTCGCCGCGGTGATCACCTGGGTGGTCGGCTCGCTGTGGTGGTCGGCGCTGTTCGTGGTGCTGATGTTCGGCGTCGCGGTGCGCACCGCCGGGCGGCGGATGACCCCGGGGCCGGGCTGGGTCTGGGCGGCCGCACCGATCGGGGCCGGGGTGCTGCCGGTGCTCGCCCTGCTGCTGGGCGTCGGGCTGCTGCCGCCGAAGGGCCTGTCCGTCATCCCGGTCGCGGGCATCCTGATCGGCGGCGGGCTCACCGCGACCTCGCTGGCCGGGCGGCGCGCCCTGGACGAGCTGCGGCTGCGGCGCGGGGAGGTGGAGGCGGCGCTGGCGCTCGGCTTCGAGGAGCGCGACGCACGGCTGGAGATCTGCCGCACAGCCGCGGCGACCTCGCTCGTCCCGGCCCTGGACCAGACCCGTACGGTCGGCCTGGTCACCCTGCCCGGCGCCTTCGTCGGGATGCTGCTCGGCGGGGCCTCGCCCGTCCAGGCGGGAGCGGTGCAGCTGTTCGTGCTGGTCGGGTTGCTGGCGGTGGAGTCGGTGGCGATCGTGGTGGTGCTGGAACTGGTCGGCCGGGGCCTGGTGACGGCGGGGGAACCGGGCGAAGGCCGATGACGGCCGGGGGCCGCCGGGCGGGAGCCCGCGGTCGGCAGCCGACGGAGCCGGGGCACCGGAAGGCGTCGGGTACCCTTGGGGGCGTTGAAGGGGAGTAGCCCTCCACCGGACCGTCGACATACTGGCCCCCAGGGGCCCGGCGCCCGGGGCACCGCTCGTAGAGCGTTGCCGGCGAGACCTTCGGCCGCAGTGCTGTGACCATGACCAGTGCTGTCGGGCCGAAGCGTCCCCTGACGGAGCTGCGACGGCCGGGCAGCCCGACCGAGGAACCTCCCTTGATGAGTGAGCGAAGCGAACGAGCCGTCGACGGGCGCGTCCGTGCGAACGTCCCCGCCGAGCGAAACGAGGCGGGCGCATGAGCCTGACCGTTGCCGTGTTGACGTTCGGCGTCATCTTCCTGGCCGAACTGCCGGACAAGACCGCGCTGGCCAGCCTGGTGCTCGGCACCAAGTACCGGGCGAGCTACGTCTTCGCCGGCATCGCCGCCGCCTTCGCCCTGCAGGTGGGCATCGCGCTGGTCGCCGGGCACCTGCTGTCGCTGCTGCCGCACCGCTGGG
Source organism: Kitasatospora sp. NPDC096140 (assembly GCF_040303045.1). Lineage (NCBI taxonomy): Bacteria > Bacillati > Actinomycetota > Actinomycetes > Kitasatosporales > Streptomycetaceae > Kitasatospora > Kitasatospora sp. NPDC096140. The sequence goes on from NZ_JBEOUW010000021.1 coordinate 62,754, forward strand.
TGGAGCTCGTCACGGGCGTGCTCTTCCTGGCGGGCGCGGCGATGCTGCTGTTCCACGGCGGCGGGGACGAGGACGAGCACGCGGCCAAGGAGCCGTCCTCGAACAGCTTCTGGAAGGTGGCCGGGGCCAGTTTCGTGGTCGTCGCGATCGCCGAGTTCGGTGACCTGACCCAGATCATGACCGCCAACCTGGCCGCCAAGTACGCCGATCCGCTGGCCGTCGGCCTCGGCTCCTGGCTGGCGCTCTGCGCCGTCGGCGGGATCGCCATCGTGGGCGGACAGAAGCTGCTCAAGTACGTGCCGATGAAGCTGATCATCCGGGTGGCGGCGGGGATCATGCTGGTGCTGGCGGCCGTCAGCATCGTCGGGGCGATCACCGGCTGACGTCCCGGGAGCGGCGAACGGGCGGCGCCCGCCGATCGGCGGGCGCCGCCCGTTCGCCGCTC